>CAVGKH010000001.1:0-63850 GCA_963629755.1 Gemmiger sp.
TCCCTGCGCCCTTTCGGCCGCCCTGTCTCGCGACAGCTTTGCTATAATACCACCTTCACCTACACTTTGTCAACTACTTTTTTACATGTTTTTTCTTTTTTTGCAAAAAAGTTTTAGCCTTCTTCTTTCGCCTATTGAAATCTTACCTATTTACGGATATTATTATAGATAAGCTCTTTTAAGCCAATTTTGTTTATACCCATCTGTTTTTAAAAACCCTCGGCTTCCATCTATTATTTATGTATTATAATATATTACATTATATAGCAGTGCGCTGCGCTCGCTTTATATAATGCCCTATTATCATAAAGGAGTTCTTTCATGATCCTTACTGTCAATATCGGCAATACCAACATCACTCTGGGTGCTTTCGAGGGCAGTTCCATATTATTTTCAGCCCGGCTTGCCAGTGTAAAGGCTGCCACTGCCGATGAATACGCCGTGCGCATTGGCGGCGTGATGTCGCTGCATCACATTGACCCTGCCCAGGTCGAGGGCGCCATTCTGGGCAGTGTTGTTCCCAGCCTCACCACCCCTATTAAAACCGCTCTGGAAATGCTCTATTCTGTGCGTGTGCGCACGGTAGGCCCCGGCCTGCGCAGCGGCCTGCCGCTGCGCATCGATAACCCCTCTGAGCTTGGGGCTGAGCTTTTGTGCGGTGCAGTCGCCGCTTTGCAGATCCATAAGCCCCCTCTGGTTCTGATCCATATGGATACCGCCTGCAGCATGATGGCCATTAACGCTGCTGGGCAACTGGTGGGCGGCGTGATCTGCGCCGGTCCGCACTTGGCTCTCAATACTCTGGTGCGCCACACCAGCCAGCTTTCTCATGTAGATGTGGATACCCCTGTTGGCAGTGTGCTGGCCACAACCACCGCCGGCAGCCTGCACACCGGCGCTGTACTGGGCACCGCTGTCATGATCGACGGCCTTATGGCGCGTTTTCGCGCTGAACTGGGCGAAGATACCGCCGTCATCGCCACCGGACAGTTTCCTAAAAGCATCCTGAATGCCTGCACCTGCGGCATCATCTACCGCGAAAACCTGATTTTAGACGGCCTCTATATGATCTGGTGCAAAAATAAAAAAAAGTAATCCCTGCCCAGCTCTGCGCCCTTTCTTGCAGCTTCTTCCTCTGCCTTTTACCATGGGGCTTTTATCGCATGCTCCCGCATTTTTCATTTTTCCCCTTTTCTTTTGCCCTAAAATATGCTATGATAGCTAAAGTTCCCATAAGAGAATGTTTTATATGCGATCGTAGCTCAGCTGGATAGAGCGTTCGGCTCCGACCCGGAAGGCCAGAGGTTCGAATCCTCCCGGTCGCACCAGGCAGCACCTTTTTATAAAGGGTGCTGCTTTTTTATTGCTTATTTTTGCCCCGCCGGGCGTGCAGAGCCTTGTTCTGTGCGTCCGGTCTTTATTTTTATCTGTCTCTTCCAGTTTTTCCACAAATCTTACACAAGATTTTCAGCGGTTTTTCAAGCATTCATCTTAAAATATAGATGTTATTTTAGGAGGTGCGAGTATGATCGCAGTTGAACACTTGACCAAGCGATACGGCACTTTTACAGCGGTGGATGATATCTCTTTCACGCTGCAGGAGGGCCATATCTACGGTTTCTTAGGGCCAAACGGCGCGGGCAAATCTACCACCATGAATATCATGACGGGCTGCCTAGCCGCTACCGGCGGCACCGTGACCATCGACGGGCTGGATATTTTTGAAGAAGCCAAGGCAGCCAAAAAGCTGCTGGGTTATCTGCCCGAGATCCCGCCACTGTACCCCGAGCAGACCCCCGAGGAATACCTGCGCTTTGTGGCCGAAGCGAAAGGCACGCCCAAAGCCGAGATTGATGCACAGGTGGCGCAGGCTATGGCCGAGACCCGGCTTGAGCCCATGGCAAACCGTTTGATCCGCCATCTTTCCAAGGGCTACCGCCAGCGTGTGGGCATTGCACAGGCACTGCTGGGTGACCCACGCTATATCATCCTTGATGAGCCCACGGTCGGCCTTGACCCTTTGCAGATCATCGAGATCCGTGACCTCATTCGTGAGCTTGGGCAAAAGCGTACTGTGATTTTGAGCTCACATATTTTAAGCGAGGTGCAGGCTATCTGCGAAAGCGTGCTGATCATCGCACACGGCAAGCTGGTAGCCTTTGATACCCCGCAGAACCTTGAGCAGCGCCTGGCCAGCGGCGGCCGTCTTACCCTGACCGCCGACTGCACGCCCGAGAAGCTGCACGCCTTGCTTTCTACCGTGCCCGCCGTTACCGGCTGCGAGGTGCTTTCCGGCGAAGATAATCGCTGCAAAGCCCGCTTGGAGGTTTCGGGCGATGCCGCCGAAGCCTGCAAGGCACTGTTCTTTGCGTTTGCAAAGGCCGAAACTGCGATTTTGCAGCTTACGCCTGAAAAGGCTGATCTTGAAAATATCTTTATCGAGCTGACAGACTCCGATTCTGAGCCGCTGCCCGATGGAAAGGAGCCTCAGAATGAAAGCGATCTTTAAACACGAGCTCAGCCTTTATTACCATGGCCTGCTGGCCTATGTATTCGGGGCTGCCCTGCTTGAGTTCATCGGCCTGGGCGCTATGCTTTACAACATCAACCGCGCCGTGGCCAACTTTGAATATGCTCTGGGCACCTTTTGCATTGGTTTTATCGCCTTGGTGCCTATTCTTACCATGCGTGTGATCGCCGAAGAGAAAAAGCAGAAAACCGACCAGCTGCTTTCGCTTTTGCCCATTACCAGCACCGATATCGTGCTTGGTAAATACTTTGCCATGGCTCTGGTGTTTATCGCCCCAATGCTGGTGGCATGCGTTTATCCGTTTATCTTCTCTTTATACGGCGATGTCTACCTGCCCAGCGCCTACGGCGCACTTGTGGCCTTTATCTTTTTAGGGCTGGCGCTTATCTCCATCGGCATGTTTATTTCTTCGCTTACCGAGTCGCAGGGTATGGCCGCCGGTTTATGCGTAGCCGCCATGCTGCTGTGCTACTATGCTTCTTCTCTGGCCGATCAGATCTCGGGCAAATTTGTAAACATCGTGGTGCTGCTGGTGCTGGCCGCTGTGCTGGCAATTCTGGTAAAAAAGCTCACCGCTTCCAGCGCCGCCGGGGGCGTTGTGTTTGTTTTGTGCGCCGCCGTGCTGGCAGGCTTTGGCATTGCCAAGCCCAGTGCGCTGGAAACCGCTGTGCCCACCTTAATGAAGACTCTTTCGCCGTTTGAGCGCTTTTACACCTTTGTAAACGGCGTGTTCGATTTGACCGGCATCGTATACTACATCAGCATTGCGGTGTTTTTCCTGTTTTTGTGCGTGCAGTGCTGGGAGAAAAAGAGGTATAACGGATGAAAGACTTAAAAACCAAATGGCGGCAGCTGCTTGCACAAAACCGCCAGGCCCTTACCACCCGCACCGCGCGCGTGGGCGGCTACAGCTTTTTGCTGGGTCTCATTGTGCTGGCTATCTTAGTAGCTGTTAATGTGCTGGTAAGCGTTTTGCCCAGCAAATTTACCCAGTTTGATATTTCCGCCGCGCAGCTTTACTCGCTTACCAGCGATACCAAGGTAGTAGTCACCAATCTCGACCAGGATGTAAAGATCGACTGGATCACCGAGACCGGCAAAGAGGATACCGTAGTGCAAAAGCTGCTCGACCGCTATGCTGACCTTTCTGACCATATCTCGATCGAGAAAAAAGACCCTGACACCTACCCCACCTTTGCCCAGCAGTACACCGATGAAACTGTGCAGAACAACTCGCTGGTGGTGGAATGCGGCTCAAAGAACCGCTATATCGGCTACGACTCGATTTATAACACCGATATGAGCACCTACTACAGCACCGGCTCGATCTCGCGCAGCTTTGACGGCGAGGGGCAGATCACCTCGGCCATCGACTATGTTACCAGCGAAGAGCTGCCTCAGGTATACCTGCTGAGCGGCCACGGTGAAGCCGATCTTTCTGACAACTTTACCAGCCAGCTGGAACGCGGCAACTACGAGACCGTAAAGGATTTCAGCCTTTTGAATGTTGACAGCGTGCCCGAAGAGTGCGATGCCATCATCATCAACGCCCCCACCAGCGACATTTCAGACGAAGAGCTCACCATGCTGCGCGACTATATCGCAGACGGCGGCAAGGTTCTGGTGTTCTCTGGCCCGCAGCAAAACGGCCTGCTCACCAACCTGACCGCACTGCTCAGCGACTATGGTGTTACCGCAGGCGAGGGCATTGTGGTAGACCCTGACCGCGAGCATTATGCCTTTACCCAGCCCTATATCCTGATGCCCGATATTCAGCAGAGCGACATCACAGATCCCCTCACGGAGGGTTCATACCATGTGATCGTGCCCATTGCCACCGGCCTGACTTTGAGCGATTCCAGTACGGCCACCGCCCTGCTGACCACTTCTGATTCTGCCTTCTCCAAGCTGGACGGCTACGCCATGACCACCTACGACCGTGAAGACGATGATCCCGCCGGGCCCTTCACGCTGGCCGTTTCGGCCGAAAGCAGCCAGGGCGGCAAGCTGGTTTGGATCGCCAGCGATTACCTGCTCGACGATCTGTACAACTCGTACTCCTCGGGTGCCAATATGGATCTTGCCATGAACAGCCTTTCCTGGATGATCGGTCAGGGAGACTCGGTGAGCATCCGCTCTAAATCGCTCGACAGCAGCTACCTCACCATCAGCTCTTCCTCGGCAGCCTGGCTGAAGATCTGCATGATTGGCATTGTGCCCATCGCATTCTTGCTGCTGGGTGTGGACGAAGTGCTTCGCAGGAGGAAAATGGTATGAAAAGGCAAAAAAATCTTTTGATCCTGGGCGGTGTGCTGGCTGCGCTGTGTGTGGGCATTTTTGCCGTGACCGGCGTAGAAAAGCACATCGACAAGATCTCTACCGTGAGTGAGGATATCATTACGGCTGACCCGGACACCCTTACCCAGATCAGCTGGACGGTAAGCGGCAAGACCCTTACCTTTACCAAGGGCGACAGCGGCTGGCAGCAGGAGGGCGATGATGCTTTCCCGGTCGATCAGGATAAGATCAGCGACCTGCTCGACCATTTTGCCCCGCTCACAGCCAGCTTTGTGATCAACGATGTCAGCGATTACGGACAGTATGGGCTGGACAGCCCCACCGGCACCGTTACGCTCACCACCGCGGACGGTGACACCACGCTGAGCATGGGCAGCTATTCTACCATGGATCAAAAGCGCTATGTGATGCTTGAAAAAGGCACCGTGTATCTGGTAGATGATGATGTGGAGGATGCACTTTCCACCGACCACGACGACTTTATGCAGACCGACAGTGTGCCCGACACCACACAGATCACCCAGATCAGCCGCACAGGCGATGATGCCTTTACGGCCGACTATCTGCCCAAGGAAACGCACTCTTACACCACCGATTACCACTTTTATACAAACAACGGCAGCTACACCGTGCTTTCTGACGATAAGATCGATACCTTTGTAAGCCGCCTGAAGGCCCTTGACTGGGGCGACTACGCCACCTACAAGGCCTCTGACAGCGACCTTTCCACTTACGGCCTGGACAACCCCGCCGCCTCGTTTGTCATCAGCTACGAAAGCGAGGACGGTGACGGCAGCTTTACCGTAAGCTTTGGCAATGTGGGCGATGATAAGTATTACTGCCGCATGAATGATTCCGCCATTGTATGCAATGTGAGCGAATCGGATTATACCAGCCTGACCGGCACGGATGCCAACGCTCTGCGCCCCTCAAGCGTGCTTACGCTCGACTGGGATAAGGTCACCGCGCTGGACTTTACACTGGATGATGTGACCTGTGCCATCACCCACAAGGGCGATAAATTCCTGTATAACGAAAGCGAAGCTGATTTCAGCGCCGTACAAAGCGCGGTAAACGCACTGAGCGTGGGCACCTTTAACAGCGAAACGCCCGGCGAAAAGAAAGAGCTGGAATTTACCGTATCGCTGGATAACACCGACTATCCCACCCTTACAATAGCCGCCTACCGGTATGACGGTGAAAACTGCCTGGTGCAGCTGAATGGTGAAACACTCGGCCTTGTGCCCCGCAGCCAGGTAAGCACCCTGCGCGAGGCTGTAACGGCCATTGCCCTCGGCAAAGCTGACGACAGTGCCAGCAGCACCGAAAGCAGCACCTGATTTTCATTTTTAGAATTTTTTCAAAAAGGGACTGTTTGCAGCCGCAAGCAGCCCCTTTTTGCATCGGTAAATTGTGGTTTGTGTGCCCAGCATAAATTCAAATTTTACAGTCCACAATCTTCTTGACAATCGTCCGAATTCGTACTATAATGGCTCTCGTTGTCCGATTTCGTACTTATACTTCAGAAAGGATCCTTTATGCCGATTCCTGATTCACTTTCTGCACAGATCCACAGGATCAACACCCTTACCGCTGAATCTGATTTTCTTTATCACCAGGCTGCGCTCAAGCTCGGCGTGTCAGACAGTATGCTTCGCGTGCTGTATACCATTTTAGACCAAGGCGACGGCTGCCCTTTGGCTGATGTGTGCCGCCAATCTGCCCTCAGCAAGCAAACCGTTAATTCTGTGATCCGCCAGCTGGAAAGCGCCGGTATGCTCACCTTGGCCCCCTACCGAGGCAATGCAAAAAAAGTAATGCTCACCCCGCAGGGGCAGGCCTATGCGCAGCAAACGGCGGGCCGCCTGTACGATGCCGAAGTGCGTGTTTATTCAGATTGGAGCGAAGACGAAGTTCAGCAAAATCTTCTGCTCATGCAAAAATACAACAGCGGCCTGCGCGCACAGCTTGATAAACTTTGATTTTACTGTTTTTAGGAGACCTGTTTTATGAAAATCCAGCTTTCGGATCACTTTACCTATTCCCGCTTGATCCGCTTTACCCTGCCCTCTATGGCCATGATGATCTTTACCTCGATCTATGGCGTGGTAGACGGCTTTTTCGTTTCTAACTTTGCGGGCAAAACCGCCTTTGCCGCGGTCAACCTTATCATGCCGTTTCTGATGATCACGGCCACCGTGGGCTTTATGCTGGGCACTGGCGGCACAGCCATTGTGGCCCGTGCCCTGGGTGAGGGCCGCAAAGAATATGCCAACCGCTGCTTTTCGCTGTTTGTTTATACAGCGCTGGTGCTGGGCGTGGTGATCGCTGTGCTGGGGTTTGTGTTTATCCGGCCCATTTCGGCCATGCTGGGTGCCTCCGGCCAGCTTTTGGACGATTGCGCCGTTTATGGCCGCATCAATCTGTTGGCACTGCCCTTTTATATTTTGCAGCTTTTGTTCCAAACCTTTTTTCCCGCTGCCGAAAAGCCGCAGCTAGGCTTTGGGGTCACGGTAGCCTCCGGCCTTACCAACATGGTTCTGGATGCCGTGCTGGTGCCGCTTCTGCCCGCCCCTTACAAGCTGATGGGCGCAGCGGCCGCCACTGCTTTAAGCCAGGTAGTGGGCGGCGCTATTCCGCTTTTCTACTTTCTCCGCCCCAACAAAAGCCTTTTGCGCCTGGGCTGCACCCGGTTTGACGGCAAGCCCCTGCGCAAAGCCTGCATCAACGGCTCTTCTGAGTTTATGAGCAATGTTGCCATGAGCGTTGTCAGCATTCTTTACAACTGGCAGCTCATTTTATATGCAGGTGAAAACGGCATTGCTGCCTACGGCGTAATGATGTATGTCAGCTTTATTTTTGCCGCCGCCTTTATCGGCTACTCAATGGGCGTTGGCCCCATTGTAAGCTTTCACGATGGTGCACGCAATCTGTCCGAGCTGCACAGCCTGCTGCGCAAAAGCCTGATTTTAAACGGTGCGGGCGGCGCGGTGATGCTGCTGGCTGCACAGCTGCTGGCAACGCCCCTGGCGCGTGTTTTTGTGGGCTACGATGCCGAGCTGATGGCCCTTACCGTTTCCGGCTTCCGCATTTATGCCCTTTCGTTTGTATTTATGGGCTTCGGCATTTTTGCCTCCGGCTTTTTCACGGCCCTCAATGACGGCCTTACCAGTGCGCTGATCTCGTTTATGCGCACACTGGTGCTTGAGGTTGCCGCCGTGCTCATTCTGCCCCTGCTGTTCGGCATTACCGGCGTGTGGGCTTCCATTGTGGCCGCCCAGGCGCTGGCCACCGTGCTTGCTGCCATTTTCCTGCGCATAAAGCAGCCGCGCTACGGCTATTGATTTTATATTGATATGCGCAAAAAGCAGCCCGCCCGGCTTTAGCCGGGCGGGCTGCCCTTATAAAACCCATTTTTGCAAATGGGGACTATCGCAGAAACTTTTTAAATAGGTTTGCAGGTGCGGAATTCTGCGGTATTTCAGTTTCTCTCAAACCCCAGATAGCGCGTGCCCTGAAAACTCAGCTTTTCCCTGTTGCCTTCCGCCAGCATTCTGTATTCCGAACCATGTACTGTAAGCTCCATGCGGTCGCCGCTTTCCACCTGAAATGTTACATAATAAACCGTAGAAGAATGCACAGCGCCGTTTCCCGTGTTGTGATGCGTCACACTCATGCGTTTGGCCACCACCAACGCCGAAACCGTAAGCCGCGGCGAATGATTGTTTCTGTTCCAGGTTTGTATATTTCGAATAATGGTATACACGATCATGCCCAGAACCACAAGAAACAGAATATTGAATAAAACACCTGTGCCAGCGTAAATCATATTGCTCCTCCAAAATTTCTTTCGGTGGGTTTCTCACCCCTGCTGCGTCATGCTCTGCAGCTGGCCTTCCTGCACCATAAGGTGCAGGAAGGCCGTTTTTTACAAAATTCTTATGGGCATTTTCAGTATAGCATGGAAAAATAATAACCTCAATGCCAAGCCTTTTTTTGCACTGTTTTGCGAATTTTGGGTGACGACGCGGCACAAAAGCGGTATAATAGAACCAACAGCCTGCGCGCCTTTGCGCAGCCATAAAAGGGAGGGTATTAAATGGATCGTATTGAAGAAAAGATCTTGCAGATCATTGATGAAAATGCACCTCGCCTGCAGGCATTGGCCGAAGATATTTTCGACCACGCCGAGCAGGGCTTTCACGAATACCGCACGGCCAAACTGGCCGCCGATTTTCTGCGTGAACTTGGCCTTGAACCTACCGAGGGCCTTGCCATTACCGGCGTAAAGGCTTCCATCGGCCAGGGTGGGCCCAATGTAGCCCTGGTGGGCGAGCTGGACGGCTTGAGCTGCCCCACACACCCGCATGCTACCGAGCAGGGCTTTGCCCACGCCTGCGGCCACTATGCGCAGATGGTCTCTATCCTGGGCGCAGCCTTGGCGCTCTGTGACCCCGAGGTAAAAGCAGCCCTGGGCGGCACAGCCACTATTTTTGCGGTTCCCGCTGAGGAGTTCCTTGATGCCTCGGTGCGCGCTGAGGTGAAGCAGAGCCACGGCGTGCGCTACTCGGGCGGCAAGAGCGAGTTGATCCGTCTGGGTGCCTTTGACGATATCGACATGGCGATCACCGACCACAGCCTGATGGCTGGGCGCGACAGCGGCGCCGACCTTATGCTGGGCAACAGCGCCTGCAGCGGCTTTGTGGGCAAAACCGTGTATATCCACGGCAAAGCCGCCCACGCCGCAGCTGCACCGCATGCGGGCGTGAATGCTCTGAATGCCGCCAGCCTCGGCATGGCCGCTCTGGGCATGATCCGTGAGACCTTCCAGGAGAAAGACTATGTGCGTGTGCACCCCTATATCCGCAAGGGCGGCGAGGCCATCAACATTGTGCCCAGCGAGGTAGTGGTGGATATGATGGTTCGTGCCTCCAACCTGCCCGCCATTGAAGAGACCAGCAAAAAGGTAGACCGCGCTTTCCGCGGTGCAGCCATGGCCATTGGGGCTGACTGCGAGATCGTGGATGCCCAGGGCTACATGCCTGTAAAAGAAACTGCCCCCTGCGAGCTGCTGTGGCAGGCAGCCCAGCCCCTGATCGACCGCGGCGTAAACACGGTGGGCATTCCCCTTGGCCAGCAGAACACGGCCTCTACCGATGTGGGTGATCTGCAGGCCATTATGCCCGTGCTCAACTTCACCTTCGGCGGCACCAAGGGTGCGCTGCACAGCCAGGATTTTGCCGTGACCGACCCCTACATCGCCAACCTGATGCCTGCCCAGATGATGGCGCTTACTGCCTATCACCTGCTGAAAGATGGCGCAGCCGAGGCCAAAAAGATGCTGGCGGAGCAAAAGCCCGCCATGACCAAGCAGGAATACCTCGATTATGTAGAAGCCATGCACAAAGGCGAATGATCCTGATCTATAATACATAAAATATGGCCCGCCGCACAAAATTCCGTGCGGCGGGCCTTGCTTTATGCTATAAACGATTTAGTTTTCTGCATGGGCGTTCAGATAGTCCAGTGCAAACTGTGCGTAGATGCCCGTACCGTTCGGCAGCACCGATTCATCCACATCAAACAAGGGGTTATGATGGTTGGCCGTGATGCCCTTTTCTTCATTGCGAATACCCAGATAGCCGTAAATGCCGGGGGCCTTGGTCAGATACACCGAAAAATCCTCGGCGCCGGTCATTTTTTCCAGGTGCATAAGGCAGTTTTCGCCCACCTGGTCTTTGGCGGCCTTTTGTGCCAGGGCCACCAGTTCGGGGTCATCGTTGATGAGCGGGTCGGGGCCGAAATAATAGTCACAGTCGGCCGTGCAGCCATACACAGCGGCAGCATTTTTTACCGCATTTTCGATCATGCCGGGCACACGCTCGCGCAGTTCACGGCTGAAGGCACGGCAGGTGCCCACCAACTCTACATGGTCGGCCAGAATATTCATGCGCTGGCCGCCGTTCATGGCACCCACCGTAAGCACCAGCGGGTCGCGCGGGTCGTTCATGCGGCTCACAATGCCCTGAATGGCCATTACGGCATTAGCCGCAGCCACCATGGCATCCTTACCCAAAAACGGCGTGCTGCCGTGGCTGGCCTCACCATGGATCTGAATAGTAAAGCGATCACTGCAGGCCATGCGGGGGCCGGCCTCAAAGCTGCATTTGCCCACAGGCAGGTTTACCCACACATGCATGCCAAAAATGGCATCCACATCGTCCAGGCAGCCGCGCTTTACATACTCTTCGCTTTTGCGGCTGATCTCCTCGGCCATCTGGAAGATCAGCTTCACAGTGCCCTGGATCTCATCTTTTTTCTGCATCAGCACCTTGGCCGCGCCCAGCAGCATGGCGGTATGGCAGTCGTGCCCGCACGAATGCATAACGCCGTCGTTCACGCTGGCATAGCATGCGCCGGTTTTCTCCTGCATGGGCAGGGCATCGATATCGGCGCGCAGCATCACGGTTTTGCCGGGTTTTGCGCCCTTGATGGTGCCAATGCAGCCGGTAATATCGTCAAAGGTCTGCACCTCTACGCCGATCTTTTCCAGCTCAGCCTTAATAAACTTTGTTGTTTCTACTTCCTCGCAGCCCAGCTCGGGGTGCGCATGCAGATAGCGCCGGGTCTCGATCACATAATCCTTCTGCTGTGCAGCCAGTTCCTGAATGGTCATTGTGCGCCCTCCTTTGCTGCATTTTCCAGATAGTCATAGGCAAACTGTGCATACTGCGCTGCACCGATGGGCAGTGCCGTATCGCTCACGCGGAATTTATCCGAGTGCAGGCTCCAGGTAGCGCCGTATTTCTCGTTGCCAACGCCCAAAAAGGCAAATACCGAGGGAATGCTCTCCATGATATAGCCAAAATCCTCGCTGCCCATGCCGCTGGGGGTAAATACCACACCCTGCTCGCCCACGATCTTGGCAGCGGCCTGGCGGGCTGTTTCGGCCAGGGCATGGTCTTTATTCACTACGGGCTCCTCCAGCCACTGGTATTCCAGCTCTGCCGTGCAGCCCAGTGCCTCGGCCGTTTCTGTTACCAGCTTGCGCATGGCGGGCTCGATGGTTTTGCGGATCTTCTGGTCAAAGGTGCGGATAGTGCCCTCCATCACGGCGGTATCCGTGATGATGTTGAACTGCGTGCCGGCCTTGATGGTGCCTACCGTGATCACCAGCGGGTTGCCGGGGTCATTAAAGCGGCTCACCAGCGTTTGCAGGTTCATGATAATGCTGCTGGCAGCCACAACGGCATCCTTGCCCAAATGCGGGGTGCTGCCGTGAGACGAAACACCATGCACCGTAAGCACAAAGTTATCGCAGCTGGCCATACGGCGGCCGTCGGCAGCATCGATCTGCCCTTCGGGGATGCCGGGCCACACATGCATACCGTAAGCTACATCCACACCCTTTAAATAGCCCTTATCCAGATAGTAGTGGCTGCCGGTAAAGGCTTCTTCGGCCGACTGGAACAAAAGCTCCACATTGCCCGAGATTTCGCCCTCTACCTGCTTCAGCAGCTTGGCCGCACCCAGCAGCATGGCGGTGTGGCAGTCGTGCCCGCAGGCATGCATCACACCCTTATTTTCGCTGGCATATTTCACACCGCTATTCTCCACAGTGGGCAGTGCATCGATATCCGCGCGCAGCAGCACGGTTTTGCCGGACTTTGCGCCCTTGATATGGGCAATGCAGCCGTTATAATCATCAAAGTGTGTTACCGGGATACCCAGCTTCTCCAGTTCCGCGATGAGATAGCGCGTGGTTTCTTTTTCGTGAAAGCTCAGCTCCGGGTGACGGTGCAGCCAATGGCGGTGCTCGGTGATCTCAGCCTCCATGGCGCATGCAGGATCTTTAAAGTTCATAAGCATATCTCCTGATTTTTGGTTCCGATTTTCAAATTCTTATTACACACCAAAGAACGGCCCGGAAAACCCAGGCCGTTCTTTTTTATCAGCATTGCGCCGATTTTTTATTAAAGGTAGATGCCGCCGCCAGGGCCCAGGGGCAGGTTGAAGCCGACCCATACGATCACCTGGATGATCCAGGTAATGGCGAAGGTCACCGAGAAGGGCAGCATGTTGGCAATGATGGTGCCAAGGCCCACATTCTTGTCATACTTGCGGGCGAAGCCCAGAATAACGGGCATATAGGTGAACAAGGGGCTCAGGGGATTGGTGATGGAGTCGCCGATACGGTACACCACCTGGGTGATAGCCGGATCGTAACCCATCAGCATCATCATAGGCACGAATACGGGTGCCAGGATAGCCCACTTAGCAGAAGCCGAGCCGATAAAGATATTCACGAAACCGGCCACAATGATAAGGCCGATCATCAGAGGAATGCCGGTGAAGCCAATGCTCTTCAGGCCGTCTGCGCCGCTGATAGCCAGCACAGTGCCCAGTTTGGAAACGCTGAAGAAGTTGGTGAAGATGGAGATAAAGAAGCACATGAACACATAGTTGCCCATCTCGGCAAAGCCCTGGCTGATATCTGCCCATACATCTTTATCATTCTTATACTTACCGGTTGCAATGCCGTAAGCCAGGCCGGGCACAAACAGAGCCAGCGTAACGCTGAACACGATACCCTTGGTAAAGGGTGCGCCGCCAGAGGTGATAGAGCCGTTTTCATCGGCCAGCAGGGCGCGGCCGCCAAATACGGGCACGCTCATGAGCACCAGAACGATCACGAATACCACGAATGCAATACCGGCAACGCCCAGAGCCTTCTTTTCCTTATCGCTCAGGTTGCCTGCGTTCTCATCAAAGTCGTATTCCTTCAGCTTTTCAGGGGTCATGGGGAAGCGATGCACCAGCACCTTTTCGGTGAGCACGGTGCCAACGATGGTCAAGATCAGGCAGGATACCAGCAGGAAGTACCAGTTGATAGCCATAGAGGTAGAATAAGTCGGGTCGATCAGCTGTGCAGCGGCCTCGGTAAAGCCGTAAGCCAGTGCATCCGAAAGGCCCAGCAGCACATTGCCGCAGAAACCGGCAGCCACAGAGGCAAAGGCAACATACATGCCCAGCAAGGGGCTGCGGCCAATGCTCATGTACAGAATAGCAGCCAGCGGGGGCAGCACGATGAAGCCTGCATCGCCCGCGATGTTCAGGTTGATGCCCAGGAAGATAATGACCATAGACACGATCCAGCCCTTGGATTTACCCAAAAAGCGCTGCATCAAGGCAACCAGAAAGCCGCTCTTTTCGGCCACGGAAGAACCGATCACGGCAACCAGCACCATGCCCAGGGGGGCAAAGCCCGAGAAGTTGGTGATCACATTGGTCCACAGATAGCGAAGGCCGTCTGCCGAAAGCAGATTGAATACTTCTACCGTAGAGCCGTCTGCCGGGTTCACGGCGGATACGCCCAAAGCACTGCACAGTGCGCTGATGAGCACAACGATCACGGAAAGGCCCAAAAACAGGGTAATTGGGTCCGGCAGCTTATTGCCGGCGCGCTCGATGGCATCGAGCATTTTGTCAAGAAAAGATTTCTTGGCTACAGTCTTTTCTTCCATAGGAATTTCTCCTTTCTTTGCGGGGCCGCCTTTGGCTGTACGCCTGCGGCGGGCAATTTTGCGGCCCGGGGCCGCCCCCTATGCAGAGTGCAGGGCTTCCTAACTTCCCAGCGCTCTTTTTTCGCATTTAGCCAAAAGCTAAAAACGAAGTATACGAGTATTATAATATATTCTTTTACTCTGGTAAAGTACCTAAAGTAAAAAATTTTAATTTTTTATGAATAAAAAGATATTTATATCTGCATTTTGTCTTTTGCAGAAAAACATTTTTCTTGTTTTTTATAAATTCTTTTCTTAAATACTGCGTTAAAGTGCCAAAAAGCCGTACCTCTGATTTGCCAAAGGCACGGCTTTCGATCATTCCAATATTCCCAGCTTCTGTGCCTCCTGCACAAGGCGACGGTTTTCCCGGTTCATTGCGCCGAAGGCGTGCTGTGGACACAGTACCTTTCGGCAGGTGCGCAGCACCTTGAGCGCTCTGTCTGCATCGGCCGCGCTCACCGGTTCAAAGGCCGGGGCTGTTATCACGCTGGCGGCCAGCGCTTTTGCCACCGGTGTTTCCACATCGTTTTCCGCCAGCACACCGGCTGCGAAGGGCACACCGCGGCGCTGCAGCTGTCGGTAAACCGGTATGCCAGCGCCCCCGCCGCCGATCACAAATACCTCGGGGCTGCCCTGCGGCGCTTCCAGCTCCAGGCTGCCAAACAGCGCATTATAGCTGCCGTGGGCCACTCCATACAGAGTTTCGATATATTCCGGCGTAAAAATCTCCTCTGGCGTACCGCATTTATCAATATGGTCACCCGCAGCGCAAAGCACTTTATCTGAAATTTTCTGCGCCAGATCCAGCTCGTGCAGGGTCATGATCACAGTCATCTGCCGCTCTCGCACCAGTTCTTTTAAAATAGCCAGCAGCTCAAGCTTATGGCGGATATCCAAAAAAGAAGTAGGTTCGTCTAATATCAGCATCTCCGGCTCCTGGCAGAGTGCCCGGGCCAGCAGCACGCGCTGCTTCTGCCCGTCGCTGATCCGGTTGAACTGCCGCCCGGCCAGTTCGGCTGCGTGCACTTTTTGCAGCGCCGCATATACCTTTTCACGGTCAGCCGCGCTCAAAATGCCCAGGTGGCCGGTGTAGGGGTAACGCCCTGCGGCCGCCGCCTCAAAGCAGGTCATCAGCTCGGGGCGGCTGCGCTCGGTAAGCATTACCGCCATACGGCGGGCAGCCTCTTTTGCGTTCAGTTCGGCAAGGGTCTGCCCGTCCAGCACCGCGCGCCCGCCCAGCGGGGCCAGCTGCCGTGCAATGCTTTTCAGCAGCGTGGTTTTGCCTGCGCCGTTGGGGCCAATCAGCGTTACGATCTCACCTTTTTCAGCACAGAACTCCACCTCGCGCAGAACCGGCTTTTTGCCATAGCCGACTGACATTTTTTCCGTAAAAAACCATCGTTTTTCCATCGGCTCAGCCCTCCTGCCCGGGTCGGCGCAGCATCATCCAGATCACGATCGGCGCGCCGAACACCGCCGTTACCGAGCTGATGCTCAGCTCGGTGGGCGCAAACAGAGTTCGCGCGACCAGATCGCAGCCCAGGCAGGCCGCGCTGCCGCCCAAAAAGCAGGCCGGCAGCAGCACCAGGGGCCGCCCGGTGCCAAACAGGGCACGCATCAGCTGCGGCACTGCGATGCCCACAAAGCTGATAGGCCCCGCAAAGGCCGTAACGCAGGCCGAAAGCAGACTACTTACCAAAATCAGCGCCGCACGAAAGGCCCGTACATTCACGCCCAGGCCCGCCGCAGCACTTTCGCCCAGGCGGTAGGCATTCATGGGCTTTGCCAGCGCCAGGCAGGCCAGAAATCCCGCTGCCGCCACCAGCGCCATCACGCGCACTCCGCCCCAGCTCATGCCGGAAAAGCTGCCCAGCGACCAGTTATGCAGATTCACGATGTTGGAGTCCTCGGCGAAGGTCACGGCAAAATCTGTAATGGCCGAGCAGATATACCCGATCATTACGCCGCCCACGATCAGCTGGCTCATGCGCCGAATTCGCACTGAGAGCAGCAAAATAAACCCGGTAGCGGCCAGCGCGCCCAAAAAGGCTGCTCCGATCATGCCCCACGAGCCCAGGGTCACGCCGCGCCCCAGCAAAAAGATCATGGTCATGGCCACAAACAGCTTGGCCCCCGAAGAAATGCCCAGCACAAACGGCCCGGCAATGGGGTTTGAAAAATAGGTTTGCAGCAGGTAGCCGCTCACGGCAAGGCAGCCGCCCAGCAGCAGGGCTGCCAACGCGCGCGGCAGGCGGATGGTGCGCACAATGCCCTCGGCCAGCGCATTTTTGCCCGGTGAAAGCAGTGCCTGCACTACCTCGGCGGGCGTAAGGCTCACGCTGCCCGCCCCAACACCGGCGGTAAACAGCGCCAGCACCGCCAAAATAAGCGCCGCAAAGCAAACGCCCCAGCGAAGCGCATCGTGTGTTTGTTCCATACTGCTTATCCTTCCAGCTTATACAAATACTTTCCCTCGGTAAAATCCGGGTCAGAAAGCATGGTGTGCACATCTACCAGAAAATCGGCCATGCTCATGGTTTCCTGAAAAAAGTTTTTGCCCGTGCAATACACGTGCCCGGCCTTTACGGCATCAAAATCGGCCAGCACCGCGCTTTTCTGCAAAAGCTCGCCGATTGAATGCACCTCGCCGTCGATCGTGCTGTTATAAATCAGATAGTCGGCATCTTTAGCCGCTGCGTAAAACTGCTCCATCTGAACGGTCATGGTCGAGCGGGCGCTTTCATCGCCGTCGTCCAGGGCCAGATAGCTGCCGCCTGCCATTTCGATCATGCGGGCGATATAGTCGCTGTGTCGCCGCACATTTACTGTCCCGCTTGAGGTAATGTAGAAAAACGCTGCCGTGCCGCCCGCAGCGGGCTGCGAAAGCACCGGCTCTATCTCGGCCAGCTTTTCGGCATAAAGCTTTTCCGCTTCGGGCAATTTGCCCAGCAAAAGGCCGTACAGCTTGATCCACTCCATACGGCCCAGAGGGCTGCTCTCATAGCTCGAGCGCTCTACCAGCACCGGAATGCCCAGGCGCTCCAGCTGCTCTTTCACCTCGGGGGAATGCAGGATCATCGTGGATTCTATTGCTGCGCCGCATCCGCCCTGCAAAAGCTGCTCATAATCCGGTGCACTGTATTTGCCTGCAAAAGCGATCTGCCCGCTTTGCAGGGCCTCTTTCGCCTCGGGGATATACCACCCCTCGGCGTTCGTGCCCGAATAGGCAATACTGCCAAGGCCCTCTAACGAAACAAAAAAATCCATGGCACTGGTAGCGGCCAGATACGCATTTTCAATCGGTGTTTCGATCACGGTCATATCCTCGGGCAGACCGCTCGGCACGCATTCGCCGCGCGGGCACAAAAGATATTCACTGTCACCGATCATCAGCTGCGTATAGCCGCCCTCGAACTGGCGGGCCGAGAATTCATCGGTATATTCCAGCGGCACCTCGCCGGTTTCGGCAAGGCTATCCCAGGCGGGCGCCGCGGTCTGGCTGGCCGAGCTTTCGGCCGGGGCCGCCGCACAGCCTGCCAAGGCCAGCGCCAGCACCGCCGAAAGCAGCGCTTTTACTCTTTTCACTGCATTGCCTCAGGGTTTGTGAAGGTCAGTGTATAGTCAATCATGTGCGGTTGGCTCATGGCCGTGGTCTCTGCCTGCACCGGCAGTGCGGTGTTCATCGCGCTCACTGGGATCTCAAATACAGAAAGATCGTTCTCATAAGCAGGTGTGTACTCGGTGCCGTTTACGATCATCAAATCGTAGTTTTTGCTGCTCCAAATGATCTTCGCAGTCATTTCGCCGTTTTCCACGGTCAAGGCTGCCGGGCTCTGCACGCTAGCGCGGCCGCTGCCGCCCTCCAGCGCCACCTCCACGGTATAGCTGCCATCGGCCAGAGCCTCGCTTTCGGCAGAATCGTCTGCCAGGGGCTGCGGGTCGGTCACGCTTACCTTGTGGTCGTACCAGGTGCCCTTTTTGCCCACCAGCGCCACATCAATCTCGGTGTCCAGTGCGGGCACAGGCACGGTAAAGGCATACACCTCATCGGTGGTGCCGTCGCTGTAATCCACAGTGTCGGTCACGGGTTCCAGCAGTTCTGCGCCTTCCTTCTGGGCCTGTTCAGCCGTGCCGGGGTACAGGTTCAGAATGCCCTTGCCTGCCAGCTTGATATAAATGCTCATCTGGCCGTTTTCCACGGTCAGAACGCCCCGGCCCTCGCAAGCCTCGTTTACACGGAACATCGTGCTGTCGGTATCAAACTCGGCGCTGTACACGCCGTCAGGCAAAGCGGCCTCGTTTTCACTGGCTGTGCTCTCGCTGGCCGGTGCGCTGACCTCTTCCACGCTTTCACTTACGGAAGAAGCCGCACTGCTGACGCAGCCCGCCAGGCTGGCAGCCAGTGCAGCCGCACACAAAACAGAAATTATTTTTTTCATACTGCTATTCCTCTTTCAGTTTTTTGCTGTGTTTCAAAGCATATTCTAAAAAACGGCCCTCCCGAAATCATCGAAAGAGCCGCTTTTGCAACTTTATAAACTATCCGTGGCTGGTTTAGCCCTGCATGGCGGCAGCAGTGTGTGCCACATACAGCTGCTCGATAGCCTCGATGCGGCCCAGACCCTCGATCTGGCAGTCTACGCTCTCAAAGCCTGCAGCTTCCATCATGCTCTTCCAGGAATCATCGTCCTCACCGGCCATATCGTTGTTGGCATGGTCGCCTGCAACCACCATCAAGGGGCGCAGCACGATCTTGGTGTAGCCGGCAGCCTTCACAGCCTCGATCACAGACTCGCAGCTGGTCTCTTCCGGCTCGCCTTCTACCGTGCCGATGAACACATTCTCATAGCCCAGCTCGTTCATCTGGCTCTGCATCTGAGAGTAGCTGATCTTAGCAGTGTGAGAGGTGCCATGGCCCATGAACACAAAGGCCACGCTGTCCTCAGCGGCAGCAGCGGCAGATTCATAACCGGCAGTCTTTACAGCCTCGGCGGTGATATCCTCAGCCACAGCCTTCTTGTCGGCGTTCACAACGGTAGCATCGCTGCCAACCTCACCCATCAGAGGCTCGGCAACGGCAACGCTCTCAAACTTGTCGGCGTACTCGTTTACGGCCTCTACCATTTCGTCATACTCAGCGCCATGCATCAGATGGGTGGGCTGCACGACCAGGTTCTTTACGCCGTTTGCCACAGCGCGGTCCAGAGCCTGCTGCATGTTATCGATGTGCTCATCGTCGCGGGCCTGCACATGGTTGATGATGATCTGTGCGGTAAAGGCGCGGCGAACGCTCCAATCGGGGTTTGCCTCCTGAATGGCATCCTCAATGGCCTTGATATCCTTCACACGGCTGTCGTTGAAAGAAGTGCCGAAGCTTACCACGAGGATCTCGTTGTCGCCGATCTCATCCTGGTTGCGGGGGTCATCCAGCGAAGCATCGCCGGTGTCGCGGCCAAAGTAATCGGGGGCGGCTTCCTCGCCCTCTACCAGCTCTTTCTGGGCATCGGTCAGGGCATCCCAGGCAGCCTTTGCCTCAGCGCACTGGGCATCGGTATTTTCGTTGCGTTCCTGCACATAGATGGCATCGATCAGCTCAGCCACATGGTCAGCGGCGGCCTGGTCGGCATCCTCGCTGGCGGCAGAGCTGACGCTTTCGCTGGCAGCAGGGGCCGAAGCGGCGGTGCTGGCAGAAGCAGCCGAAGAGCTGCAGCCTGCCAGCAGGCTGGCGGCCATAGCAGTGCTCACAAGAGCAGCAGTGATTTTTCTCATAGTTTTTCTCCTTTTTTCTCGGCAGTACTTCGCTGCCTGTTTAGGTAAGGGCTGACGCCCCGCTTTAAAACGGTATGCAAGCTGAACATCAGCAAAAAGCGCTCCACAGCCCAAAAGCTGAGGAGCGCACAAAAATAAGCCCTTTTCACGGCTATGCTTTTTTTGCCTGCCCGCCAAGCTTCGTGGCTTTTGGGTACTGCTTTCTGCACCCGCAGCAGCGACACGGCAGGTTTCCTGGCTTACGGATCAAACGCTGTGCACCGGCCTTCCCAAAAGCATATGCCTTCAGTGGCACAGGTGATGCCCAGCTTTCCGCTTACAGTGACGAGATCGTACGGGGTTTTCACCCGTTTCCCTTTTACCCGCAGCCTCACGCCTTCCGGCGGGTTTTGGCAGCGGCACCGCCCGCAAAATTGAATACCAACGCATATCATACCACCGGGCCGGTAAAAAAGCAACCGTTTTTTCGGGGTTTATCCGGGGATTCGGTTTAAATCACGATGCCGTTGCAGTGGTCGATCTCGTGCTGAATGATCTGCGCCGTCCAGCCCGTAAAATTTTTGATACGGGTCTGCATTTTTTCGTTCTGCCAGCGCACCTTAATTGTTTTATAGCGCACAGTGGGGCGGCGGCCCTCCAACGAAAGGCAGGCCTCGGCGGTTTTGTAGCTGCCGCTCGCCTTGAGGATCTCCGGGTTCAGCATCACCTGGGTCTCACCCTCGCAGTCAAACGCAATGATGCATTTTAAAATGCCGATCATGTTGGCCGCCATGCCCACGCATTCGTTTGCATGGGCCTCCAGTGTGTCACGCAGATCCTGCGCAGCGGCCAGGTCATCGGCTGTGGCCGGGGCGCTTTTCTGCCCCAGCAAGATCACATCTTTTATAATGAGCTGTACCATGGTTTTATTCTCCTATATAAGTAAATCGTTTCACAACGCGGCCATCGCGCTGCACGGTCTCGTTCCACATGACCGCCGGGCGCACCCAAATGCCCTTTTCGCCGTAAAGCGCCTGATAAACCACCATAGGCTCCAGCGTTTCGGAATGGGCAGCCGTATACAAAACGCGGTATTCGCCGCCCTTAAAATGCCGGTAAAGGCCCGGTTTTATCGGTTCCATCAGTGCGCCTCCCCCGTGCAGAACATATCCACGGTGCCGTCAGCCATCAGCTTGTTGTTTTCGCCCAGCACCTGCACGCGGTACACAGCCATCTGCCGCCCGCGGCGAACGCACTCTGCCACGGCACGCACCGTGCCCTCTTTCTGATTGCTCAAAAAATTGATATGGCTGCTCTGGGTCACATAGCGGCGGCCATCCTGCCGGGCGGCCAGGCCCGCTGTGCACTCTAAGATCGTATAGATCAGGCCGCCGTGCATAAAGCCGTATAAATTGCGCGACTCCGGCACCAGCGTAACGGCCATTTCAGCCCGGTCGGTGCTGGCCGAAACCACCTTGATATGGTTATAATCCATAAACGGATTGCCCTGCTCGTAGCTTTTCTTCTCTTGTTCGTCCATAATGCTGTTCCTTTCCTGTGCGGCCCCGGTAGGCATGGGTTGCCCCTTTTCCCAGTGCGGGCTGTTTTGCCCCACCGGCCCTTACCTTGTATCATACACGGCTTTTTTTCGCTGTGCAATGCCAAGCTTTCCCCTTGCGGGAAGTTTTTTTCTTTCTTATAATAGAGTTGATATTAAGGGGAAAAGAGGTTTTCGCATGAATTTTTCCAAAAAGCTTCAGTACAATGCACCCGTTACGCTTACATTCTTTTTCTTTTCGCTGGCCGCACTCATTTTAAATGTATGCACAGGCGGGGTAAGCAACCGGCTTTTGTTCAGCGTATGCCGCTCATCGCCCGCTTCACCGCTGTTTTATGTGCGGCTGTTCACGCATGTGCTGGGCCATGCCGGGTGGGAGCACTTTATGGGCAACATGCTGCTGTTTTTGGTGATCGCACCGCCCATGGAAGAAAAATACGGTAGCCGCACGCTGCTGGCCGCCATTGCCGTAACAGCGCTGATCTCGGGCGTATTACAGTGCGTGTTTTTCCCCGGCACAGCCCTTTTGGGGGCCAGCGGCATCGTGTTCATGCTTTTAATGCTCGCCAGCCTTTCGGGTATGCAGTCGGGCCGCATTCCCCTTACCATGATCCTGGTGGGGCTTTTATATCTGAGCCAGCAGGTATACGGCATGCTGTTTGTGCAGGATAATGTAGCCAACTTCATGCACATTATCGGCGGCGTGTGCGGCACCGTGCTCGGCTTCCGCCTGCAGAGAAAGCAATAAATTTATATTTAAGGCACTTTCGCCCGGCTCTCAAAGAAGCCGGGCGGATTTTTTTTACCCGATCAGCCCGGTCCACAGCATGCTGAGCGGCATCACCAGTATCAGCGCCGGCATCATATCCACGATGGGCGCATCCAGAATTTTTGCCACACGCAGAGCCGCACCCAGCGTAAGCACGCCGCCGCAGCCCGAAAGATCAGCGACCATTTCCGGCGTTAAGAACGGTGCAATAAAGCGGGAAATGCCGAACACGATCAAAAAGATGCCCAGCTGCGGCAGCGGAATAGCGCAAAGGCTCACACCAAGGCCCGTGGCAAACACGGCAGCGGTAAAAAAGTCCATGATCGCTTTGCTCAAAAGCAGGCTGGGGTCCCCCGTGATGCCCTCGGTCATGGCACCGTACCAGCCAAAGCCGCTGCAGCAGAAGATTGCCACCATGGTGATATACACATTCATATCCACTTCTTTGCCGCCCAGGTGCAGCGCGCTGACCAGCCAGCGGAAAAATACGGTAGTTCTTTCATGCAGGTGCAGAAGCTGGCCGATGGTAAAGCCCAGCAGCACTGCCAGCACCACCACCGACATATTGTGCACCTTGATTACTGAATTGATGGCCACGCCCATGCTGCAAAGGCCAAACATGGCAGGCAGGTTTTGCTTTAAATATTCCGGGGCGATCTTTTTCAGCAAGGTACCGCCCAGAAGGCCGCCCAAAAACACAGCCAAACAGTTTGTAATTACTCCAACAGGCATTTTATCGCATTCTCCTTACTCTTTTTTTCTCTTATAAATCTGTTTTACAGGCCGCATATCGTGCTTATAAAAGCAGCTTTTGCTTGTTATTTCCAGCCGCGCTTGGCGGGGTCCAGCGTGTCCGCCGCCGTGTATAAAAGCGCATTGCAGATGGCCGCCGCCACGCTGGAGCCTCCCTTGCGGCCCATGGCCGCTATGCAGGGCACACCCAGCTTTTGGCATGCGGCAAAGATCATCTCTTTGCTTTCCACCACATTCACAAAGCCCACCGGCACGCCAATCACCAGCGCGGGGCGCGCACCCTGCTGCATAAGCTCTGTCAGGCGAACCAGCGCCGTGGGGGCGTTGCCCACCGCGATCACTGCGCCCGGGTTCTCGGCCATGGCGTGCTCCATGCTTACGGCAGCGCGGGTAGTGCCGCGCTGGTTGGCCTCGGCTGCCACTGCCGGGTCAGCCATATAGCAAAGCGCCTGCCCGCCCAATTTGGCAAGGCTGGGCTTGCTTAAACCGGCCAGCGCCATGTTGGTATCGGTCACGATCACCGCACCCCTATGCAGGGCGTTTATGCCCTGCTGCACAGCGTTTGGAGTAAATTTCAGATTTTCCGCATAATCAAAATCGGCGCTGGCATGAATGGCCCGGTATACCACTGCCCGGTTTTCAGCCGGTATCTCCCGCCCCATCTGCGCCAGCTCGGCGGCAATGATCTGCATACTGGCGTTTTCAATGCCCGCCGGGGCCGCATGTTCCAGCTTCAAAACTCCACTCCCTCTCTGGCGGCAATGCCTTTTTCATAAGGATGCTTACGGCACTGCATTTCGGTGTAATAGTCGGCGGCATCCACCATCCAGCCGGCAGGGCCGCGCCCGGTAAGCACCACCTCGCGCCCAGCCGGCTTTTGCAGCACCGCCCTGCGCAGCACCTGCTCTTCCACCAGCCCCAGACGGCAGGCCGCGCAGGCTTCGTCTAAAATCAAAAGGTCACTGGGCAGCGCCAGCGCTTTCTGCAGATTTTCGGTCTGCAGGGCTTTAGTTTCGGCTTTTTCGGTATCGTTCATCTGAAACACGAATTTCTGCCCGGCCTTGCCGCGCAGCACCACTGCGCCCAGCTTTTGCAGCCCGGCCAGCTCGCCGGTCTCGCTGCCCTTCAAAAACTGCACGATCACCACTTTTTCGCCATGCCCCAGCGCGCGCAGCGCAAGGCCCATGGCCGCCGTTGTTTTGCCCTTGCCATCGCCGCAGTATAAATGCACCAGGCCCTGTTTCATACCCTGCCCTCCAAAATATCATATACCAGCTTCATATCCAGCGCGCTGCGCACACCATCAGCCAGCTTATCGTACTGGCTCTGCCGCCATTCCTTTTGCGGCATGGCCGGGGCAGCAGGCTCGATGCCCTTGGCATCACACAGCTTTTGGGCCAGCGTTTCCAGCGCACTGTCGGTATCAAACAATCCGTGCAGGTAGGTGCCCTCGCAACTGCCGGAGATGCAACCGTCCACTTCCCCGTTTTCAAAGCGGATAAACGGCTGCCCGTTTACCACTGTGCGCCCCTGGTGGATCTCGTACCCTGCCAGCTGCGCGCCCTCTAAAAGGCCGCCCAGGCAGCGGGCCGTTTTGCGGGTACGGGTCTTATCCGGGGTAAACACGGTTTTGCAGTCTAAAAGCCCCATGCCGCGCACCTCGGGGGTATCGCCCTCGCAGCCGTGCGGGTCATGCAGTGCCTTTCCCATCATCTGATAGCCGCCGCACACGCCCAAAATCGGCACCCCCCACTCGTTCAAATGCAGAATGCGCGCCTCCAGCCCGCACTCGCGCAGCCAGATAAGATCGGCTGTAGTGCTTTTGGTGCCGGGCAGAATGATCAGGTCCGGCTCGCCCAGCTCAGCCACGCTGCCCACATACCGCACCGAAAGCGCGGGGTGGCCCGCCAGCGGCGCAAAATCGGTAAAGTTGCTGATATGCGGCAGGCGCACTACTGCAATATCCACTGTGCCCACACCGTTTTTGGCGTTTAGCGCCGGGGCCAGTGAATCCTCTTCGTCAATTTCCACCTTCAGCATGGGCACCACGCCCGCCACCGGAATGCCGGTGAGCGCGCGCAGCTGGTCAAGCCCGGGCTCTAAAAGGCGCACATCGCCGCGGAACTTATTGATGATAAGCCCTTTGATGCGCTGCTTTTCTTCGGGGGCCAGCAGGGCTGCCGTGCCGTACAGCTGGGCAAACACGCCGCCGCGGTCGATATCTCCGGCCAGCAGCACAGGGGCATCCACCAGCTCGGCCAGGCCCATATTTACGATATCGTCCTTGCGCAGGTTGATCTCGGCCGGGCTGCCCGCGCCCTCGATCACGATCACATCGTACTCTTCAGCCAGGCTGTTGTAGGCAGCCAGAATCTCGGGGATCAGCTGCTTTTTATAGGCAAAATATTCCCGTGCGCTCATCTGCCCGCGAATTTCGCCGTTCACGATCACCTGGCTGCCGGTATCACTGCTGGGCTTGAGCAGCACCGGGTTCATGCGCACATCAGGCTCTACCCCGGCGGCCTCGGCCTGCATATACTGCGCGCGCCCCATTTCCAGCCCGTCGGCTGTAACGGCGCTGTTCAGCGCCATGTTCTGGCTTTTAAATGGTGCGGCACGCAACCCGTCCTGCGCAAAAATGCGGCACAGAGCCGCGCATAAAAGGCTTTTGCCCGCGCCCGACATAGTGCCCTGCACCATAATGCATCTGACCTTTTTTGCCATATTCTTTCCCCTTTATTTTAATTGAGATTTGTATGCCCTCGGTCGAATGGGCACTCTGTAAGGGCTGCGCCAACCCCCGCTTCACTCTTTTAAAACCTCCGCCAGTACTGCCAGCAAGGCCTTGTTTTCGGCTTCTGTGCGTATGGCTGTGCGGTACCAGCCGCGGCCGAGGCCGGGGTAATTTTCGCAGCTGCGGATTACCACACCGCGCTGCGCCAAGCCCTCCAGCAGCGGGCGCTTTGTATAAAACAAAAGATAGTTTGCCTTGCCCGGCACTACGAGCAGACCCAGCGCCTGCAGGCCCTCCATCATGCGCGGGCGCTCAGTTTGCAGCAGCGCGCGCACTTTTTCGGGATACTGTATATCCTGCAAGGCGGCTATGCCCGCCGCCTGCGCGGGGCCGTTCACGCTCCAGGGCTGGGCGGCCGCCGCCAGCTTTTGCAAAAGCGCCGCATCGCTGCATAGGCACCAGCCCAGCCGCAGCCCGGCCATACCCCAAAGCTTGGTAAATGCGCCCAAGATCACAAGCTCAGGCCAATCGGCCAGCAGGCCGCGGCTGGTTGTGCTTTCTCGCTCATTTAAAAAGCCCACAAAACATTCATCCACCACCAGCTTTGCCCCCACGGTGCGGCAACGGCGCAGCGCTGCCAGAATCACCTCGCGGCTCACGGTCTGCCCGGTCGGGTTGCCTGGCTGGCACAAAAAAGCCAGCTTGGTGCCGGGTCGGATGCGGGCTGCAAAATCGGCCGTGACCGTAAAATCATTTTTTTCATACAGAAAAAAGCGCTCGGTCTGCCAGCCAAAAAATGCCATCGCCGCTTCGTATTCGGCAAAGCTTGGGGCCGTTACCAGCCCGCGCCCGGGCCCCAGCACCGCCGCCAGCCGCCAGATAAGGTCCGCTGCACCGTTGCCGCACAGTACCCAGTCTGCGGGCAGCGAAAAATATTCGCCCAGTGCCGCGCGCAGGCCGCGGCATAAGGGGTCGGGGTAGCGCTCGGCAGCCAAAGGGTCGGCCATGGCTGCCTTTACGCTCTCCGGCAGGCCCAGCGGCGAAACATTGGCCGAAAAATCCAGAGGCTCTTTGCCGAACTGTGCTTTATACCCAGCCCAGTCGCCCCCGTGCACCAGCTTATCCACGCTTTTCCCTCCTATTTGTTGAAAGTTTTAAAAAAATGTTGAAAACTCAAAATTTTGATTTTATCATCGTTATTTTATATGGTTTTACAGTGCGTAAAGCAGGGCAAAAAACGCCATTTTCGGGCGGTTTTCAACATGGTTTTTCCACAGTGAAACCAAGTTTTCAACACCCCGCCAGCACGCGGAGCCCGGCCCCCAGCAAAACAGCCAAAACACTGCCCGTCAGCATCACATGGTTAGTGCGGGCAATATCGCAGGGCTCGATGGGGCGCAGACTGTCGCCGATGGTCTTTTTATCATAATACTGCCCAAAATACCAGGCAGGCCCGGCCAGCTGCACGCCCAGCGCCCCAGCGCAGGCCGATTCGGTCTGCGCTGAATTGGGGCTTGCATGGCGGCGGTGGTCACGCCGCCAAATACGCCAGGCACCCGGCAGGCTCTGCCCGCACAGCCCCGCGCACAAAATCCACAAAAGCGCCGCCAAACGGCTGGGCACATAGTTGGCGGCATCGTCCAGATGGGCCGCCGCACGGCCAAAATACAGATATTTTTCGTTTTTATAGCCCACCATGCTGTCCATGGTGTTGATGCTTTTATAGCAAAGCGCCAGCGGTGCGCCGCCCAAAAGCATGTAGAGCAGCGGCGCGATCACACCGTCTGAAAAATTTTCGGCCACGGTCTCCACGGCCGCTTTGGCTACGCCTGCTTCGGTAAGTACCTGAGTATCGCGGCCAACAATGCGGCCCACGGCCTTTCGCGCGGCGGGCAGATCCCCTTTTTCAAGCTGGCGCTGCACAGCAGTGCTTTCGGTATAAAGGCCCTTGGCGGCCAGCGCCTGCCAGCACCACACTGTCTGCACAAAAAGCCCCAGCAGCGGGTGCAGCCGCGCCGCTGCCCAGCATACAAGGCCGGTAAGTGCCAGCGTGCCCAGCGGCAGTGCGGCCGCCAGCACGCGCCCTGCCTGCAAAAGCCCCTGTTCGTTAGCCGGAAACACCTGCCGCAGCCACTTTTCCAGCGCCGAGATCACTTTGCCCATATACACCACTGGGTGCGGCATCCACTCTGGGTCTCCCAAAAGCAGATCAAGGCAAAAGCCCAGCACAATGGCCGCCGTTACCATGTGTGCGGCTCCTTGGTGCAGCAGATCTGCTCAGCCAGGGTAAGAATATGCTCACCTGCCGCCCACCCCGCAGGGTCTACATGAAGGCGGTAGCCACAGCCATTGGGCGCACACCAGCGGTAATAATCCTCTTTGGGGCGGCCCATAGCCTCCATGGCGGCCATCTGGGTGCCGCCGTGCGCCACGATCACCAGCGGCTCCTCGGGTGTTTGAAGGCCAAGCTCTACCAACTGCTCCATGGCCTTTACCACACGCGCCGTGAATTCGCTCTTGCTCTCACCGCCGGGGCAGCGGCCCTTGGCATCGCGGCTGATCCAATCCAGGTAAACAGGGTCGTGCTCCATATCCTGATAGCTCTGCCCTTCAAACCTGCCAAAGCACATTTCCATAATGCCGGGCACTTCTACCTGCTCTACGCCCGGAAACAGAATCTCTGCCGTTTCTTTGGCGCGGCCCAGCGGCGAAACATATACCTTTTTCGGCGTAAAGCCCGCTGGGCGCAGTGCGGTGCGGCCCTCGGGCGAAAGTGGGATCTCCTGCTGGCCCTGGTATTTTTTCAGCTTGTTATACACGGTCTCGCCGTGGCGGATCAGATACACATCCATGCTTATTTCCTCATTTATAAATCATTTTAATTTTGTCGGCAGCCCGCAGAATACCCGCACGGCTTCTTCGGCTTTTTCCGCCAACAGTATGCTCAAGCGGCCCGCAGCCTCGCGCTGGGCGCGCTGCACTTTATCAATGGGCACTACACCGCCGCCTACCTCGGCAGCCGTTACGGCAGAGCGCTCGGCCAGCCTTTCGGCCAATGCCGCCAGCTGTGCGGGGGTCTCGCTGCCTGTTACCAGGTTTTGCACATCCAGCGCAGCCTTTGCCATGAGCTCTTCTTCACTCCAGCCAAAGCGCTGCTTCAAATAGGTCTTTTTGCCGCTGAAAAGCGGCCCCGTTACAAAGATCATGCCATAGCCCCCTCTGCCAGCTGGCACAAAACCGCTGCGGCCAGCATCCAAAGCTCACACCGCGTTAAAAACCACCCGGCCAGATCGCCGCTGATACCGCCAAACTGCTTTTGCGCCACAGCTTTATATCGCCAAAGGCATAAAAGCGCGGCCAGCGCCGTGCATACGCCCAATATACCGCCGCACAGCAGCTGCCCGGTTATGCACACGGCGGCCAGCGCCGCCAAAAAGCGACCGGTGTTTTTTTGGTCAGCCGCGCTGGCAAAGGTGTGCGCAAGGCCTGTATCCTTTGCCAGGGGAAAGCGCGCCACCGCATAGCCCGAAAGTGCACGGCTCAGCACCTGCCCCAGCGCCAGGCACAAAAGCGCGGCCCGGGTAGGCTGCAGCTGCACCCACAGTGCAAAGCAGGCCAAAAACCAGCTGCACAGGCGGATCACTGCGAATGCGCCGCAGTGCGGGTCAGCCAAAATCTGCTGCTTTTTTTCGGGCGGGGCGCAGCTTGCCAGCGCATCGCAGGTATCGGCAAAGCCATCCAGATGAATGCCGCCCGTAACGGCCACCGGCAAAAGGCACAGCCCCGCCGCACACGGCACAGCCCCCACGCCCAGCGCGCCGCACAGCGCGGCAAAGCCCAGCAGGGCCGCGCCGCTCAGCGCCCCCACTGCCGGAAACGCACACAGCGCATAGCGCATATTCTGTTTATTCCATACCGGCTGGGGCAGCGGCACCGCCGAAAACATGCCAAAAGCCACCGCCAGCGTTTGCAGCCATATACTCATTGTTTTTCTGTTTTTCTTTGTTTTTATTTATGCCGGATCATCACACCGGCGGCGGCTTCATACACACGGTCGGCCATAGCGGCGATGGTGTTATTCAGCCTTGCCAGCGTTTTTAAATATTCCAGCGTTTCTCCCTCATATTCTGTGCCGCCGCTGGTAAGCTCGCCGCTCACGATTACAAGATCTTCGCACTGCGCGGCCAGCGCCTGCACTCCGGCCAAAATGGCATCGAAGGCTTCGGCCCCCGCGCTCTCCGGGTTGAACATTTCATTGGCGCACAGGTTGGTAAGATCTTCCAACAGCACGCAGGCGCCGGGCGGCACCTTTTCTGCCGCCGCCAAAAGCCCGGTGGGGGCTTCAAGGGTATCAAACTGCTTCTGTGCCCGCATGGCACGGTGCTTCTGCACCCGCAGGCGGGATTCTTCGTCCCACACCTGCATAGTAGCAATATAAATTCTCGGCACGGCGGATGAGCAGCGCAGAACCAGCGCCTCGGCTCCCTCGCTTTTGCCGCTGGCCGCGCCGCCCACAACAAGGCTCAGCATATTCCGCCTCCCTGCGGCCGGTAAGGCTCCAGCCCGGCCGAGGCGAAGGTATAGCCCTCTTGGTACACAGCCAGTGCCATATCCAAAAGCGGCATGGCCGCCACCGCGCCGGTGCCCTCGCCCAGGCGCATTTCCGCTGTGATGAGCGGCTTTTCGCCCAGCGCCGCCAGCGCCAGCGCCCCGGCTGCTTCGGCCGAAGCATGGCTGGCCAGCAGAGCCTTTTGGGCATTGGGGCAAAGGCGCACGGCCAGCAGAGCCGCCGCTGCGCTGATCACGCCATCAATCAGAACCGGCACACCTGCCAGCGCACCGCCCAAAAACGCGCCGCACATACCGGCGATATCAAAGCCGCCCACAGCGGCCAAAACGCCCAGTGGATCGCCCAGGCTGGCCCTGTTTACCGCAAGCGCTTTTTGGACAGCGGCTTTTTTGCGCACGAGGCCTTCGTCAGAAAGGCCCGCGCCGCGCCCCACTATCTGTGCGGGGTCTGCTTGCAGCAGCGCACACAGCACACAGGCCGCTGTGGTGGTGTTGCCTATGCCCATTTCGCCGGTGGCTGCCAGGCGCACACCCTGTGCCGCCAGATCCTGTACCAGCCTTATACCGGCCAGTATGCCGTCCGCCGCCTGCTCGCGGCTCATGGCGGGGCCCAGCGTGATATCCGCCGTGCCGTTGCCCAGGCGCCGGTTTAAAATGCCCGGCTCACCCGCATAGTTTAAAATGCCCATATTCACGGGCAGCACCGGGCATTCGGCTACCTGCCCCATGCGGCACACCGAGGTAACACCCTGCGCCAGGCTGTGCGCCACCGCAGCGGTCACGCTCGGAGGGCTTTGGGTAACGCCCTGCGCCACTACGCCGTTATCCGCGCAAAAGATCAGTGCCCGCCGGGGCTTTAGCTGTACATCGACACTGCCCGTAAGCGCAGCCGCTTTGATAATGGCTTTTTCCAAAAGGCCCAGGCTGCCCAGCGGCTTGGCGCAGGCATCCCAGTGTGCCTTGGCGGCCTTGGCCGCCGCACTGTCTGCCGGTGTTATGCCCGCCAAAAGGGCGTTCAGCTCTTGTTCTGCCGTCATGGCCTTACTTCCCCCTGCCTATATTTGCGGGCCGCCGCTGCAAAGCGCTGTGCCAGCTGCGGCTGGCCCGCAAAGTACAAATGCGGAAAGCCTGCATACAGGCTTTCGCTCACAAAGCCGCAGTTCCAGTTTTTGCCGCTCACAGGCTTTACCGCGTGCAGCGCCGCGCCGTTCTGCGTGCTGTCCCAGTGGTGAAACTCATGTATAGGCACGGCCTCGCCCTGCCGAAACAGCATACTGTCTGCCGCAGGGTGCAGCGCCGCATAGCCAAAGCGCACGAGCTTCGGCGTTTGAAAGCCTTCGCCCGGCAGCACCCCGGCCATGGGCCATGCCCTGCCGCCCGGTTCCTGCAGGCTTTGGCCCAAATACAAAAATCCGCCGCACTCGGCCACGGTGGGCAGCCCGTTTTTTTCCGCGCGGCAGATCTCTGCGCGCAGGCTTTCGTTGTGCGAAAGCGCTTCTGCATGCAGCTCAGGGTAGCCCCCGGGCAGATACAGGGCCGCGATATCCGGCGGCAGAGCCGTATCGGCCAGCGGGCTGAAAAATACCGGCTGCAGCCCGGCCAGGGCAAATTCCTCAAGCGTTTCTTTGTAGCAAAAGCAGAACGCATCGTCTTTTGCCACCGCTATGCGCACCGGAGCACACACTGCCTTTGGCAAAGCCGGGGCCGCCGGGGCAGGCACTGTAAACAGGGTTTCAAACAGCGGCCAGTTCCAGTGTTTTTCCAGCTCTATGGCCAAAGCATTTGCCCTTTGAGCCAGGCCTTTCAGCTCACACGCCATCTGCAGGCCCAGGTGTCTGGCCGGAAACTCGGCCTTAGCCATGGGCGGCAGAAAGCCTGCCACCGGCAGGCCGGTAAGCATTTTCACTTTTTCAGCCAGCGTTGCCGCCTGCTCCGGCGGGCAGCGGTTAAGCAAAACAGCCTTCACGCCGTGGGGCCTATACGCCGCCAGCAGCGCGGGCACTGCTTCGATCTGCTCGGGGCACACGGCCAGCATTGTAGGCAGGCCCAGTGTTTGCCCCACCTGCCAAGCGCTGGCCTCTGGTGTGCCGCCTACGCCATCATAATAGCCCATAGCCCCTTCGGCCACCACGGCACCGCACCCGGCCGCGCCACGTGCATACAGGGCCTTTACCGTATTCGGCCCGCTCAGATATAGATCTAAATTATGGCACTCCACGCCCAATACCGCGCGGTGAAAGCCGGGGTCTATATAATCCGGCCCGCACTTAAACGCGCAGGGGTGCAGCTCTCGGCGCTGCAAAAGCGCCAGCAGCGCCATGGTCAGGGTCGTTTTGCCGCTGCCCGAGCAGGGCGCGGCCATCACCAGCCCGATCATGGCCTTTGCCCCGTGATGAGCCACACGGGGTTTTGTGCCATCATCAAATGCAGGCTGCCTGCCGGGCGGGCACTGCTTACAGCGATCTGGCTCACAGCAGGCTGCATGCCCGCCGCCTGCATAGCGCTGCACGCTGCGTGCAGCGTTTCCAGCGCAATGGCGCTGGCACACACACGCACCGCGGGGTTTGCGGCCAGCGCTGCCTCTAAAATGCCCTGCATGCTGCCCTTGCTGCCGCCGATGAACACACAGTCGGGCGCAGGCAGGCCCTGCAGGGCCTCTGGAGCCCTGCCCGGCACCACCGTAAGGTTCCATGCGCCGAACTTCTGCCGGTTCGCGCCGATCAGCTCGCAGCCCTCCGGCTCGCACTCTACGGCATATACCTGCCGTGCGGCACGGCTCAGTGCTACCGAAACACTGCCGGTGCCTGCGCCCACATCCCAGCACACGCTGCCGGGGGCCGGGCGCAGCTCGGCCAGAATGGCTGCTCGCACCAGCTGCTTTGTCATGGGCACGCTGCCGCGGATAAAAGCATCATCCGGAATGGCCGTGCCGTAGGCATCGGGGCAGACGGCTGGCTGCACCAGCAGCACACACAGCGGCGAAAGCGGAGCCGCTGCCATTTCTCTGGCCGGGGCCGTATGCACCCTCTGCCCGGGCAGGCCCAGATTTTCGCCTGCCGTTACGGGCAGTTCGCCGAGCCCGGCTTCCGTGAGCCGGGCGCACAGCGCCGCTGCGCTTTTTTCGCCGCCTGTTAAAAAGAACACGGGCTTTTCGCCCATCACCAGCTGCACAGGGTCACATTCACGGCCATGCGCACTGGCCAAAAGCCAGCCCTGCCAGGGCGTACCCAATGCCGCCGCCAGCAGCTGCACGCTGGAAAGCCCCGGATACACCTGCGGCGTTATGCCGCGCTCGCGCAGTGCGGGCACCAGTGCCGCCGCGCCCGAGTAAAACCCGGTATCGCCGCTAAATACAGCGCACACCTGCCCGGCCCCGGGGGCCAGCACGGCCGCCAGCACCTCGGCCGCGCGCACGGCCTCGATTTTTTCTGCACGGCAGCCGGCGGGCAGGCTTTGCAGAAGCCGCCCTGCCCCTACCACACAATCTGCCGTGCGCAGGGCCTGTGCTGCCTCGGCGGTCAGAGTGTTTTCGCACGCGCCAAGGCCGATGATGGATACCGTCATGTCTGTTCCTCCATTTTTCTCTGCACCCATTCCATGATCTGCTGCTGGGTGCAGCCGCTCTCCTTGGGGCGGGCGATCACCACCAGCCCTGCACCGCACTCGGCTGCCGCCTGCGCTTTTTCGGCAAAGCCGCCGGGCGCGCCGCCGTCTTTGGTGACCATCCATCGAATGCCGTACTGCCGCAGTGTGGCCTTGTTCATTTCGCCGGTAAACGGTCCCTGCATGGCAATAATGTTTTTATGCGGAATGCCCGCTTCTTCGCAGGCCGTAAGCCCCACCATGCTGGGCAGCACGCGCGCCACCAGCCGCTCGCCACCCAAAAAGGCAAACTCGCCCAGTTCTTTGGCACCGGTGGTCAGAAGTATTTTTCCTTCCCGCTCTGCCAGCAGCCGGGCAGCTGCACCGGCACTGGGCACACACTCGGCCCCGCTTTCATCACCTGCCGGGCGCAGCAGGCGGCGGTACTCGGTGCCGCTCTGCGCGCAGGCCTCACGGATATTGCAGCTGGCCTGCACGGCGTAGGGGTGCGTGGCATCGATGCAGAGCGCATACCCGGCCAAAAGCGCTGCCATCTGCGGTGTTTGCAGGCGGCCGCACAGCACCTGCACGCCCGGGCACTGCCCCTGCGTTTCGGCTCCGTATTCTGTAGCCACACTCACGGTGACTGCCGCGCCCAGCGCCGCCAGGCTGTGCGAGAGCGTGCGCCCCTCGGTGGTGCCGCCGAAAATTAAAATTTTCACCTGGTTTTATATCCTCTTGCCGTTACCATACGCCCGGCGATGCTTTGGGTAGCTGCATTGCCGATAAACACGGTGGTAAACATATCCACGGTCTCATTTTCCAGCTCGGCCAGAGTTAAAAGCTTATGGCTCTGCCCGGGGCGGCCGATGTTCTGCACCCAGCCGCATACGGTATCGCCTGGCTTGCCTGCCGCGCGCAGGATCCGGCACGCTTTTTGCAGATGCTGCGGGCGCTGGCGGCTCATGGGGTTATACAGGCATATGGCAAAGTCGCCCAGTGCCGCGCCCCGCAAGCGTTTTTCAATGACCTCCCACGGGGTAAGATGGTCTGACAGCGAGATCACGCACCAGTCGTTTGTAAGCGGCGCACCCAGCACAGCCGCGCCCGAAAGCGCTGCCGTAAGCCCCGGAACCACCTCGACCTCTACGCCCGGATATTCCGGCGCAAGCTCTAAAATAGGCCCGGCCATGCCGTATACTCCGGCATCGCCGCTGCACACCATAGCCACTTTTCGCCCCTCGGCCGCCATAGCCAGCGCAGCACGGCAGCGGTCGATCTCTTGGGTCATAGGGGTCGTGTAGATCTCTTTTTCCGGGAAAAGGGCCTTTACCTGATTGGTATATACCTTGTAGCCCACGGCGATCTCGCACCATGCCAGCGCCTGCCGGGCTGCCGGGGCAAGTAGCGCTTCGCTGCCCGGGCCAAGGCCCACTACCTTGATGATCTGTTCGTTCATTCGCATTCGCTCCAGTTCAGCACAAAAGGCTTTGCGGCGGCGGCCAGCGTTACGCCGCCGCCTGCCTGCTTGGGCAGCACCAACTGTGCGCCGCTGCCCGCGGCCAAAAGCGCCGCGCGCTCGCACACATTGTCTACCCCCACTGTTTTTTTCACAAAAGCCGAGGCCGTAAAGCAGCCCGGCACGGCGGCCAGCACGGCCGCGCTAAAAAACCGCACTGGCCAGCTGTGCGCGGCGCAAAACGCCAGCAGCCCGGCCTCGTTTTGTTTTATATCGATGCTCGCCGCCCCCAAAATACACACAGCGGGCAGGCCGCTTTGCATAAACGCGGCTTCCAGCGCGCTTTCCGGCGTCTGCCTGCGGCAGCCAAGGCCCAGAAGCAGCGGCGGGCACAGCCAAAGTGCCGCCGCACTTTCGGGCGGCCGGCAGTCGATAAGCAGCTGCGCGCTTTCGCGGCTATGGGCCTGCACAAGGCTCGCCGGGGGCGTGCCCTCTATGGGCCAGCGGCTCCAGAAAAGCAATTTTTGCCCTTCCAGCAGCGCTGCCGATACACGCTTGATATTTTGGGGCAATACCACGCGCAGCCCCTGGCTCTTAGCCCAGGTATCCGCCGCAAACAGGCCCCGGCCGTCTGTAGCCGTGGTGATCACAGCCTCAGCCCCGATGGCCGCCGCAATGGTTTTGGCCAGCGCGTTGGCCCCGCCCAGATGGCCGGACAGCACCGGAATGGCATAGCGCCCGTTTTCATCTACCACCACCACAGCAGGGTCGCTGGTTTTGCTTTTGATATACGGCGCAACGGCGCGCACAGCAATGCCCGCCGCGCCCACAAACACAAGGGCATCCGCGGCGAAGTGCCGCTTTGTCCATTCGGCCAGCGTGTTGCTGCCGCCGCAGCGCACGGCGCTGCCGCCCAAAGCCTTTGCCAGCGTTTCGGCCAGCGCAAAGCCCCGGGCCGTAAATGCGATCAGATGCACCTGCATGGCTTCAATTCTCCGTGCCCCTGCGGTAGCCTGTAGTGAACTTAGGGTCATACAGGCAGCTTTTTTCGTAGTTATGCCCGGCCAGAAAATCGCCGACCAGCACCAAGGCTGTGCGGCTGATGCCTGCCTCTTCCCCGGTTTGGGCCAAAGCGCCCAAGGGGCAGTGCAGAATTTTTTCTTCGGGCCAGGTTGCCTTATACACAAGCGCCGCCGGGGTATCGGGCGTATAGGCGCCGCCTGCCAGCAGAGCCTTCTGCACGCCGGGCAGCATGCCGCTGCTCAAAAATACCGCCATGCTGGCCCCGTGTGAAGCCAGCTTTTCCAGCGCCTCGCGCCCGGGCACCGGCGTGCGGCCCGCCAGGCGCGTGATGATCACGGTCTGGCTCACACCGGGCAGCGTGTATTCTGCGCCGAGCGCCGCCGCAGCGCCGCAGAAGCTGCTTACGCCGGGGGTATCGTCCCACAGTATGCCCAGGCGGTCGAGCTCGTCCATCTGCTCGCGCACCGCACCGTAAATGCTTTGGTCGCCTGTGTGCAGGCGCACGGTATCAATGCCCTGCCGTTCGGCTTCACGCATGGCCTCTATCACCTGCGGCAGGCTCATTTCGGCGCTGTTATAAATGCGGCAGCCCTCGGGGGCCAGGCCCAGAAGCGCCGGGTTCACAAGGCTGCCCGCATAGATCACGCAGCCCGCCTTTTGCAGCAGGGCCGCGCCCCGCTGCGTGATAAGATCAGGGGCTCCCGGCCCCGCACCCACAAAATGCACCATTGTTTTTTCCTCTTTATTGCTTTACGACCACCAGCGTAAAATAACCGGCTTCGCCCGGGGCAGGGCAGCTTTCGGCCAGATTTGGCCATGCCCGCTCCTCCGGCAGCCCACAGTCACACACCAGGGCGCTTTTTTCCAAAAGGCCGTGCTGCTTTAAGCACGCCAATACCTGCGGCAGCTCGTGCCCGCTTTTCATAATGATCTTTGTGCCCGGCCAGGCCAGGGCGGCCTCTAAATCGGCGGTGCCCGGCACCAGGTGCAGCGGGCTCTGCATCTCCGTTAGGCTTATGCCCAGCCTGGCTGCCGCCGCGCAGAAGCTGGGAACGCCCGGCACCATCACGGTTTTGCAGCCCTTACCGGCCAAGCGCTGCAAAAGATACTGCCCGCTGGCATAAATGCTCACATCGCCCAAATTCACCAACGCTGCATCCTGCCCGGCGTTCAGCACGCCCAGTAGCTTTTGCTCGGCGGCGGCATAGGCGGCTTCACGCTCGGCCTCACCGCGTTTCATGGCAAAATCGAGCGGAAGAATGGTTTTGCCGCCAAGATCCACCGCTTTTTCGGCGATCTCAAGCGCCAGCATGCCGCCCCCTGCCGTGCGCGGCGCGGCGATCACCGGGCAGCGCCGCAGCACCTCGGCAGCCCACAGCGTGAGCAGAGCGGCATCGCCCGGCCCCACGCCCACGGCATACAGCGTGCCCTGTTTTATGCTTGCTTCCATATGCGTAAAAGCTCCTTTGCAGCCTCGGTCTCGCCCAAAAGGCCATACACCTTGCTGAACATTACCAGCCCGGTGCGCATGTTTTCTCCGGCACGGCGGGCCAGGTTTGCGGCGGCTTTCTGCGTGATGCCCTTTAGCACAGGCTCGGCCAGCCCGGCCGCCTGCAAAAGCTCGATGCAGGCATCGCTTGTGGCGGCGCTCATTAGCTTTTCACACAGCACGCGGTCGGCCCCGGCCAAGGCTGCCTGAGCCGTAAAAATTTCGGCGCGGCCATCGGCCATACGGGAGTGCGTGTTCATAATGCCGGCCGCCAGCTTGCACAGCTTGCCCATATGCCCCACCAGCAGCAGCTCACGAAAGCCTAATAGAGCGGCAGCATCCAGCGCTTCGCCGATGTAATTGCTGCACTTGACTACCGGCACACCCAGGGCATTCCAGCCCTGTTCAGCCAGGTAATCGGTGCCATAGTTGCCGGGTGTTATGATAAGGCGGCTGCTGCCAGCACGGGCCTGCCGCAACTCGATGTTCATGCTTTCAGTGAGGGCTGCCTCGCTCATGGGCTCCACTATGCCGCTGGTGCCTAAAATCGAAATCCCGCCCTCGATGCCCAGCATGGGGTTAAAGGTTTTGGCCGCAAGCTCTTTTCCGCCCGGGGCAAATATCGTGATCTCCAGCCCGCCTGTATAGCCCAGTGCTCGGCACACCTTTTGAGCGCTTTCGCGGATCATGCGGCGCGGCACCGAGTTGATGGCCCATTCGCCCGCCGGCTGATCAAGCCCGGGTTTTGTTACCTTTCCTATGCCCTCGCCCCCGCACAGGGCATAGCCCTGCGCGGTTTTTCGCGCTTTTGCATAGATCAAAAGGCCGTTTGTGATGTCGGGGTCATCCCCGGCATCCTTCTGCACGGCGCACTGTGCCCAGCCGGGCCCGACCTGCAGGCAGAGCGGCTCGGCCTCTACCGGCCAGCCTTTGGGCGTTTGCAGCGAAAGGCTGCCGGGCACTTTGCCGCTGAGCAGCAGCTGCACGGCCCCGGCCGCCGCCAATGCAGCGCAGGTGCCCGTGGTGTAGCCGCAGCGCAGCTCTCGCTGGCCGCAGCGTATGCGGTGATCGAACGCCACGCCCTATGCCCCCTTGCCTTTTATATAAATACATCTATAGATTTTAGCACAACCGGCTGAATACAGTCAAGAAAAGGGGCCGCCCTTGTATGCCGGGGCACCAGATAGTGATTTTTTACACAATTTACACACTTGTAACAATTTCGCACCCTCACAGGCCTTGCGCACGGGGGTTGGATATCTTATAATGAAGTTACATTTGAGTTGTTTTGTTACAATCTTATTTCAAAAGGAGAATTTTCCATCATGGCTCATTCTACCAAGCACGACCTGTCCGAAGCGCTTCGGCATCTGCTTTCGGACCGCCCCTTGGATAAGATCACTGTGCAGGACATTGCAGACACTGCCGGCGTAAGCCGCAAGACCTTTTATTACCATTTTCAGGATGTATACGACCTGCTGGAATGGATGCTCGAGCAGGACCGTACCCGCCTGGAGCCCGATTTTTCTGACCGCAACTCCTGGCGCACAGCCGTAGTCAACCTGCTGGCCTTCTGCCAGGAGAATCAGGCCATGATCCAGAACCTGTTCCGTTCAATCAGCCGTGACACGCTGGACCGATATACTTACTCGATCTTGTTAAAAAGCCTGAAAGACTATGCGCGCAGCCAGGCTTCGGTGCACAAGCTTACCGAAAAGCAGTATGAGGCACTGCTGCAGTTTACGGCACACGGCCTGCAGGGCATTCTGATCACCTGGATCGACAGCGGTATGCGCCTGCCTGCCGCCGAACTAGTGGAAACTGCGGATACGATTTTTATGCTGCGGGAACACTCCCCTCAGTAACAAGCATTTTTGAAAGGAGCCCCTATGCACTATTCCGGCGATGTTTTCCGCCCGCCCAGCGAAGCCTACAGCCTGATCTTACAGGTCACGCTTGGCTGCAGCCATAACCGCTGTGCGTTCTGCTATATGTACAAGGCCAAAAAATTCTCGATTCGCCCTTTAAAAGAGGTGTTTGAGGATATTGAAGAGGCCGCGCCCTACCGTTTTCGCCGCGTATTTCTGGCCGATGGCGATGCCCTGATCTTACCCACCGAAACACTGGTAGAGATCCTTACCCGCATTCGCAAGCGTATTCCCACCTGCCAGCGCGTGGGCGTATACGGCTCACCCAACAGCATTCTGCGCAAGACCCCCGAGGAACTGGAAATGCTGCGCAAGCTAGGCCTTGGCATCGTGTATATGGGCCTGGAAAGCGGCAATGACGGGGTGCTGAAAAAGTTTGACAAGGGCTTTGATGCCGCGCACATCATTGAGGCCGGCAAGCGCGTAAAGGCTGCCGGGCTGCTTTTGAGTGTTACGGCCATTAACGGCCTGGGCGGCCAGGCCATGAGCGAGGCCCATGCGCTGGATACCGCCAAGGCCTTTACCGCCATGAAGCCGGATTATGTGGGCATGCTCACCCTGCGCGTTTACGGCAACACCCCGCTGGCCGGGTGGGTGCGCAGCGGCGAATTCAAACTGCTGGACGGGCCCATTGCCCTGGCGCGTGAAAACCGACTGCTGATTGAAAATATGGACTGCGAGGGAACGGTTTTCCGCTCGAACCACGCCAGCAACTATCTGGCGCTGGCCGGTACACTGAACAAAGATAAGCCCCGCCTGCTGGCACAGCTGGATGCCGCCCTGGAGGGCAAGCGCCGCTTCCGCAGCGAGGTACAGCTGGGATTTTGATTTTTTAAGATCGAGATCTGTGCATTTGGGGCCGAATGGGCACGATGTGGTTGGTTACAGCCCGGCTTTGACCAAATGTTTCTTTAATGTGCAGTGCTCATTCTAAAAAAAGCAGCACTCTGTAAGCACTGCCCCCTTGTGCCGAGGAGCTCTTGGCCACAGGTCAGCCGTGACGAGGTATAAGGGGGGCAGTGCGAACGGTGCCGCAAGCTGATTTAAATTTACCATTTTGTTTTCTCGAAAAGAGGCTGTAAAAGTTTATGGATTATGAATCGCTGCGCCAATGGGCCAACCAGGCCAGCCCATTTATGATGCACAACGGCATTCTGATCACCGATGTGGCCGACGGCTGTGCCACGGCCTCGGCCGATATGAGCCGTTTGGCGCAGAACCCTTACGGCGCGGCGCACGGCGGCTTTTTGTTTACCATGGCCGACTGCGCCACCGGCGTGGCTGTACATACCGACAGCCGCCATTATGTTACCTTGAATTCTAACCTGAATTTTATGCGCATGGCCAAAGAGGGCACCGTTACCGCCGATGCCCGGGTGGTCAAGCGCGGGCAGACCGTTTCGGTGGCCGAGGTCGTAATCACCTGCTGCGGGCAGGAGCTTGCCAGTGGCACCTTTACTTACTTCTGCCTGGATGCGCAGAGTAAAAAGTAACCTTTTAGAAAGTTTTTAGTAATATAAAATAAAAAGTCATTGCATACTGCCGATTTTTGGCATATGCAATGGCTTTTATTTTTATAATTTTGCACTTATTCCCGGTTCGTTTATTTGTGCGCTATAAAGCTTACGGGCTTTTCGTTTTTTTGTTTTCACCCTCGTTTTCTGCCTGGGCAAAGCGGCACAAATAGCGAATGTATCTTTGGGCCGCGTCGGGCAAAGGTCTGTCTTTTAAATAAATGTAATACAGCGAATGGTTGAACTGGCTGTGATCGGTGACCTCTGCGGGAAACGGAAACGGCAGAATGCGTATGCCGAGCGCCGGCATCGGGCGGCCTTCCAACTGGTTGCCCAGGGCAATATAGTCGGTATCGCGCAGCACATCGTGCATGATAGAGCGGTCAGCTATGCGCACCACCTGCTTAAAGCGGTCAAAATCCACAAGGTCGGGCAGAGAATAGCTGTTGTAAAAGCCGTCGGCAATGCCGTTCAGGTTTACGCTGCTGCTGTTTTGCAGCACCACAAGATTGTAGTTATACAAATCTTCAAGCGTAAAATCCGGCTTATCAAACAAGGGGTGCCCGCGCCGCAGCAATATGTGCAGGCTGGTACCGAACGCCTTTTTATATTCAATATGCCGCCCTTTAAAGAATTCTGCATTGCCGGGGGCATGAATATCCTTTAAAAAGAGCACACCCAAATCAGAGCGGTGGTTATAGACCGAGTCGATCACGCCCGTCGCATTTTTTTCTTTATAACTGTAGCGCAGGTTCTTGCCGGGCATATCGCGCAGCATATTGGTAAACGCCGCCACCGAATACGAGCAGGGCGAGCTTACCACGCGCAGTGTGCTTACCGGCGCGTTTTGATGAAAAGCGTTTTCAAACTCATCGGCCTGGGCTACCAGGTCTTTTGCCATTTCTAAAAACATGCGGCCGTTTTCGGTAAGGGTGAGGCCGCGCTTATCGCGTATGAAAAGGGTAATGTGATATTCCTGCTCGGTATCGTGCAGCACCCGGCTTAAATAAGACTGCGAAACATATAATTTCTGTGCGGCCGCCGAAAGTGAGCCGCAGCGCTCGATCTCGGTAAGATAGCGAAGATTGCGGATATTCATATAAAGCTTCCTTTGCGTGCTCTTTGCAGGCACTCTATTATAACCAAATGGTTAAGCATGCTTCCAAAACAGGAATTGGACATATGTTACAAAACATGCTATAAACATGGTAACAGGGCCAATATAAACGGTTTTAATGGCAGCATTTTAGTCTTTTCTGTTAAAATTGTCAATCCCTGCTTGGCCGCATCTTTTTTCTATTAGAACCAAACAGTGAATATGCTTTATTCCAAAAAGCATTTTAGCCCAAGCGCTTTATTCACTGTTTAAAGAGAAAGGGGAAATTGAATATGTATAAGGTAGATCTGAACAGCGATCTGGGTGAAAGCTTCGGCGCATACAAAATCGGTTTGGATGATGAAGTTGTCAAATATGTCACTTCGGTCAATGTGGCCTGCGGCTATCACGCCGGAGACCCGGTTGTAATGAACAAAACCGTTGCCATGGCCAAAGAGCATGGCGTGGCAGTGGGCGCACACCCCGGCTTCCCTGATCTGATGGGGTTTGGCCGCCGCAACATGGTGGTTTCCCCCGCTGAGGCCAAGGCTTACACCCAGTATCAGGTAGGTGCACTGAGCGCTTTCTGCAAGGCCAACGGCATTCCCCTGCAGCATGTAAAGCCGCACGGCGCTTTTTATAACATGGCCGCCAAGGATATGGCCCTGGCAACCGCCATTGCCGAGGGCGTTGCCTCGGTAAACAGCGATCTGATCTTTATGGGCCTGGCGGGAAGCCTGATGCTCACCGCCGCCAAAAATGCCGGTCTGCGCACCGCCAGCGAGGTATTCGCCGACCGTGCTTACCAGGCCGACGGCACGCTGGTGCCCCGCTCAAAGCCCGGTGCTGTGATCCATGATACCGATGTAGCCATTGCCCGCACCATCCGCATGGTAAAAGAAGGCAAGGTGACCGCCATCACCGGCGAAGAGGTAGAGATCGCCGCCGACTCCATCTGCGTGCACGGCGACAATGTTTCGGCTGTGGAATTTGTAAAGAATATCCGTGCCCGGCTGGAGGCTGAGGGCGTGACCCTGGCCCCCCTGAGCGAGATCGTATAACCCAGTATTTTTTGGTTTACCCGTGCACGGGTTTGTGGAATTTCCCGTGCGCGGTTATAAAAACCGGCAGCAGTGCAAAGCCCTTGCATTGCCGCCCCGAAGAAGGAGTCTTGCCTTATGAGTAACAACACGACCCCCGCCGCCAAGCCGAGCCGCTCGGTCATGTTTGGCGCAGCCTTTCTGATGGCTACTTCGGCCATCGGCCCCGGATTTTTGACCCAGACCTCCAAATTCACTGCCACCTACGGCAGCAGCCTGATCTCGGTGATCCTGGTAGTCATCTGCATGGATATCATCGCCCAGATGAATATCTGGTCGGTGGTAAGCGTTTCGGGCATGCGCGCACAGGATGTTGCCAACAAGGTGCTGCCTGGCCTTGGCTATGTGGTAGCCGTTCTGGTAGCCATCGGCGGCCTGGCCTTTAACATTGGCAATGTGGGCGGCGTGGCCCTGGGCATGAACGCCATGTTCGGCTTGAACGAGCGCTTGGGCGCTATCGTTGCAGGCTGCCTTGGCATTCTGATCTTCGTAAACAAAAACGCAAAAACCATTATGGATAAGGTCGCCACCATTCTGGCTGCCATCATTCTGATCACCGTAGCTGTTGTGGCCGTTATGTCTAAGCCTTCTGTGGGTGAAGTAGTCACCAAGATCATCCCCGATGATTTCCCGAGCATGTTTGCAGCCATGACCACCCTGCTGGGCGGCAGCTGCGGCGGCTATATTGCCTTCTCGGGTGCACACCGCCTGCTGGATGCCGGTGTTTCCGGCCCCGAAAATGTGGGCCATGTGCGCAAGAGCGTACTGCAGGGCTGCGGCACCTCCGGCATTGTTCGTATCCTGATGTTCCTGGCTGTTCTGGGCACCTGCGGCCTGGCTGCCGATAACGCCGCCACCATTCTGGCTGCCTCCAACCCCGCTGCCGAGGCCTTCCGCCTGGCTGCTGGCAACCTGGGCTACCGTTTGTTCGGCCTGTGCCTGTTCAGCGCCGGTATCTCTTCTGTTGTGGGCGCTGCCTTTACCTCGGTTTCTTTCCTCAAGACTCTGCACCCCTTTATTGCCAAGTATGAGCGCCAGTTCGTGATTGGCTTCATCGCTTTCTCCACGCTGGTCATGGCCATTATGGGCGGCGCTGCCGGCCTGCTGGTGGTTGCCGGTGCCGTGAATGGTCTGATTTTGCCCATCACTCTGGGCACCATGCTGGCCGCCTGCCGCAACAAGAGCATCGTGGGCGAAAACTACAAGCACCCCACCATTCTCATCATTCTGGGCATTCTGGTCGCTCTGATCGCCGCCTACACTGGCATCAAGGCTGTGCCCAGCATTATGAAGCTGTTTGCATAATGCAGATTTAAAAATTCGTTATTCCTTTCTTTCTTGATTTTGTATTCCGGCCCCCGCCCAACTGGGCGGGGGTTTGGAGAAAGGGAAGCTTTTATGGAATCCATTCGCTTTTTAATGGCCGGTGATTCGGCCTTGGTCGCGGAGTTCGGCAATGCCATCACTCCCGAGATCAACGCCCGTATCCGCGCCTTCAACATTGCGCTTGAGCAGCAAAAGTTGCCCGGCATCATCGAGTTGCTACCCACCTACCGCTCGGTGCTGATCCAGTATGACCCTATGGTCATCGGCACAGAAAGCTTAAAGGCAAAGCTTTCTAAAATTGCCGAAAACCTTGATAACATCGTTATTCCTCCCGCACAGGTGGTGGAGCTACCGGTTTTGTACGGCGGCGAGATGGGCCCCGACCTTGGCTTTGTGGCCGAGCACGCCGGAATTACCCCCGAAGAGGTCATCAAGCTGCATACCGAGCCGGAATATCTGATCTACATGCTGGGCTTCACCCCCGGTTTTACCTATCTGGGCGGCCTGAATGATAAAATTCATACCCCGCGCCTTACACAGCCGCGCGTAAAAATCCCCGGCGGCTCGGTGGGCATTGCGAGCAGCCAGACCGGCGTATACCCCATCGACTCTCCCGGCGGCTGGCAGCTGATCGGCCGCACCCCGGTAAAAATGTACGACCCCAACCGTGCCGAGCCCATTCTGCCGCGCGCGGGGCAGTATATCAAGTTCCGTGCCATCGATCAAGCCGAATTTGACAAGATCTCACAAGAGGTCGAGCAAGGCACTTATAAGTGTGTGAGCTACCCCAGAAAGGAGGCCGAATAATATGAGCATCACCGTTTTGAATCCCGGCCTGCTCACTACCGTGCAGGATCAGGGCCGCTGGGGTTACCAGCAGTTCGGTGTGCCCGTTTCGGGCGCATGCGACCCACACTCGGCCGCCATGGCCAATATTTTTGTAAGCAACGACCCCGGCGAGGGCGTTTTGGAATGCACCCTGATGGGCCCGCAGCTGCGCTTTGACTGCGATGAAGTGATTGCCATTACCGGCGGCGATTTAAGCCCTAGCCTGGACGGGAAGCCCATTGCCACTTATGCCGCTGTAGAGGTAAAGGCTGGGCAGACCCTGCGCTTTGGCGCCCCCAAGGCCGGATGCCGCGCCTATCTGGCTGTGGCAGGCGGTTTTGGTATTTCCGAAGTGATGGGCAGTCAGTCTACCTACATGAAAGCTGCTCTTGGCGGCTTTGAGGGTCGCAAGCTTCAAAAGGGCGATGTGCTGGGGCTCAAGGCCCCTGTGGCTACCTTCAGCAACCTGCGCCAGCGCTGCATTTCGCCCGAGTTCCGCCCGCGCCCTGTATATACCCTGCGCGTGATCTTGGGCCCGCAGGACGATGCCTTTACCGAAAAGGGTATTGCCGACTTTTTGGGCAGCGAATACACTGTGACCCAGGAATTTGACCGCATGGGCTGCCGTATGGAGGGCCCCGTGATCGAACACAAAAACGGCGGCGATATTATTTCTGACGGCATTGCCTTCGGCGCCATTCAGGTGCCTGGCGCAGGCAAGCCCATTTTGATGCTAGCCGACCACCAGACCACCGGCGGCTACACTAAGATTGCCAATGTGATCACGGCCGATTTCCGTTTGGCCGGGCAGTTAAAAGGCGGCGACAAGGTGCACTTTGAAAAAGTAAGCACTGCCCAGGCACAGGAGCTTCTGCGCTGCCAGCGCGCCAGCCGCAAGCTGCTGGCCTATGTGGTAAACGCACACTGATTTTTCTTTGAAATTGGGGTTTGTGTTCCCCAGGTCGAACGGGCACCATGTGGTTCGTCACGGTTGGCCTTTGGCCAAATGTTCCTCACCGCATAGTGCCCGTTCTCAGATAAACCTGCGCAAAAATTTTATGCTTATTTGTAGGGGCTTGCATTGCAAGCCCGCTCACAAAGCACAGCATGTCGATAAAATAATACGAAACGCCCTGGCTGGCCTGCAATGCAGGCCCCTACTGGCTCGTTTATAATGTTTCTGCAAAACCAAGGGCTGACCCCCTTGTGCCGAGGAACTCTTGGCCGAACGGTCAACCCGTGACGAGGTATAAGGGGGTCAGCCCGAACGGCGTTGCCCAAACCCAAATTTTCCGATCTCTGTGATTCTATTATTAAGGAGGATATTCACCATGGCTTTTGATATCACCCCGTATATCCACGAAACCCCCGAAAAGGTTCGCCAGATCATTCGCGAGGGCAAGATTGATTTTCCCACGGCCGGTATGTGCGCCGGATATGCCCAGGCCAACCTGGTGATTCTGCCGCCCGAATACGCCGCCGATTTTGAAGAATATACCAAGCTGAACCCCTTCCCCTGCCCGGTGCTGGAGATCGTAAAAGATACCCCCATCACGCACGCCATGGGCGAGGGCGGCAATATTGTAACGGATATTCCCCGCTACCGTATTTATGAAAACGGCGTATTCACCAAAGAAGTGACCGATGCCAGCGAATACTGGAAGCCCGGCTATGTGGGCTTTTTGATTGGCTGCAGCTTCAGCTTTGAAGAAGCGCTGATCCGCGAGGGCATCGAGGTTCGCCACATCACCATGGGCTGCAATGTGCCCATGTTTAAAACCAACATTGCCACCAAGAAGGCCGGGCCTTTTGAGGGCCCCATGGTGGTGAGCATGCGCCCCATGACCCCCGAGCATGCCGAGATTGCACGCAAAATCACCGAGGCCATGCCCAATGTGCACGGCGCACCCGTAGAGATCGGCGACCCGGCCCGCATTGGCATCAAAGATGTGATGAAGCCCGATTACGGCGACCCTGTAGAGATCCGCGAAGGCGAGATCCCCGTATTCTGGCCCTGCGGCGTTACCCCGCAGGCTGCCATTGAAAATGCCAAGCTGCCCATCGTGATCACCCACGCGCCCGGCCATATGTTCATTACCAGCGTTTTGAACAGTGAGCTGAACGATTATCTGGAAGCACAGAAGAAAAAGTAATTTTGTTTTCACCGCCGCCCCTGCATGGTATACGCAGAGGCGGCGTTTTTTTGTTGTGCATAAATTAGGGCTGTATGCAGCACCATTCGGGCAGACTCCCTTATGCCTCGTCACGGGTTGGCCGCAAGGCCAACCGTGACGAACCACATGGCGGCCATTTGCCCCTATACTCGCGCCCCCAATTTTCCCTTATGCATCACAGAAATATCACTTTACATTTTCGGTTTGTACCGTTACAATGGCGGTATAGAACGCTTTTTATTTTTATACCAAGGAACATATTTTATGGAGCCTATTTTGCGCCAAACCATTCGTCAGCTGGCCCGTGAGGGCCGCTTTTCGCAGGAAAAGCAATATTTTCAGCATGGGCACACCAGCGTATATGCCCACAGCGTGCGTGTGGCGGCCTGCAGCTTAAAGCTGAGCCGCGCTCTGCGCTTAAAAACCGACCGCCGGGCCCTCGTGCGCGGCGCACTGCTGCACGATTATTTTTTGTACGATTGGCATGAATCCAGCGGCGGGCACCGCCTGCACGGATTTTTTCACCCCGGCCGCGCTCTGCGCAACGCCAGGCAGGACTATGCGCTTTCTCCCCGTGAGGAAAACATTATCCATCGGCACATGTTTCCCCTAACGCCTATGCCGCCCACCACGCGCGAGGCGTGGCTGGTATGCCTGGCCGATAAATACTGCGCTGCTGCCGAAACCATGCAGCCGCTGAAAAAAAGCCGCCTGTTTCAAAAGTTAGCTTCTTACATGTAAAAACGCTGCCCGGCCTACTGTTACCAGTGAGCCGGGCGGCGCTGTTTTATTTTAGTTGGCCGGAGCAATATCATTCAGCACATAAGGCAGAAAATACAAAAGCTGCTTTTTCCACCAGGGCCAATCGTGCGAAACATCTGTGCCCCAGTAATCTACCCAGGCCGGAATACCCTTTTGCTGCAAAGCGGCGTTCATGCGGCGCGTGCCTTCCAGCAACGGGCCCTCCCAATCGCCTTGGCCCACGCACAGAATGATCTTGCTGCGGGCATACAGCTCACGGTAGGGGTGATCCCACGGCATGCCGCGCAGGCAGGCGCACGGATCGTTGGCATACACAAGTTCGTCCATATAACCACCGAAAAACTCCTGCGTATCATAAATGCCGGAAAGCGCGATCACACTGTCAAAAATATCCGGGCGGCGAAAGAAGAAGTTGGCCGCATGATAGGCCCCCATCGAGCAGCCTGTAGCAAGCAGCTTACGGTTTGTGCCGTTGATCTGCTTTATGCGCGGCACCAGCTCGTCTATTACATAATTATAATAGGCCTCCTGCCCGCGGATGCGCTCGGCTGGGTCGCCGGGGGCAAACAGCGTTTCGTTGTCGATACTGTCCACGCAGAAAAGCTGGATCTGCCCGCTTTCCAGATAGTCGTGCAGCGTATCCACCATGCCGAAATTTTCCCAGTCGTAAAAGCGGCCCGCCTGGCAGGGCACGGCCAGCACCGGCTTGCCGCCCCGGCCATACACCTTAAATTCCATATCCCGCGCAAGGGAAAAGCTATATTCCTTGTAGTAGTCTACCTTCATGCAGATCTCCCCTTTCTTCGTTATTTTAATGGTAGCATAAATCCTGCAAAAGCACAATCGATAAAGCGCTTTTCCTGCTGGCCTCTTCTTGCATTTTGGCGCGGAAAAACTATAATAAAAGCAAAGGCAGCACCGCCTTACCGGCGGCGGATGCCCAAAGATCACTTACCGCCACAGCTGGCGGCGGCGCTTTTGCGCGCCGGTTAGAAAGGATGTAGTAAACCGTGAATTTTGTGTTCATATCCCCCAATTTTCCCGAGAGCTTTCGCTGGTTTTGCGTGCATCTCAAAGAAAACGGTGTAAATGTGCTGGGCTTGGGCGATGCCCCTTACGACAGCCTGGCCCCCGAGCTTAAAAATGCTCTTACAGAATATTACCGGGTAGACAGTCTGGAAAATTACGATCAGGTGCTGCGCGGTGTTGGCTATTTTACGGGCCGCTACGGCAAAATGGATTGGATCGAAAGCAACAACGAGTATTGGCTGGAGCTGGATGCCGCCCTGCGCACCGATTTCAACATTACCACCGGCCTGAAAAAAGAGGAGATCACCCGCTATAAAAGCAAGCTAGCCATGAAAAAATATTTTGCCAAGGCCGGTATTCCCACCGCGCGCTGCACCCGGGCCTCTACGCTGGCAAAGGCCATGAGCTTTGCCGCCGAAGTGGGATACCCCATGGTGGCTAAGCCCGATAACGGCGTAGGCGCCAATGGCACCTTTAAGATCATGGGCGAACAGCAGCTGCGTGCCTTTTTTGCCGATAAGCCGGGCCAGCCTTATCTTTTGGAAGAATATATCACCGGCGAAGTGACCACCTATGACGGCGTGTGCAATTCTAAGGGTGAAGTGCTGTTTGCCGCCAGCCATATCACCCCCGGCAGCATTATGGATATGCTCAACGAGGGTGCGCCCACCTATTATTATGTAGATAAAGCCATGCCCGCCGATGTAGAAAAAGCCGGCAGGGCGGTTTTGGCTGCCTTCGATGTGCGCTCGCGCGCATTCCATCTGGAATTTTTCCGCCTTACCGAGGCAAAGCGCGGCCTGGGCGAAGCGGGCAATCTCGTGGCGCTGGAAGTAAACATGCGCCCCGCCGGGGGCTACACACCCGATATGATCAATTTCAGCCAGAGCAGCGATATGTATCAGATCTGGGCCGACATGGTAGCCTTTGACGAATGCCGCCACACCTACGAGGGCCCCAAGAGCTACTGTGTGTATGTGGGCCGCCGCGACAGTGTGCCCTATGCCCTTACCCTGCCCCAGCTGCAGGCCGAAGCCGGAAAGCACGGCAAGCTGTTTGCCCGCATGCCCGCAGCCATTGCGGGTGCTATGGGCAATCAGGCCGCTATTGCCTGCTTTGACACTCTGCCCGAGGTAAAGGCCTTTGTAAAGCGCGCCTTTGCCCCCGCCCCCAAAATGCTGGCTGCCCCAGCCAAAAAGCCCCGCCGCAAAAAGTAACCCTGCAAGGCCCGGCAATGTCCGCACGGCCCCAGATACCTGCACAGACAGGCCTCCGGGGCTGTTTTTATGCGCCAAATTTTGCCAAGGGTTTTGTTTTTTGCTGATTTTGCCTCAAAAAGCATAGACAAAATTTGTCTAATCATGCTAGACTATAGTAAGTGTGCTTTCTGCCCCGTGTACGGTGTATGCCGGGCGGAAATTTGTGTGTGATTTTAGGAGGAAGCTTTCATGCTCGAAAATCTGTTTCATCTGAAACAAAACCGCACAGATGCCAAAACCGAGATCATGGCAGGTATCACCACCTTCATGACCATGGCTTACATTCTGGCGGTCAACCCCAATATCCTGTCGGCATCCGGCATGGATTCCGAAGCTGTGCTGATCGCTACGGCACTGGCTTCGTTTATCGGCACGGCGCTCATGGCGCTGCTGGCCAACTATCCCTTTGCACTGGCCCCCGGTATGGGTCTGAACGCCTATTTTGCCTACACCGTGGTGCTCACCATGGGCTACAGCTGGCAGCTGGCCCTTTTGGCCGTGTTTGCCGAGGGCGTTGTGTTTATCATTCTTTCGCTCACCAATGTACGCGAGGGCATTTTCAATGCCATTCCCATGACGCTGAAATCTGCGGTAAGCGTAGGCATCGGCCTGTTTGTGGCTTTTGTTGGCCTGCAGAATGCCAAGCTTATTGTAAACAGCGATTCTACTCTGGTCACCTACCAGCATTTTAAGGGCGAAACCTTTAACAGCATCGGCATCGGCGCGATCTTGGCGCTCATCGGTGTGGCCATTACCGGCATTTTGCTGGTGAAAAAGGTAAAGGGCGGCATTCTGTACGGCATTATCATCACCTGGGTGCTGGGCATCGTGTGCGAGATCGCCGGGCTGTATGTGCCCAACGCCGAGCTGGGCATGTATTCCGTGATCCCCACCCGCTTTGTGAGCTTTGACTTCTCGGCTCTGGGCAAAACCTTCGGCCAGGTGTTCACCGTAAGCCTTTCGGGCGAAAACTGGCTGAACTTCTTTGTGGTCATGTTCTCTTTTTTGTTTGTTGACCTGTTCGACACTCTGGGCACGCTGATCGGTGTTGCCAGCAAGGCTGACATGCTGGATGAAAACGGCAAGCTGCCCCACATCAAGGGCGCTTTGATGGCCGACTCTCTGGCCACCTGTGCAGGCGCTGTGCTGGGTACCTCGACCACCACCACCTTTGTGGAAAGCGCTTCGGGCGTTACCGAGGGCGGCCGCACCGGCCTTACCAGCATGACCACCGGTGTTTTGTTCCTGCTGGCTACCATTTTCAGCCCGCTGTTCCTCACCATTCCCTCGTTTGCCACGGCTCCCGCGCTGATCATCGTTGGCTTCTACATGATGAGCTCGGCCGTAAAGATCGACTTTAACGACCCCAGCGAGGGCATCCCCGCGTTCCTCACCATTCTGGCCATGCCCACTGCCTACAGCATTTCGGAGGGCATCGCCATTGGCGTGATCTCGTGGACGATCATCAATGTGGTCACCGGCAAGGCCAGCGAAAAGAAGATCAGCCCCATCATGTATGTGCTGACCGTTCTGTTCATTCTGAAATATATTTTCCTGTAAAAAGCAAAGCAGTCCGTTTTTTCAAAGCGGGCTGCTTTTTGTATACAAATGCGGATACACTACTATCAAGGAGGTCTGTTTTTCATGGCAGAAAAAATCGACTACTCGCAGGGCATTTACGATGCCCGCAGCCTGGGCACACCCAAGCTGCTGATCCTGGGCGCGCAGCATATGTTTGCCATGTTTGGCGCAACCGTGCTGGTACCCCTGCTTACCGGCCTGAGCGTAAGCACCACCCTGCTGTGTGCAGGCCTGGGCACGCTGCTATTCCACTTTTTGTGCAAGGGTAAGGTGCCTGCCTTTTTAGGCTCCAGCTTTGCATACCTCGGCGGCTTTACCATTGTAACGGGCAGCGGCGAAAATCCCGAAAACTTGCCCTATGCCTGCGCGGCCGTGGCTTTTTCGGGCCTTGTGTATGTGCTGTTCAGCTGCTTGATCTCGGCGTTCGGCATTCGCAAAATGATGAAGTTCTTTCCGCCCGTGGTCACCGGCCCTATCATTATTTCCATCGGTCTGATCCTGGCTCCCAGCGCCATTACCAACTGCCAGACCAACTGGCTGCTGGCCTTTGTGGCGCTGGCTACCGTGATCGTGTGCAATATCTGGGGCAAAGGCATGGTAAAGATCCTGCCCATTCTGCTGGGCGTACTGGCCGCTTATGCCGTGGCCCTGGTCACCGGTGCGGTAGATTTTGAAGCCATCGGCCAAGCAGCCTGGTTCGGCGTGCCCCTGCACAAAGAGCGCATGGGCCTGTTTGCCATTGACGGCAGCGAGCAGTTTATCAGCGCGCTGCTTACCATTGTTCCCATCGCGCTGGCTACCATGATGGAGCACATCGGCGATATTGCCGCCATCAGCGCCACCACCGGCAAAAACTATATCCGTGACCCGGGCCTTAACAAAACCCTGCTGGGCGACGGCCTTGCCACCGCCATGGCCGGCCTTTTGGGCGGTCCCGCCAACACCACCTACGGTGAAAACACCGGTGTGCTGGCACTCACCAAAATTTACGACCCGCTCGTGATCCGCATCGCCGCGGTGTTTGCCATGATCCTGAGCTTCTGCCCCAAGTTTGAGGCCGTGATCAACACCATTCCCTCCGGCATTGTGGGCGGCATCAGTTTTGTGCTGTATGGCATGATCTCAGCCATCGGTGTGCGCAATGTAGTAGAAAACCAGGTCGATTTTACCAATTCGCGCAATTTGATCATCGCCGCCGTGATTCTGGTGTGCGCGCTGGGCTTCAACTCGGTGGGCGGCATCACCTTTGCCGTGGCAGGCGTTACGATCAATCTTTCGGGCCTTGCTATTGCCGCCATTGCAGGCATCGGCTTGAACGCCCTGCTGCCCGGCAACGACTATGAGTTCGACAGCACCAAGGGCGACGGCGAAGGCGCCAGCCTGCGCGTGTAAGCCAAAATCCCCATTAAGCTATAAAAAGGCCGCAGCCTCTGCTTTTTTGCAGAAAACTGCGGCCCCTTATTTTGTTTTAACCGATCTTATCGTAGGCCAGGCGCGGGTCGTTATCCTCCTGCACATAAATCACGCCGCGCTGGGTAAAGCCCAGCTTTGTGAGCAGGCGCTGCATCACAAGGTTATCGCCGTGGGTATCTACCCGCAAATGGCGGCAGCGCTCAAACGCCCAGTTCAGGCAGAATTCCCCCATGCCGGGCACCTCGCCGCTGGCAGCCAGGCGGTGCACTACGCCATATTCGGCACTGCTGCCCCAGCTGCCGTTTTCGATCTTGCGGTAGGTCGGGTCGATATCCACTCCCTGCAAATATACAAACACTGCGGCGATCTTATCTTCTTCGGCCACCGCCACATACATGCGCCCGGCCCGGATATCCTCTTTTAAAAGCTCCTCGGGCGGCCAAGTAGTGCTCCACTGGCGCGGGTTTCCATGCTCGGCCATAAACTGCCTTGCATGGGCATAAATAGCCAGCACAGCAGGCAGGTCTTCGCGAGAAGCAGGGCGAATAAATACATTGCTCATAAATTTTCTCCTTAAAACAGGCCCTCAGGCAGGGCGATATCCTGCCGGGGGATCTTTTGCCAGCTAAACCCATTTAAAAGCTCGCCCGGTATGCGGGGAGCCGGGGTATCCTGCAGCCCCAGCGCATAAGCCATGCGGCCGATGATCTGCTCCGGCTCATAGCGCTGCTGCAGGTTTTCAAGGCTCTGGTCGCCGTCTCGCTTGCTTAAACGGCGGCCGTCCGGGGCCAAAAGCAGCGGCATATGATAAAACTTTGGCGCTTTCAGCCCCAGCTCACGGTACAGCCACAGCTGGCGCGGCGTGCTGGATAAAAGATCCGCCCCGCGCACCACCTGTGTAACACCCATCAGGGCATCGTCTACCACCACAGCCAGCTGGTAGGCAAACACCCCATCGGCACGGCGCAGGTAAAAATCGCCGCAGTCGCGCGCCAGATCTTCGGCATATTTGCCCATATGGCCATCGGTAAAAGCAATGGTCTCGTGGGGCACGGTCACGCGCCAGGCCGGGGCTTTTCTTTTTTGCCGTTCGGCGATCTCGGCCGCCGTAAGGCTCCGGCAAGTGCCTGCATAGATCACCTGCCCGTCACTGCGGTGGGGCGCACTGGCCGCATGCAGCTGGCTGCGGCTGCAAAAGCAGGGATACACCAGCCCCTTGGCTGCCAGAAGATCATAATAGTGCTGATAGATCCGGCTGCGCTCGCTTTGGTAGTAGGGGCCCGCCGGGCCGCCTTTTGCGCCGCCCTCATCGGCCGCAAGCCCCAGCCAGGCAAGGTCAGCTTCTAAAAGATCAGCAAATTTGCGCGGGCAGCGCTCGGCATCCAGATCTTCTATGCGCAGCACCACCCGGCCCCCGGCGCTTTTGGCCGAAAGCCATGCCAGCAGGCAGCAGCACAAATTGCCCAGATGCATACGCCCGCTGGGGCTGGGCGCATAACGCCCTACCTCCCTGTTCGGCATAAAGCACTTCCTTTCTCACCCGATTTTCCAGCCGCCATCGGCAGCAGGGGCCAGCTCGGCATTATAAAATGCCAGTATGGCCTTTACCATGTAGTGTGCATCGACCGTGGCCGCGGTTTCTACACAGGAATGCATTGCCAGCTGTGCCAGGCCGATATCTGCCATAGGCATGCCCAGTGTGCGGTTCTGCAGATTGCCCAGCGTGCTGCCGCCAGGCTGCCCGGCGCGGTTGGCAAAATCCTGCACCGGCACACCGGCTCTTTCGCAGAGCTCGCGGAATACCGCACCGCTCAGACCATCGGTGGTATAGCTTTGGTTAGCCGCCCATTTCAGCACCACACCGCCGCCCAGGCGGGGCGCACTCTGCGGGTCAGCCTTTTCGGGGTGTGCGGGGTGCACAGCGTGTGCATTGTCGCAACTCAGCGCAAAGCCGGAGGCTTTTGCCGCAGCGGCCTGCTGGCGGCTGAGCCCCAGCGCCTCGGCAAAGCGATCCATCGCTGTGGGCAAAAGATCGCCCAGCGCGCCCTTTCGGCTGCCGCTGCCTACCTCTTCGTTATCCAGCATCGCCCACACCAGCGCTGTGCCGGGCTGCGGCTCTGCCGCCAAGAAAGCACGCAGCGTAGTATAGGCGCATTCCAAATCATCGATGCGGGGCGAGGCAAACAGCTCGCCCCCGGTGCCAAGGCTCACGGCTTTTTGCCGCGGGCAAAGCGTGAGATCCATTGCCAGAATATCCGTATGCGGGCAAACACCGCCCTCTCCGGCTAAAAGATCGCGCAGGGTCATATCGCTCTGCAGGCCCAGCAGAGGCTGCAGTTCGGTTTGCGGCTGCGGCTTATGGCCATCGTTTAAAGTGCGGTCCATATGGATCGCAAGGCTCGGCATGATGCAGAGGTCGCGGTCAATATACACAAGGCGCTGGCGGATACCCTCACCCCCGCGCACCAGAATGCGCCCTGCCACAGTAAGCGGGCGGTCAAACCAGGTGTTCATGATCAGCCCGCCGTAAGGCTCTACCTCCAAACGAATGGTATCGCCGGGTGCGGGCACCTCGGTGGCTTTTACCCGAAAGGTCGGGCTGTCGCCATGGCTGGCCGTCAGCCTCCAGGCAGTCAGCCCGCCGTTTTGGGGCAATGCAAATGCGACCACCGCCGTGCCGCCGCGGCAGATATAATATTTTCCGCCCCACTCCGGGGCCCAGATCTCATTTTCTAAAAGCGGTTTAAATCCAGCCTCCCGCAGCAGCTGTATTGCCCCAGCCGCGCTGTGATACGGGCTTACGCCTTTATCCAAAAAATCGTATAATCCTGCCAACGGTTCCATGTTACCGATCCACCCTTTCCTGCATCCGATTGAAACGGCATAAAATATGCTATAATTATAGTGCGTATAAATTCCATCGGCAAGCCCTGCTTTTCCTTGGGCACATTCTTATGCCCTCTGGCATAGCATGGGCTGAGCAAACGGCTCTTTGCTTTTTGTTTTCGGTTTGCCGCAAAGGAGGTTTTGCCATGAAATATCCAAAATTATTTGCCCGGCTGGGGCTTGCTGCTCTGACCTGCGCTGTGCTGGCCGGGTGTGCTGCTTCTTCCGGCAGCGACCCCAGCGCCTTGGGCGCAGCCGCCAGCCACACTCCGGCTGACCCATCCGGTACAACTGCACAGTCCGGTGCCCCGGCTGACCAGCCTATTGCTGACTCTGAGCCTGATACGGCGCATATTCCAAGCTCTGACCCCGATGCAAACCCCATGCCCAGCGTGAGCCAGACTACGCAGGAGCTGACGGATTCGCTGGAGGGTACGGTAAGCTACGGCCAGGGCACCGCCGGTTCCAGCCTACAAGAGCATAAGGCCGCAGCCGATGTGCTGGACTGGGTAGACAGCGACAACGGCCAGACCGTGCTGGCCGACCCGGATACGCTTACCCTGACACAGGCGCTGGAAGCCTGGTTTGCCAGCCTGACCCCTGCCCAGCAGGAGCATTTTTATGAGAACTGGCCCGAGGTGGATACCCGTGCGCAGGCCATTGTGGACCGCCCCGATGATCACAAGGAGCCCTTGGATGTAGCTGGGGCCGACCGCAACGACTATACGGATTATGAGGGTGATTACCCCACCTTTTCAGAGTATGTGGCAAAGCTGTATACTGCCAAATACGGCCAGAAGCCCAGTGAATCGGCACAGATGGGATAAGCCCGCTTTTTTCTGAACAGCACGAAAAAAGCACCGGAGAACGGCAGGTTCTTCGGTGCTTTTTATTTACAATAAGTATATTAAACGGATTGTATATTTAAAATACCGGTTTTTTTCTTCTTGTTGCAGTTGACAAATTAGCGGCACAAAAAAGAAATAACCGCCCGGCCTCCGACAGCTGACGGTTATTTCTGTCATCCATAGGGGCTAACCGCTCTAAAGAGCAGATACCCTTTCTGTGATTATCATAGTCTGCCTTTTGTCAAATTGCAAGCGCTTACAAAAACAACTGCCTCGAACCACAAGCCGTGATTCGGGGCAGCTTTATGCCCAGTTATTTTACAAAAAGTATAATCATTGTAAAATAATACTCATTTCATCTCCAGCAGCTCATAATCGCGGGTGCCTAGGCCGATTTTTTCCCCGTGCTCCAACTGTTCACGCCAGGCCGAACCGGGGGTCGTGTTGCTGAACGGATCTCCCAGATCTTTAAAGCCGGGCTTACGGAAGTTATCCGTGATTACCGAGTTCGGCAGCGGTGTGGCATTCATGCAGGCATCGGCGCAGGCCTGGTCGATCGCAACCGGGTCGAAGCTGGCAAACATACCAATGTCCGGCAGAATGGGTGCATCGTTGCAGCCATGGCAATCGCACATGGGGCTGATGTCTCGCGCAATGCTGATGTGAAAGCACGGGCGGCCATCACATACGGCCTTGGCATACTCGGCCATCTTGCAGTCCAGCAATTCGTTGGCACTGGCATTCGTGGCATAGATCGCATCAAAGTTGCAGCCGCCGATGCAGCGCCCGCAGCCTACGCACTTGGTTTCATCAATATGTGCCTTGCCGCTCTCGTAGCTGATGGCATCGCTGCCGCACTCACGGGCACACAGCTTACAGCCGCGGCACATTTTTTCTGATACCCGGGGCTTGCCCGCATTGTGCTGTTCCATCTTGCCGGCACGACTGCCGCAGCCCATGCCAATGTTTTTGATAGCACCGCCGAAGCCGGTAGCCTCGTGGCCCTTAAAGTGGGTAAGGCTGATAAAGATATCTGCATCCATCACGGCACGGCCAATGCGCGCCGTTTTGCAGTATTCGGCCCCCTCCACAGGCACCACTACTTCGTCGGTGCCCTTGAGGCCGTCGCCGATGATCACCTGGCAGCCGGTGGTCGTGAGGTTAAAGCCATTGATGGCCGCACATTCCAGGTGGTCGAGTGCATTCTTGCGGCTGCCGGGATACAGCGTGTTGCAGTCCACCAAAAACGGCTTGCCGCCCAGCCGCTTTACTTCATCGGCCACAGCTTTAGCATAGGCAGGGCGCAGATAGCTCAGGTTGCCCAGTTCGCCAAAGTGCAGCTTGATCGCCACAAACTTGCCCTCAAAATCAATCTGTTCCATTCCGGCACGGCGCATAAGCTTTTTCAGCTTATCCGTAACGGGCATTTCAGCCGGTGTGCGAAAATTGGTAAAGTACACCTTTGCTTTTTCCATGGTCGTTTTCTCCTATCCATTTAAATTTAAAAATAGCTTTTTCCCATTAAGCGCTGTTTTTAAAGCGGCTGTGCCGCCTTTATCCCCATTCTTATGCTGCGGCCCCGATCAGCCCGGCCGCCGATGCAGCCAGCACCAGAAGGCCCAGCACAATGCGGTAAATGCCGAACGCCTTAAAGTCGTGGCTGCGCACATAGTTCATTAAAAAGCGGATCGCCAAAAGCGAGGTGACAAACGCTACTACACAGCCTGTGACCAGCACCATGATCTCGGCGCCGCCAAAACTGCCGCCGCCTGCCAGGAATTTGACTACCTTTAAGCCGGAAGCGCCTGCCATTACAGGGATCGCCAAAAAGAAGGTGAAACGGCTGGTCACACTGCGGCTCATACCCAAAAGCAGGCCGCCGATAATGGTAGCGCCGCTGCGGCTTGTGCCGGGCACCAGAGCCAGCACCTGCCACACGCCCACGATCAGCGCATCCTTATAAGTAATGCGGCTGATTTTTTCTACCTGGGGCTGAATGTGCCGGTTTTCCACCACAATAAATACCACACCGTAAAAAATCAGCATGATGCCTACTACCAGCGGGTTATAAAAGTGAGCATCCATCCAGTCATCCAGCAAAAATCCCAGCACAGCGGCGGGCAGGCTGGCCACCACGATCTTGCACCACAGGCGGAAGATCGGCCATTTTACCCATTTGGCCGCCCCTTTATCCTTGCCGTTGTTTTGGGTAAATGGCCAGAGCTGTTTCCAGTACAGCACCACCACGGCCAAGATCGCACCCAGCTGAATGACCACACGGAACATTTCCAAAAATGCATCGCTCAAATCAAACTGCAAAAACTGCTCGGCCAAAATCATATGGCCGGTGCTGGAAATGGGCAGCCACTCGGTGATGCCCTCGATCGCACCGTAAATCAGCGCCTTTAAAAAATTCAGCATACTCTATTTGCTCCTTTTTATAGACTGCGCACTGCCCCCGGCTGCTGTTTAAAAAGCCCAGCATAACGCTCTTAAATCATTTCCTTTGCAGCCGGGGTGCACAGTTTTCTATTGTTAGTATAGCACTGCCGCCCCCTTGGGCGCAATTGCCCTTTTGCTTTAAATAGGATATACTATATATTATTTATTTCTATTCCTGTATGTCTACTGAAAGGAGCTGCCGCCCCATGCCTGAGCCGCTTTTTGCTTTTCCCTTTGGCTGCCGCAAGGGCGGCCTTTTGGTGCTGGCTGCCCTTGCGGCGCTGGTGCTCACCCTGGCAGCGGCTTTTCTTTGGCAGGGGCTTATTTTACTGCTGTTTTTTGCAGGCTTTTTTGCACTGTTTTCCGCCGGGCTTTTGCTGGCGTTCGGCAATTTGCAGGTAAGCTTTTCAGCCGGGCGTGTGCTGATCTGCCGCGGCACATTTTTTCCTGTGCACATTACCTGCCCGGCGCGCTCTATTTTGGCTGTAAGTGCTTTTTCTACGCCGGTCCTGCGCCGCATGGGCTGTCCGGTGGTGCTGCTCACGCTCAACGGCCGCACCGTTCTGCTGCCCGCCGTGCCCCGTGCTGGTTATGAGGCACTGTGCGCATTAAGCGGGAGGTGAGGGCCACGGATCTTACTCTGCGAAACCGGTTTCACCCGGTGTACTCATTGGCTATTCTGCGCAAGCCTGCCATTCTGTGCGTCGTGCCGCTTATCACAGCGCTGGCGCATTTGGATTTAAACGGCCTGCTCACAGCCCTCTGGCAGGAGCTGGCGCTGATCTCGGTGCTGCTGGTTTTGGGTGTTGTTTTCTGGCGCGGTGCAGGCTGGCAGCTGCAAAGCGGGCGCCTCACCTTTCGGCGCAGCATCTTCGGCCTGCAATGGCAGGAAAGCTTTTCGGCAGATGATCTTGCCTTTGTGGCTGTGCGGCGGTGCTGGTATCTGCGCCCCATCGGCGCGGTACGGCTGGAATTTTCTACCGAGCGCGGCATTACGCGCCATTTGTATCTCACCCGCACAGCGGCCGATGCCCTGGCCGACCGTTTGCTGCCCGCCGAGCCTGCCCTGCATGACCTTACCCCTTCTGCCGGTGACCGGCTGGTGCTGGCCCTTTTAAACTGTGACCTGTTTGCCACCTTAGTGCTGCTGGCTGCCAGCCTGCGCAACACCAGTGAATTTATGGGCCGCACCTGGACCCAGCACCTTACCCAAACGGGGCTGCATACCCTTGAAAGTCTGCTGGGGCACTGGCTGCCCCTGGGCCTTTCTGGCCTTGCCTCGGTGCTGCTGGTTCTCACCAGCCTTACGCTGCTGCTGGCCTTTTCACGCACCAGCCGTTACCAAGTGCTTTTGGGGCACAGCACCATTCGCTGCACAGGCGGCGCGCTCAGCCCCACCCGCTGGGTGCTGCGGCGCAGCTGCATTACCTGCGCCGATTTTCGCCGCACCCCTATGGCACGGCTGTTAAAGCGTTATCCCCTGTTTTTAAGTGTAGGCGGCTACACCGGCAATGCTGTGCTTTTGTGCAGCGGCCTGCAGGATTCCACGCTCGAAAAGCTTTTTCCCGAAAGCGAATTCCCACAGCCCGGCCCTGGCCTCGGCAAGCGGCGCAGCCTGGTGCCGTTTTGCTGGATGCCCGCTCTTTGGCTGGCTGTATGTGCCGCTCTGTTTGCCGTAAGCCTGCTGCTGCCCGGCCTTTTGCCCTATGCGGGCCGCATTTTATGGCTGCCCGCGTGCATAGGGCTGGTATGGCTGTTTGTCGGTTTTGAGGGCTGGCAGGGCGACCACCTGGCGCAAAGCCCCAATTTGCTGCCTGCCGCATGCAGCACCCGCTTTTTCACCCATCATCACTACTGCCTTTTGCGCCGCCCGGTGGCGCTGCGGTGGCAGAATCCACTTTCCCGCCGTGCGGCACGCTGTGAACTTCGGCTGTGCCTGCCCGGTCGGCGCGCGATCGCGGTGCACAATCTGCGGCTGGCAGATTGCGATGCCCTGTTTTTCTCCAGCCAGAAAGAAGAACCCTGACCGTGTTTGCATCTGTAATTTTTGATTTGGACGGCACCTTGCTGAACACCATTGACGATCTGGCCGACAGTGCCAACTGGGTATGTGCGCAGCTGGGCTGGCCTAGCCATACCGTAAGTGAATACCGCTATTTTGTGGGCAACGGCATCCCCAAGCTGGTGGAACGCTTTACCCCCGAAAGCTGCCGCACGCCCGAAACGCTGGCCAAAGCTCTGGCTCTGTTTGATGAGCGCTATGCTGCCCACAAAGCCGATAAAACTGCCCCTTACCCCGGCATTCGCGAGCTGCTGACGCATTTGCAGCGTGCGGGCATCCGCTATGGCGTTGTGACCAATAAAGACCATGCTGCCGCTGTGGGCGTTCTGCAGCATTACTTTGGTGCGCTTGTTCCCTATGTACAGGGGCGCATCGATACCCTGCCGCCTAAGCCCGCGCCGGATACCACCCGCCTTTTAATGAAAACACTGGGCGCTGCCCCGGAAAGCACTTTGTTTGTAGGCGACAGCAATGTGGATATTGCCACAGCCAAGGCCACAGGCCTTGCCAGCTGCGGTGTGCTGTGGGGCTTTCGCACACTGGAAGAGCTGCAGCAGGCCGGAGCCGACCATATTGCAGAAGATCCCGTTGCATTGGAAAATTTGATTTTAGGAAAATAGCCAATTCGTTTATTTTTCGTGTTGTATACTATTTGTATATTGAAAATACTTTTTTCATCCCATATACTTATTCTTTTAGAAATATAAATATCCCCCGCAGGTCTGCAGAATTTACATCAGCTGCAGAGCTTCGGGGGATAGATTTTATCTTTATTATATCCTGCTGTAAACTATGAAATATATTATACAAAACTACAGGTCTATAATTGATCTTAAAAATGCTCCACTATTTCTTTCAGTTCTTTTAACCAGAGCGGCTCGCTGCCTCCTATTGTCAGCAGCTGACCGTTGCGCCATTCAGCTACTAAAGTAAAACCGTTATTATTATCAAAAAACTTGGCCTCATCACAGTAGGGCAAAATTTTTGCCGCATCTGCAAATCTACGTGCATAACGGCTGCGCACATCCTTTTCGGGTATATCATGCCCACCGCGCTCTACACGGTTTTTAATCCGCCACAGGCTTTCTTCTACCGAATCTAGCCCCACATAATACAGCCTGATATAATATCCGGCCTCTTTGGCACGGCGGCAGAGCCTTTTAGGGTATCCCCCCGAAAGTGTGGTTTCTTGTGTAAAATTCACACCGGCTGCCAGCGAACTTTCAATACGCTGCACAGCCATTTTGCCGCCCTCATACTCGTCACCGCCGCACTGTGCGGTAAGCCGGTCAGGGTCGATTACCAACCCCAGATCCGTTCGTTCTGCGCGCAGCGAGCCTGCCAAACTGGATTTACCTGCCCCGTTTACACCGCCAATAAGTGTGTAGATTTTCATATACGCTTTCCTGCCTTATTGCGCTGTTTTTATAGCAAAAAAGCTTCTTAGCCTTTGCTAAGAAGCTTTTTTGTGGTGACCCGTACGGGAATCGAACCCATGTTACAGCCGTGAAAGGGCCGTGTCTT
>CAVGKH010000002.1:0-51436 GCA_963629755.1 Gemmiger sp.
TTAGCTTCCACTACTGCTATTGGTTTACCATCATTCAAATAAAGCATGTAATCGGCAAATTTAGGCGTACTACGAGCCACCAAATTACCCCTAATGTTTATGCGACCGTCTGTTATTTTGGTCTCCATTGTGATATGACCTTGCCAAGCCGGTAGTATTGCCGGTGTTATAAAATTAAGTTTTATATCTTCTTCAGACATTGTTTCGCCGCTGATCTGCAGCTCGCTGGAGTTGATTGGCAAGGTGGTCTTTGCGCTGTTTCTCGTGCCCTCGGCGGGGTATCTGGCTGTGTGCATCTGCGAGCCCGTTACCTGGGTGGTCTGCTTTGTGTTTATTTTGATTGCGGCTGTTTTATGCCGCGGCGATCTGCGCGATCTGCCCACATGATCCCCTTTATTTTTGCCATTTCCTTTTTCCCATAAAAAGCCCGCCCCGGCGCTGTGTGAAATGCACTGCACCGGGGCGGGCTTTGTTATTTTATGCGGTTTTTCTGCGCCTTAGTTTTTCTCCTGCGGCACATAAGCGATGCTCAGATCACGCAGCTGCTTTTCGTCCACCACATCGGGGGCGCCGCTCATCAGCTCGCTGGCGTTCTGCACCTTGGGGAAGGCGATCACATCGCGGATAGAATCGCGGCCCAGCATCAGCATGACCATGCGGTCGAGGCCATAGGCCATGCCGCCGTGCGGGGGTGCACCGTAGCGATAGGCATCCATCAGGAAGCCAAAGCTGGCGCGGGCCTTTTCTTCGGTAAAGCCCAGTGCCTTGAACATGCGGTCCTGCAGAACAGGGTCGTTCACGCGGATAGAACCACCGCCCAGCTCTACGCCGTTCAAAACGATGTCGTATGCATCGGCATAGCAGGCGCCTTGGTCAGTCTCCACCTTATCCAGGCTGTCGGCCGTGGGCATGGTGAACGGGTGATGCATAGCCACCCAGCGGCCCTCTTCTTCGCTGTACTCAAACAGCGGGAAGTCGGTGACCCACAGGAAGTTGAACTGCTTGGGGTCCATCAGGTTGGCGCGGCGGCCGATCTCCAGTCGCACCTGGCCCAGTGCGGTGCAGGCGGTCACGCGCTTGGCATCGCTCACCAGCAGCAGCACATCGCCCACTTCGGCGTTCAGTGCAGTGTGCAGAGCGTTCTTTTCGTCTTCGGTCAGGTTCTTTTCAAAGCTGGAACTGGTGCTCTCGGCGGTAATGCGGGTATAAGCCATGCCCTTTGCGCCGTAGGTCTTGGCCACATCCACCAGCTTGTCAATGGTCTTGCGAGTGAGCAGCTCGGCCAGGCCCTTGGCGTTGATGGCGCGAATGGTGCCGCCGGCGGCGATCACATTGGCAAACGGCACGAACTCGGTGCCCTTGAAGATCTCGGTCACATCCTGCATTTCCAGCCCAAAGCGGGTGTCGGGCTTATCAGAGCCGTAGGTATCCATGGCATCGTCCCACTTCATGCGGCGGAACGGGGTTTTGACCTCCACATGCAGGATCTCTTTCCAAACCTTGGCGATCAGGCCCTCGTTCAGGGTCATGATATCGTCGGCTGTTACAAAGCTCAGTTCTTCGTCTACCTGGGTAAATTCGGGCTGGCGGTCGGCACGCAGGTCTTCATCGCGGAAGCAGCGGGCGATCTGGAAGTAGCGGTCAAAGCCGGAGAGCATGAGTAGCTGCTTATACAGCTGCGGGCTCTGGGGCAGCGCGTAAAAGTGGCCGGGGTTCACACGGCTGGGCACCAGATAGTCGCGCGCACCTTCAGGGGTGCTCTTCATCAGCATGGGGGTCTCGATCTCGCAGAAGTGATGGTCGCAGAAGTAATTGCGGATCACTTGGCAGATGCGGCTGCGAATGACCAGCGGCTCATGCATGCTGGGGCGGCGCAAATCGAGATAGCGATACTTGAGGCGCAGCTCGTCTTTTACATTGATCTCATCGCGGATTTCAAACGGCGTGGTCTCTGCGCCGCTCAGAACGCGCAGTTCACTTACATATAGCTCTACCGCGCCGGTTTTGATCTTATCGGTTTTGGCGGCGCGCTCGCGCAGCTTGCCCTTGCAGATCACCACATATTCGCTGTGCAGGCTCTCGGCCTTGGCGAAGGTATCCTTGGGGGTATCTTCATCAAACACCAGCTGCAGAATGCCGCTGCTGTCGCGCAGGTCGGCAAAAATAATGCCGCCCTTATCGCGGCTTTTGGCAATAGAACCGGCGCACACCATCTCGGTGCCCACATCGGCCATGCTCACCTCGCCGCAGTAATGCGTGCGGCGCAGATCGCCCATAGTTTCCATCTATTTCAGTCCCCTTTTTTCGGGCCGACATAGGCCCGGTAATTCCTGATCTATGCTTTTTATACTAAAAAGCAAGCCTTTTGACAGGCTATTTTTATTATAGCCGTTCTTGCCATGCTTGGCAAGGGTGGGCCGGGCTGTTTTTTATTTTTAGCGCTCATGGCTTGCATTCTGCAGCTTTTTCCTATATATTATTGGTAGTCGGCGGCGGGGCCGCCTATTACACTGCCTTTGCTTTGCGCTGTTTGGCAAAAGGGCAGTTATCAGAAAGGAACTTACGATTATGGCTGAATTTAAATATGAGATCACCAAGCGCATCGCTGTGCTTTCGCAGAGTGCCAACGGCTGGGAGCGCCAGCTGAACATGGTGAGTTGGAACGAGCGCGAGCCCAAATATGATATTCGCGACTGGTCGCCCGACGGCAGCAAAATGGGCAAGGGCATCAGCCTGAGCCATGATGAAATTGCTATTCTCAAGGGCATTCTGGACGAAATGGAGCTGTGAGCATGGACCTGCGTGAGGAATTCCTTGCGATTTTTTCAGAGCATGTTTCCCGCCCGGGGGCGGACAAGCTACTGGCCTGGCTGGATACCACCGATTTTTTTCGTGCGCCTGCCAGCACGCGCTTTCACGGGGCCTGCGCAGGCGGGCTTTTGATGCACAGCCTGAATGTGTATCACTGCCTGCGCGACCGGTATTTTGAGCCGGGCGACAGCGAAGAAAGCTTTGCCCTGTGCGCGCTTTTGCACGATGTGTGCAAGGCCAACTTTTATAAGCCCGGCACGCGCAATGTTAAAAACGAAGTGACCGGCCAGTGGGAAAAGGTGTCCACCTTTACCATTGAAGATGCTTTTCCCTACGGCCACGGCGAAAAAAGCGTATTTTTGATCGAGCGCTTTATCCGTTTAAAGCCCGCCGAGGCTGTGGCCATTCGCTGGCATATGGGCGGCTTTGACGATGCCGCCCGCGGCGGCTGCTTTGCCATCAGCCAGGCTTATGACCAGTACCCTCTGGCGGTAAAACTGCACCTGGCCGATTTAGAGGCCACCTATTTAAAAGAAAAAGGCACCAGCAGCGTGCGCCGCTGAATGCCAAATAAAAGCACTGTGCCGATTTCTGTAATGAGAGATCGGCACAGTGCTTTTTACTTTACATTACGATTCACCCAAAAATCGATTGAGCTTTTCTAAAAGACTTTCTACGCGGCGGTTCACATCGCGCTTTTGCTCTTCCAGCCCGGCATCGGCCTGCGCAGTGCTTTGCGGCGGCGTGGCCGGTTTTTCCGGCGCCGGGGCTGCTTTCCGGGTTTCAGCCTGCGGCTGCGCCGTGCGGCCATACGGGAAGCGCTGCATCTGGCCCTCTAAGCGGTGCGCATTGGTCTCGGCTTCGTCCAGTGCATCGTAAATGGGCTGCGTAGCATTTTCCAGGTCTTTTGCAGCTCGGAAAATGCTTTCATCTACCTGATTCAGGCGGTTCCGCAGGTCCGATACGCCCTGATTGATAGCCGCCGCGCCGCGCTTGATGCGTTCGCGCTCGGCGGCGGCTTTTTCCAAAAGCTCCATGCGGATCTCGGAAAGGCGGATCTCATTTTCGTGCTGCATGTTTTCCAGCTGGGTGCGGGCAGCAGCCAGCTTTTCTTCGGTGGCCGACAGCTTCTGCTCGTAGTCGGCACGGGCACGGGCAACCGCCTGCTTGCAGCCTTCTTCCAGCTTCGCCAGCTGCTCGGCCTGAGCGGCCTTTTGCTGCTCCAGTGCCTGTCTGGCATCGGCACACTCGGCCTGCGCCTTTTGCAGTTCCGCCTGCAGAGCCGCCTTTTCTTCATCGGCGCCGGTCTGGTTTTGTGCAAGCTTCTGCAGCTGTTCCTGCAGACTTTTATTCTGTTCTTCCAGCGTGTAGCGGCTCTTTTTCACATTCAAAAAATCCTGCTCACGCTGAAAAAGGCGTTGCTTGAAATCGGCTGCTTCACAGCCCGTGCGGGCAAGCTTTTCCTGCAGGGCTGTTTTTTCTTCGGCCAGCGCTTTGTTCTGGCTCTGCAGTTGCTCCAGCTGGGCACGCAGCTCATCGCCTTCAGCCTTCAGCTTGTCTTTTTCTTCGGCCAGGCGCGAAAGCTCGCTGCGGTTTTTTTCGGCCTCCTGCTCACGCTCGGCCTCCTGCTGCAGCTTTTCTGCCGTGATCTTATCAATATAGCGAAGCACCTGCTCACGGTTAAAGCCCATCAGGCTGCTTGTAAAAGTGATCTCTTCCATGAGCACGGCTCCTTTCTTTGAAACTGCTTTTTACTTACTGACCGCGGTTATTCAGCATTTTGATGATGTCTTCAAAATAGCTGTCGTCCTCTGCGGGGGCCTGCGGGGCAGCAGGTGCGGGCTGGGCCGGTGTACCTGCGCTGGGCAGGGGCTGGCTGGTCACATTGAACATATTATTGCTGAATACGGGCTCCGGTACGGAAGCCGTCTGCGCTGGCTGAGCCGGAGCATCGGCGCTGCTGCCGGGCACATTGTCAAAGCCAGTAGCTACCACAGTGATGTTGATCTCATCGCTCATGCTCTCATCAAACGCAGTACCCCAGATGATGTTGGCATCGGGGTGTGCGTTCTGGGTGATCAAGCTGGCAGCAGCCTCCACATCGTCCAGGCCGATGTCCGGGCTGGAGGTGAAGTTGATGATCACGCCGTGCGCACCAGCGATGCTGGTTTCCAGCAGAGGGCTGGAGATCGCAGCCTTGGCGGCATTTTCAGCCTTGCCTGCGCCCTTGGCGCTGCCCACGCCCATATGCGCGTAGCCGGCATCCTTCATGGTGGAGCGCACATCTGCAAAGTCAAGGTTGATGAATGCGGGCACATTGATCAGTGCCGAAATGCTCTCAACGCCCTGGCGCAGCACATTGTCGGCTGCCTCAAAGGCATTGATCATGGTGATTTTTTCCTGGCTGATGAGCTTCAGGCGCTCGTTGGGAATCACGATCAGGCTGTCTACATGCTGCAGCAGTGCGGCAATGCCCTGCTCGGCAATGGTCTGCTTGCGGCGGCCCTCAAAGGCAAAGGGCTTGGTGACGATTCCCACGGTGAGGATGCCCAGTTCATGTGCTACCTCAGCCACCACAGGGGCTGCGCCGGTGCCGGTGCCGCCGCCCATGCCGGCGGTGATAAACACCATCTGCGAGCCGCGCAGTGCGTTGGCGATATCGTCTTTGCTTTCTTCGGCGGCGCGCTGGCCGATCTCGGGGTCGGCGCCTGCGCCGCGGCCCTTGGTAAGCTTTACGCCCAGCTGTACCTTTAAGGTTGCGCCGCTGTGATTCAGCGCCTGCTGATCGGTATTCATGGCTACAAATTCCACACCCTGCAGCCCGGCCGACACCATGCGGTTCACTGCATTGCCGCCGCCGCCGCCAACACCAACGACCTTGATATTGGTTACATTTTGCATTTCTTCATCCAGAATAAAAGCCATGGATCAGTTCCCCCTAAGTCCTGTAGATTTCTTCTATTTTATCCGGCAAGCCTTATGGCTGCCGCGGTTTAATTTCGGTCAAAGTGCAGCGCCACGGGGCGCACATGCTTATAATGATCACACTATACTTTATAGTGTAACAAATAACCCCTGCAAAATCAAGTACCGCACTTTAAATAAATCCCGCAGATATTGTTATATTTTTCAGGTTTTTGTACTCTGCTCCGTCCTTGTGCGCACACCGGCTCCCAGCCTTCGAAGCATGCCCGCAAGGTCGGGGTAGCCGCGGGCAATATGCCCCGCATCGATGATCGTTGTTTCACCATCGGTCCCCAGCGCCGCCAGTACCAGCGTTTCGGTAGCGCCTACGCTGGGCAGGCGCAGGGTATAATCTGCGCCGTGCAAAAGCTCCCGGCGCGTCAGCGTGACCGTGCGCGGCTGAAAGCTTACGCGCGCACCCATGCGGGCAAGGCCGTCCAAGTGTAGGTCAATGAGCCGGGGCCCAGGCGGCAGCCGCCCGGCATGGGCATGGTTACGCGGCCTGTTTTGTGCAGAAGCGGTGCCAGGTAAAAAATAGAGCTGCGCATGGCGGCGGCAAGCTCCCAGGGCAGCTGGCTGCCGAGCGCCACCCCCGGGCTGATGCGCACACTGCCCTTTCCAACCCTTTCTGCCAGCCTATGCGCCGGGCAGCCAAAAAGTGCCCGATATTTTTGACAAGCGCCCTTATATGGTTTATGATAAGGCTATTATCTAGGGCTGCTAACGCCCTTTTGGAGGGACCCTATGCACACACTGTTTGCCCTGATCACCCTGGCGCTGGCCGCCGCCGCCTTTGCCTGGGAGGGGCTTTGCTGTCTTCGCTCGGGCGATATCCGCGCCGCCGTAAAAAGCCGCTTTACCGCAGAGCATATGCTTTTTGGCGACCATGCCTGCCGAACACGCCAGCGCCTGGCACAGCCACTTTATCTGCTGGCTTTGTTTGTTCTGCTGTTTGGGCGCGTTTTTCTGCATGCCAGCCAGCTTTACACCGTTACACCGCCCTGGGTGTATGATTCGATGTATCTGCTTTACCCCATCACCTACACGCTACTGCTGATCAAATTCTTTTTCTGCACGCGGTACGATCTGCGTCAGATGCTCGTTTCTCTGTGCGTTTTTCTGCTGGTTTTAGGAATGCTCAGCCGCAGCTATGACGATGATCTGTTTGCCTGCATGGGCTTTGTTCTTTGCTTTAAAGATCTTGACTGGCGTAAAACGCTGGCCTGGTTTGCCGGTATTAGCCTGGCCTTTACCGCCGTGCTGGCGCTGCTGTCTCTGGTGGGCGTGCTGCCCATCTGGTATTTGGATCAGCCAGGCTACCGCGCGGAATTCGGCTATGAAAACCCCAACCATTTAAGCCGCGTGCTTATGGCCTGTGCCGCTGCACTTTTGCTGCTTTTACCGGCCAAAAAGCGGCGTTTGGCCGTGCTTTGGCTGCTTCTGCCGCTGTTTTTGTTCGTTTTTTATTTTCCCCGCACGCGCAGTGTATGCCTTTCTTTGATTTTGCTCATGGCCTTTACGCTGTTTTTTCCTCTGTTTGCCAGGCTTCTGCGCTGTCGGGCCGTGCATGTGCTGCTGTGCGCCGCACCGTTCCTGGCCACAGCCTGCAGCTATCTTGCCGCTGTTTTTTACGCTCCGGAGGCCAGCGCCGTCTGGCAGAAGATCGGCCGCTTTTCCAACGGGCGGCTGCGCTGCTGGAGCTTTGCCGTGCACAATTATACGCCCGGCCTGTTCGGGCAGGAGCTGCACTATTCGCCGGACGACCTGGTCGCGCTGGATAACAGCTATCTGCTCTTGCTTTATACGGGCGGCATCCTTTTGTTTTTGGCAGGCCTTGTGCTGTGCAGCCTGCTGATGCACCGCCTTTTGGCCGAGCGGCGCTATTGGCTGGCACTGATGTGGTTTGTATGGCTATTTTACGGCGCTTTTGAGGCCTTTATGCTCTGCCCGCAGAACGATTTTATGGTTCTGCTGTCTGCGCCGCTTTTGTTCGGCACCGTCCTGCCGCCGGACGGTACGCCCCCCGAGGCTTAAAAGCGCTTTACCAAGGCGCGGCACGAAGAAAAAATTTCTTCGTGCCGCGCCTTTTCTTTTTTCAGTTCAGGATCGGCTGCAGCTGGCGGCCGCGCAAAGCGCATGCCAGGGCATCCGGCAAAAGTGAAAAATCGCTTTGCAGGCTGTAAGGCTTATGCACCGGGTCATCCTGCCCCAAGGGCACAAAATAAAAGTTTTTGCGCTCCAGCAGGCTGCCGATGTGCGCAGCGCTGCCGCAAAGCCCATCGTTGGTATAGGGTGCCGGCAGGATCGGGCAGCCCGAGCGCAGCAGGCTCTTGGCTGCCAGCGTTTCCGGCGCGGCGTTTTGCAGCACGGCGCGCCCTAAAACCAGCGCGGGGACTGTGTTGATAATGCAGTCGGCCTCTGCAGCGGCGGCCCCCAGCCTTTGCATGGGCACTGCGCTGCATCCGTCTGCTTCCGCTTGGGCTCTTGCTCCGGCCCGCCGGGCTGCTACCGTTACCTTAGCCCCCAGTGCCCGCAGCAGCCGGGCCAGGCCCACACAATCGGCTGCCAGCGGCATGGGCAGCAAAATGTAATCGGCCCTGTACACCCCCTCGGCATCCGTGACCGTGCAGCCCATTTTTTTCAGCCAGCGCGCCGCCGCCTGCTGGCAGGCATCACCGCCCACCACCGCAAAAGTTTTTTTCATAGCCCATCACCCCCGCCGTTTGCCCCATGCTATGCTTTTGCGCTGCCGCCGGTGAGGATTTTTTTCACAGGGTGTTTATTTTATTCTGAGAAACATATATAATAGACTAAAATATTATGCCCGCCGCCTGTATGCGGCAGCTTTGAATAAAAGGAGCCTTTATTATGTCTTATACTACTTACGATCCCCATTTACTGGACGGTATTCAGCGCCTGCATTTTATCGGCGTGGGCGGCAGCGGTATGTATCCGCTGGTGCAGATCATGGCCAAGCGCGGCTATCAGATCACCGGCAGTGATGTGGAGCAGACCAAGGTGACCGACTCGGAGCAGGCCATGGGCGTAAAGGTATTTTTTGGCCATGCCGCCCAGAACATCGGCGATGCCCAGATGATCGTTTACAGCGCTGCCATTCACGATGATAACCCCGAGATTCAGGCCGCGCACAAGGCAGGTATTCCGTGCATTGAGCGCAGTGTGCTGCTGGGCTTTGTGAGCCGCATTTACGAGCACAGCGTGTGCATCAGCGGCACGCACGGCAAAACCACCACCACCAGCATGTTCACCACCATGCTGGAGCTGGCCGGGCGCGACCCTGGCGCGGTGATCGGCGGCAAGTTGCCCCTAATCGGCGGTTACGGCAAGGCCGGCTGCGGCGAAAGCATCGTGATTGAATCGTGCGAATACAGCGAGACCTTTTTGAACCTGGCCCCCACGCTGGGCATTGTGCTGAACATTGATAATGACCACTTGGAATATTACGGCTCGATGGAAAACCTAAAGCACGCTTTCCGCAAGTTTGCATTGCTCAGCCGCACCGTGTGCTATAACCTGGACGATGCCAACACCTGCGAAGCCCTGGCCGGTATCGACCGCCCTGTGATCACCTTCGGCATCACTTCGGATGCCGATTACAAAGCTGAAAATGTGCAGGAATATAAGCCCGGCTTTTACGCCTTTGATGTGCTGGAGCACGGCAAGCCCTTTGCTCATCTGGAGCTGGGCGTGCCCGGCCGCCACAATGTTTACAACGCGCTTTCCATGTGCTGCGCCGTGCGCGAGCTGGGCCTTACCCCCGAGGATGCCGTGCGTGCCGCTGCCGATTTCAAGGGTGCTGGCCGCCGTTTTCAGATCAAGGGCGAATGCAACGGCGCCCCCGTGGTAGACGATTACGCCCATCACCCCGCCGAGCTGCGCGCCACCCTTACCACGGCCCGCGCCATGGGCTATAAGCGCATTATCGCCGTGCATCAGCCGTTTACCTACTCGCGCACCAAGGCCTTGATGAACGATTTTGCCGAGGTTCTCTCGATGGCCGACCAGGTAGTGCTTTTGCCCATCATGGGCAGCCGCGAAGTAGACGATGGCTCGGTGCGCAGCGAAGACCTGGCCGCCAAGCTGCCCGGCAGCGTGGTGGTGGGCGGCTTAAAGCAGGCCGCCGATTGGGTAAAGGCCAACGCCCGCCCCGGCGATCTGGTCGTGTGCATGAGCTGCGGCGATCTGTATAAGGCCTGTGACATGATGGTGGAATAAATTTTTTATGCATAAAAAGCGAGCCGGAGAGACCTCTTCTTCCGGCTCGCTTTTTGGTTTTAGGTACTGCTCAGCCCAATGGATACCCCCAGCGCCTGGTCTACGCGCTGCATATCCTCGGGGCCTACCTGCCCGGCTTTTTCGCGCAGGCGGTGCTTATCCAGCGTGCGGATCTACTCAAGAAGCACCACACTGTCGCGGCTGAGGCCGCATTTATCGGCCCGAATGCCAATATGCGTGGGCAGGCGGTTTTTATCCTGCCTGCTGGTGATGGCCGCCGCGATCACAGTAGGGCTGTGACGGTTGCCGATATCGTTCTGCACGATCAGCACGGGGCGAATGCCCCCCTGCCCGCTGCCCACAACCGGGCTTAGATCTGCGTAAAAAACTTCTCCTCTGTGCACTTCCATGCCTCTGCCCTCCCCCACAGAATGTACGCCTTGCGGTGCGGGAGCGTTTTGGTTTGCTCCCTCTGTTTTCAGTATAAGCAGAGGTGCCGTGCTTTAATCACCGGGGCGGGGCTATTTTTCTAAAATCACCATAGCGGCGGCCAGCCCGGCCTCGTGGGTAAGGCTGAGGTGGGCCGTGAGCTTTTCGGCCTGCAGCCACTGCGCCGCCTTGCCGGTGAGGGCGTAATAGGGCGCACCGCTTTGTTTGCGCAGAGCCTGCACTTCGACCAGATCAAAGCCGCCCAGGCCGGTGCCTGCCGCTTTTAAAAAGGCCTCTTTGGCGGCAAAGCAGGCGGCAGCGCTTTCCGCCCTGCGGTGCGGCCCCAGCTTTTGCAGCTCGGCCCACTCCTGCCTGCCAAACACGCGGCGGCAAAAGCTTTCGCGCTGCAGGCTTTTTTGCATGCGCTCGATCTGGCACAGATCGTACCCAATGCCGTAGATCACGGTATTTTCCCCCTTAACAGTCGGTTTTGCCGCCATGCGCGGCCTTTTTGTGCCATTATAACCCAAAGCGGCCGAAAAAGGCAAATTCGGCAGGTTTTTCTTGCAACCAACAATTTTTTCGGGTATAATAGGCGTATATTTTGAAAGTTCAATCATACGAAAGGATGATGCACCCATGGCAGATGCTACCGCTGTATTTTCACTGCGCGATGAACAGGATCAGGAGCTGCGCGCCGCTTTGCAGGAAATTTATTCTGCGCTGCAGGAAAAAGGCTACAACCCGGTAAACCAGATCGTGGGCTATCTTCTTTCGGAAGATCCCACTTATATCACTACCTATAAAAATGCCCGCAACCTGATTCGCAAGATCGACCGTGATGATCTTTTGCAGTCGATGGTTCGCAGCTATGTGAATGCGCAGTAAAAAGCACCAAAGTGCCGCAGCTTTTTAAAAGGCTGCGGCACTTTTTATATCCGCTTCGCCGTGCCAAAAGAGCCGCCCCGGCCAAGGGGCGGCTCTTTGCTTAGCGCTGTTTTAGTAGGCAATATTCATATCCACATTGGTGGAGATGCCGGGCACCGAGCCGCGGCTGGAATACTGCCAGATCTTATAGCTGTATTTGAAATCCAGCGTATCGCGGTACTGTGCGATCCAGGTGCTGTATTTGCTGATATTGGCAAAGCTCAGGCTGTTATAGAACCAGCTGGCGTAAGAGTACACGCCTGCCGAATAGCCCGAATTGCGGATGGTCTCGCAGAAGGCCACAGCGCAGGCTGTGCGGGTCGCGCGCGAGATGCCGTTGGCGCGGCCGCCCGCCACATACTCGGTATCGTAGTAAATGGGGTAGCTCAGGCGGTAGCCGCCGCACAGGCTCAGCACCATGCTGGCTTCCTCTACGGCTTCCTCTTCGTTTACGGCCTGGCTGTAGAAGTAAAGGCCCACGGGAATGCCCGCCGCCGTAGCGCCCTGGATATTGGCGCGGAACTGGCTGTCTTCTACCAGTGCGCCGCTGCCGTAGCCGCGGTAGCCCACGCGGATAATGGCAAAGTCGATGCCCGCCGCTTTGACCTGGCTCCAGTTGATGCTGCCCTGGAACTTGGAAACATCGATACCGCGGCTCTGGCTCTGCAGCGCGCCGCTGCTGCCAAAGGTGTACATAACTCCCTGGATCACCTGCTGGCCCTTTACAGGCTCATGATTATCAGGGTCGTAATAATAGCGGCTGCCGTCGATGGTCTGCCAGCCGGTATACACCTTTTTGCTCTCGCTCTTTACACTGCCGTCAAAGCCCTTTTCTTTTAAGCCGTCCACGCTCAGCTCATTGGGCCAATCGGTAAAATCGTATGTATGGCTGGGGGTCGGCGTGGGGGTAACTGCGGGAGTGGGGGTAGGGGCCGCACTGGCCGAGGGCTCCGGAGTAGGTGTGGGGGTCGGCGCAGGGGTCGGTTTCTCCGTAGGCTCGGGTGATACGACCGGCTCCGGGGTAGGCGCAGGCTCCTGCGTGGGATCGGGGCTTTGGGAAGGCTCCGGGCTGGGCTCCGGTGATTCTGTAGGCTGCGAGCTGGGCTCCGGAGCAGGCGTGCTTCCGGATGAGGTTTCATCATCTATAGGTGTCACGTCCTCTACGGCCAGCAGCTTTATTTTGCTGCCGCCTGCCTTGCCCAAAAACTCGATCTTTGCGCCGGGCACACGGGCGGAGGCGTACATGTTGGCGCCGCTGTCTTTTTTAGCGCCCACGATCTTGCCGTCCTGGTATACAGGCTTGTAGGGGCTGGATTTGCCGCCGATGGTCAGATAGCCGTTTCCATCTACCTTGCCGTCAAAATAGCTCTGGCCGGATTCCTCCGACACATTGGATTCCGCATAGCGCACGGTATCCTTGAGCTGCTCTGCCACCACATTGGCATTGCCGTAGTTCGAGTCTTCGGCCGACTCGCTTACCTGGCTGGCCTGCACGATCTTTTCCTTTACGGCTTTTGTATCGGCCTTATAGATCACTTTTTCTTTTACGGTCACGGTCTGCTGCTCGGGCAGTGTATAGCCCTCGCACTCGCTCAATGCCACCGTATATTCGCCGGGGGTCATTTCTTCGGCCAGGGCCGTGCCGGTATCTTCATCCAGCGCATATTCGCTGGTGCTGCCGTTTTCATCGGTGACCAGCACCTTCAGCTGCACACCGCGCAGGGGCGTAGTATCGATCCAGGCAACATTTTCATCGCCCGCCTGGGTCTTTTGTGCCTTTACCACATTGCGCGCGCCCTCGGCAGCGGCATCGAGCAGGGCCATGCTCTGCCCCTCCTCCAGCGCTTTCTTCTCCATGGGGCGGTACACAGCCACGCCGATATCCTGCTGGATCACGCTGATCTCCATGCTCAGCGGCACATCGGCCGGTTTGGGGGTCGCCTCCGGCGTAGGCTCGGGCGTTGCCACCGGCTCTTCTGCCGCCATGGCCTGCGCGCTCACGGCGCTTTTTTCTTCGCCGCCCGAAAATGCCAGCGCTGCCGCGCTGCCGCCCGCGCCGATGAGCAAAGCGGCGCAGAGCCCTAAGGCAGTAAGCGATTTATACAGCGGCAGCGAAAGGAAACGCCCTTTCCACCCTGCCGAAAAATACTGCGAAAGATCCCGCTTCATTGATTTTCCTCCCGGAATTGCTATAACATTGCAAGCGCCTGCAAAAAAAGCAGGCTGTACAGGTGCCATTATAGCACACAAACAGCCTGCCCGTCTATTTTTTACCAAAATTTACATTTCCGCTTTTGGCCGCAAAGCATGCGGCGCGGCCTTTTATTCTTCGGCCGGATATGCCTGCAGGGCCGCCGGGCCATAGCACACGGCCAAAAGGTCTACACAGGCGCCATAGCTGGCCATGCCCAGCGTTTGCCCATAGCCACGGATAAAGGCGCTGTAGTTGGTTTGCGCCACGGTTTTTACCGGGCCCTTATGCGCATTCCAATAGGCTGTGTTATCGGCCAGGTCGGCCTGTGCCTCGCGGCACAGCCCGTTTGCCGCCTCAATGGCGCTTTCGGGGTCGGCTTTCAACAGGGCATTGTATAAATGGATATAGCCAAACAGCCAGCCCGAATATTCATATACGGCATTGCCCGAAAGCTCGGCCGCACGCACGGCGCAGAAGTTTGCCTCCTGCTCGGGGGCCACGCCGCGCTGGTGGCTGATCTCGTGCGCCACCGTGGCCGGGATCAGCACCGCCGGGCAGTCTACATTCACGGTGGTCTCGCCTGCCAGCGGAAAGATATAGCCCGTAAAGCCTGCCAGGCTCATAAGCCCCGAATAGGCGGCTTTTTTGATGCGGCGGTCCGGCCCGGCCAGCGCCGGGTACTGCTGCTGCATGCCGTTATATAGGCCGTCTGCCTGCCCGAGTATTTCTTCTGCGCTCACGGCAAACAGGCCGTTTTCATCGCGCGGCACGCCGCCCGCCGTTTTGTTTACCTGGTCGCGGAACCAAAAGGTAACCGTGCGCAGAGTCTGTGTCTGCACGGGCTGTGCCTGCAGGCCGGTTTTGGCCGCAAAGCTTTCGCCGTAATACTGCGTGCCCCAAAACGCGCACACAGCCGCATACACCCACACGGCAAACGCGCACACGCCTATCAGCCGCCCGGCCCAGTTTACCGGGGCATGGTGCACAAGCCGCCACACGGTATTGCCCGCCAGCGCCAGCACCAAAGCCCCCGCCAGCGTGCACACTGCCTCGGCAAAGCTGAAGGGCAGCGGATCGACCAGCGCGCTCATGGCCCGCTTATATGGCATGGAAACATGCGCCAGCCACCAGTTCATGGCCTGCGCATCGTTTTTGGCAAAGCGGAACAGCACCACCATTGCCGCGCCCGCCAAAAGCCAAAGCAGCGGGGCCAGCAGCCCCAGCTTACTTTTCATATAAGATCCCCAGCTCGGCAAGCCCCTGGCGCACACGCTGCAGGCACTCACGATTTGGCGCCGAAACTGTGTGCAGATGCACGCCGCCGGTGGTGCGGCTCACCAGTCCATCGGGGAATTCGTGCGCTTTTTTAATAAACTGGTCGGCATCGTAGCGGCTGGCAATGTGCAGCTGACCCGTGATCTCACCGTAAAGCGGGTTTTCCACCGTTACATCCACAAGCGCCGCGCCGTTATCCACCACGCAGTAAAGCTCTTTGCGCAGCTGCTCCTCGCCGGTGTGGCGGCAGGCAATGATCTCACGGCAGCCCTGTGCCGTGCCCGCCCCAAGGATATACCCGCGCGGGGTAGACTGTATCTCGCACCCGCCCGCGCGCAGCAATGCTACATCCCCCACCACGATCTGGCGCGAAACGCCCACCTCTTTGGCCAGGCGCGTTGCGCTTAATGGGCCGGGAGCGTTTTTTAATAGCGCCCGGATCTTTTCTCTGCGTTCCTGTGCTGCCATGCTGCTACTCCTTTGCTGTGTTTTCGGTTTCCTGCCGGGCATACTGCATGATCAGTTCCAGATTATCGGCCCCGATCTTTTCGGCACATCTTTCCAGCAGCGTACCGCGGGTGGCTTCCCGTATGCTCTGCTGCTCTTCCCGGCTGAGCTCATACACCTGAATGCCCGCTTCCTCTATGGTTTTTTCAGCCTTTTGCTCATATTCTGCCTGATGCTCGCTGATCTGCTTTTCGGCGTAAGCGGCCGCATCCAATATCCATTGCTGCTGGCGCTCGTTCAGCTCTGCCATGCGCTGGCTGTTGATGAGGATCATATCAAAATACACGCGGTCGCTCAGCTTGGTGATATAGCGCACCTGCTTATAGGTGCCATATTCCACCAGATTTGTAATGGTGTTATCGCAGGCGTTCACTTCTTTTTGCTGCAGCGCCAGCGAAAGCTGCTGCACATTTACCTCTTTGGTTTTGCCGCACAAAAGCTCCCAGTAGCTATTATCGCCGACGCTGTCAATGGTGCGCATGGTCAGCTGGCGCATATTCTCGCGGCTTTCTATGGGGATATTGCTGGCCAGCACCCGGTATTGCACCGGCAGCATTCCCAAAATCAGGCTGTTCTTTTCTTTGCTCCAGCTTTCTATCTGCATGCGCAGCGGCTGGCCCCGCACAAGGGCACGCTGCAGCTGTTCACGGTCCACCTCTGCCAGCAGCGGCAGCCACATGGTGGTTCCCTGCTGCGGCAGGTCCGCTGTGCCAATGCGCATATCCACGGTGCCGTTTCCAAAGCTGTTCCAGGCATCGTTCAGGCTGCCCAGCGAATCGTCCGCAAAGATATCGATGCTCATGGTGCCGCCCGAAACAGCCTCCAGCCGCTGTTTCATGGCCAGTGCCGCATCGTTGGCAATGCTCTCTTCGCTCGAGGAATGTGTGAGCCGCAGCACGATGGCGGGCGTGCTGCTTGCCGCCTTTTTGGGCTGATTCCGCTGCCAGGCTCCCAGCACGGTCTCGCCGCTTTGTGCCTTGGCCGCACAGCCTGCCAAAAGAGCCGCCGCCAGCACCAGCGCTGCCAGCAAAGCCCGCTTTTTTGCCATTTTGTCTTTTCTCCCTTCCCTGTAAGGCGCATTTTCCCGCTGCGCCGCCCTGCCTTTTTAAAAGGCTGTTTGCTATTTGCATTTAATTATTATAAAATATGTTTGCGTGTCTGTCACTCCCCAATTCGCCGATTTTTATGATACCTATTGCAAGGAGCAAGGCAAACCATGAAGCTTATTTCTGATATAAAACGACAGTTTTCCTATCCTCTGCTTTCCAGCCAGTCGGTAAGCCGCATTTTACGGCGCTGCCTGCTGCTGCTGTTGGCGCTGATGGCCGTGATCCTCTCGGCCTTTTATCTTACGCTGCGCACGCTGAACCAAGAGACTTACCTGCAAGACCGCTACCATCAATCGCTTTCGCTTTTGCAGCAGACCGACCGCTCGCTGGCCGTTTCGCTGGAGCATTTAGAGACCCAGGGCTCGGCCTTTCTTTCTTCGGGCGATGTGACCGGCGTGATGGTGCGGCAGGGCCAGGCCGATTTTGACCAGCGTTACAGCGTAGTAAACGGCCTTGTGCAGCTTATGCAGGATTCCCCGCTCGTTACCTCGGCCTGGCTGTATCTGCCGCAGCCGGACACCGTGTTCTGTTATGACCAGCAGATCCTGCTTTTGCCCGACTGCCCGGCCCGGCTGCAGGCCCTGCTCACCGCCGGGCAGAGCGGCCTTTTTCAAACAGACGGCCAGCTTTATTACATGCTCTGCTACCCCCAAAAGGATCCGCTGGGCATCCTGCTTTTGCAGCTGGATACCAGCGCACTTTACCGCAGCACCTTTAACCAGACCCAAAGCGTTTATATCTACGCGGCCGATATGACTCCGCTGTTTTCGGGCTTTTGCCATTATCCTGATGACCCGGCGCTTTCTGAAACGGTTTATGAGACCTCTTCCAGCGCCTTTTACCGCTCGGCAGATGCCAAAGACCGCTATTACACGCTGTACCGCTCAGCCTCTACCGGGCTCAACTATTTAACGATCGAAAGCCGGGTAGGCTTTCTTCCCGCGCTGCAGGATTCTTTGCGCCTGCTGCTGCCCTGCGGGCTGTTGATCTTGGTCGGCACCGTGCTGTTTTCGCTGTACAGCCTGCACAGCGTATACCGCCCCATTCAAAACGCGCTCGATGTGCTGGTGAGTACCCCCATGCCCGATGCTTCTGCACCGCCCGAAGACCCGCCGCGCCTGCAGCAGACCCTTTCGGCCGTGGCCCCCGATGTGTTTCTGCACCTGTTCCGCCGCATTTTGTATGACGGCATGAGCGACCCGGACGAGATACACCGGGCGCTGGATGGGCTGCCCCCGGTATTCCCCGCTGAGGAGCCTTATCTGGTACTGCGGTTAGAGCCTCTGTGCGAGCCGGGCACCAAGGCCGATGAGCTTTACCATCGGCTTTATCTTCTGCATGCCAAAGAGCTTTCGGGCCACTACTGGCAGGGCAAATGCCCCACGCTGGCCGATGAAAGCAGCCAGGGCTTTTTGCTGCTGTTCGTTTCGTGCCGGGGCATGAGCGGGCCGCAGATTTCGGCAGCTGTGGCCGACTTTGAAAAATATCTTGCACACGAAACAGAGCCTCTGCCCTACGAGCCGCTGTTCGGCTGCAGCGCCCCCACCGAGGGGCTGCAGAACCTGCCCGCCGCGTTCGCCGCCGCCACACAGGAGCTTTCGCACCGCCGCTACTACCGCGCCGACCCGCTGACTGCCGCCGAAGCGCCCGAGCCCACGCTGGATCGTTGCCGCCAGAAAACGCAGAATATTCTGCAAAAGGCTCTGCACCGCGAAAAAAACATTGCCGATGCGCTGGCCAGCGAGCTTTGCAGTGAGCCTTTGCCGCCCGCACTTCGCGCAGCTGCCCTGCGTGAGGTGCACACGGCGGTGGTGCGCCTACTGCTCGACTGCTCAATCGATCTTTCGGCCTGCCCGTTTTTGAACCAGGCCTATGCCGAGGATTCCTCCCTCATTTCGGGCAGCGAAAGCGATGCTGCTTATATCCGCAGCCTTTTGAGCGGTGCGATTGAAGTACTGTATGAGCATGGGCAGAGCAGCCGCAACCAGTATCTGGCCGATGCCAAAGAGTATATTGCCCAGCACTATGCCGATACCGCCCTTTCGCTGGACAGTGTGAGCCAGCATGTAGGCATCAGCAGTCCGTATCTTTCCAGCATTTTTTCCGAGCTGCAGGGCCAGCGCTTTTTGGACTATCTGAACCGTTTTCGCGTAGAAAAGGCCGCCGGCCTTTTGGAAAGCACCGATATCAGCGTGAGTGAGATCGGCTTCCGCATGGGCTTTTATTCGGCCAACACCTTTATCCGCACCTTTAAAAAGATCATGGGCGAGACCCCCGGTGCATACCGCACCCACCGGGCCGCCAGGCAGTAAGTGCGGAAAAGGCCGCAGAGCATTGCTCTGCGGCCTTTTCCCGTTAAGAAGAAAGAAGTAGATCAGCTGATGAAGGTGAGGGTGTAGGTAACGGTCTCGCTGCCGTCCGGGCCGGTGACCTCGATGGTGCAGGGGCCGTTGGCTGCCACGGTAACAGGGCAGCGGCTGGCGGCGGGCTTGCCGTTTACCAGCATTTGCTGAATGCGGCTGCTCATAGCCACCGGGGTAAAGGTAACGGTGCTCTGGCCTGCAGGCACTTTTACCTCATACTCGGTATCCATAGGAACGAACTTATTTTCCAATGCGAACTTCAGGCGGCCATCGTCCAGCACATCATCGGCATCGTCAAAGCCAGTGTGATACTTGAAGTCATGGCCCACAAGCTCGGCATCCTTAAAGGTGATATTGCTCAGGTGGGCGTTGGTCTTGTAGTCGAAATACAGATTGTTGTTGGCCGCGGAATCCGCGCTCAGAATATCGGTCTCGATGCGGCGGAAGGTAGTGCCGTCGTTCTTGCTGGTGTATTCCTGCACCACCTGCTTGCCGTTTTCGCTGAAGGCCTGCCAGTTCATGGTCTCGTGGGTGTCGCCATCGCGCACGACCACAGCGCCGTCACCGCGCAGGTCCATGCTCAGAGCATAGGGGCCAAGGTCACACAGCTTCTGCAGGCAGTTTTCCCAAGCCATCAGGTAATCGCCCGAAACGCCGATGCGGTTATGGCCGGTGTACAGCTCCTTTACAGAGGCGCCGTCTTTATTGTAGGCATCCATCAGCTGCTGCTGCAGCGAGAGCAGCAGATCCTGCTTTACGCCTCTTGCGCCGAACTGGTCGGCTACCCAGTAGCGGTTTACACCGTAAATATCCGAAGAGAACAGCAGGCCGTTAGCGCGGTCATACAGCAGCACCATGGCATCCTCGTGGCCGGGCAGGCGGAAGGCTTCCAGCTTTACATTGCCCAGATCGATCACATCGCCCTCGTTGATCGGGTGAATGTTTTCGCCCTCGTATACGCCGGTGATGGTCTCATCGATCACGGCGTTGGCCGAGGTGTAATCCTTGGCGTAGGTCTCAATGCTCCACTCGCCGCCGATGGGGCCTACACGGTCAGCCATGTAGATATCCTTGCCGGCGTTGGCGGCATAGCACATAGCGCCCTTATGGTCACCATGGTTGTGGCCCAGCACGAACACCCAGGGCTTGGTGGCCACTTCGTTTACGCGGTCGATCAGCGAGGTGGTGGTGTGGGTGGGCATCAGGCCGTCGTACAAAACGCCCATCTCGCTACCCTCAATGTAGTAGGCAGCTGCCTGGAAGTTATCAAAGTAGCGGTACACGGTGGGGTAATTGGCGCCGCCGTCATGCAGCTTATCAAAGGCGAAATCATGCCAGGCGGGACGGTCGATGCGCCAGTGGAAGGTAGAAACAGGGCCGTCCTGCAGGCCGTCCTTGGTGGCGTAGGCTTCGCATTCTACGGTAAAGTAGATGTTGTCGTAGGGCAGATCGTAGTTGTTGTTCAGGCCGAACATAGGCACGGTGGTGTAGCCGGGAATGTAATCGTACCACTCGCCCCATTCGGGAGAAAGTGTAACGCCCACGCCGCGGTCCTGAATGAACAGGCCCTCCAGCTCTTTGTGCGAAATGTTGATCGCACGGGTGCGCCAGTGCACGGTAACATCTTCGGTGGGGCAGAACCACTCGGGGCGGCAGCGCACGAACTTGCGGCCGCTCACAGGCATAGCCCAAACGGGGCCCGTAAACTTACGGCCGATATTTTCGATGATGATGCGCTCCTCGGTGTCGGTAATGGCATCGGTGGGGTTCACAGTGTCGTTGGTGCGGCCGCGCATAAAGCCATAGCCAAACAGCGTATTCAGCGCATCGTAGCAGTCTTTATTGATATTGCCCGCATCGCTGAAGTCTGCCAGATAATCGGTATCCAGCTTGGGCAGCTTAAACGCATTGACCAGGATCACTGCGGCATCCTCGCGCGTCATGGCCGACAGAGGATAGAAGCAGTCATCGGGCGAAGAAGCGGTGAGCACGCCCATATCCAAAGCGGATTCGATGGGCTTTACATAATCGTTTTTGCCGGTCACATCATAGAAGTTGCGCACGCGCTCGGATGCAGCAAAGTTGCCGTCATCATCGATATCCGTGCCATCGTCCATGTATGCGTTATAGTGGGGCCAGCCGAAGTATTTGGCCAGGCGGATCATAAAGTCGCCGCGGCTCATATCATCGGCGCTTTCCAGCGAGGAGGAGCCGATATTCTGTGCGGTGTGGAAGGTCACCTTATACTCTACATCTTCGTAGCTCCAGGTCACATCCACATCATAGCCGCCCACGCCATCGCGCATGCGAATGGTGCCGTCGGGGTCAACGGATACCAGATGCTTATTGGTGCTGCGCCAGATGCCGGCTTCTTTCTGCTCGCCGTTCACCATGGCCACCAGCTTGACCGGGCGAATGAACTCCAGCGTGTAGGTCTGGCCGTCCATGTTCACATCGCCGCCCTGAATGAAGATGCCGTTATTCCCTGCCGGGGCACTGGGCTCAGAGGCAGAAGCTGCCGGGGAAGCCGCTGCCGCGCCGCAGCCCGGCAGAATGGAAAGCAGGCTCACACCGGCTGCACTCATCAGCGCGCCTTTTACGAACTGGCGGCGGGTAAAGCCCTGGCCGCTCATTTCCTTTTTCTCTTGCATAGGGGGTTCCTCCTTAAACAAATCATTTCTTCTCTTTCTCTATTCGCTTTTGCCCATAGAGGGCGCAAACCTGTTTTAGGCTGCCGTTCAGGCGGCAGCGGCGCAGGCGGCCTCGGCCTCCTGCTCTTCGGCCTGTTCGGCCTTCAGCTTGCGGCGGAAGATCACGCCGCTCACAAAGCTGCTGATCTCAAACAGCCCTACCATGGGCAGGCCGAGCAGCACCTGTGTGGTAACATCGGGCGGGGTGAGCACCGCCGCCAGAATAAAGATGATCAAGATCGCATATTTGCGCTGTTTACGCAGCTGTATGGGATTGATAAGCCCCACGCTGGTAAGTGCGATCATCACAATAGGCATTTCAAACACCAGTCCGAACACCACCATCATGGTGAGCGTAAAGCCGATGTAGTTTGCCACCGACACTGCGGCGGCGATCTCACTGCCTGTGCCGAGATCTGCCAAAAATTTAAGCGACACCGGCAGCATAACACCATAGCAGAACAAAACGCCCAAAATAAACAGCACCAAACCGCTTAAAAGGCTTGCCGTTACGGCGGTACGCTCTTTGCGGGTAAGCCCCGGGCATAAAAACTTCCATATCTCCATCAGCAGCACCGGGCAGGCAATTACCACAGCGCCCACCAGAGCTACCTTTAAGTAGCAGAGCAAAAGCTCTGACGGCGAGATATAAATAAAGTTAAAGCCCTCAGAAATGTGCAGCAGCCGTTCGGTAAGCCACTGTGCGCGGGTGCTGCACAGTGCAAACGCCGCCACCAGCACTATGGCGCACCGCACAAGCCTGGTTCGCAGTTCGGTAAGGTGATGCAGAAAAGACATTTTTTCTTCGCTGGCTCCTCCGCCGGGCGCTTTGCCTGCCTTACCGGATTTTTGTTTCATGGCTTATTCGTCCTCTTCGCTCTGCTTTTCTTCACTGGCCATATCCACCTGGGCCTTTTTTACGCCCACGCGGAAGTTACCGATGGTCTGGCCCATGGCCTTGCCCAGCTTGGGAAGATTTTTAGGTCCAAAAATCAGAAGTGCCAGTGCCAAAACAAGAAGCAGTTCCTGTGTACCAATTCTAAACATAATTCATTTCCTCCTTGAATATCCTAAGTAAGTTTTTCGTTCGTTTTCAGCTATGGCCTTCAGCCGGCCGGCTTTTCGGGTTCACTTTCTTCGTTTTCTGTCTTTTCGGCCGAGGCTTCCTCCTCAGCCTTTTGCTGAGGCTCTGCCTTTTCTTCGGTCTTGGCAGCGGGGCGCACGGTGTGCACAGGGTTATCGCGCACTTCGCGGTCTACCTGCTTCAGGTCTTCTTCCATGCCTTTGCACTCATCGGCAAAAGAATCCATATAATATTTGCAGCTGCCCACGGCCTTGCCGACCATACGCCCCAACTCGGGCAGGCGGGCCGGGCCAAAGATGAACAGAGCAAGCGCAAATATCAATACCAGCTCGCCGCTTCCGATTCGCATCATAAGCTGTTTCCTCCTTTTTCATCAATTTCTTCTTAACGGTTCCGGGGTGCTGCTTTCGGCCCCCGGCGATGTCATTAGTATACCCGCCCTCCGCGGGCGCTGTCTATCGCCCGATCTTCAGCTTTTTGTGCGATTTTTACAGAATTTTTCCCCAATATTAAAAAAAGATGATTCCATTAAAATTTGCATATCATGATATACTGTTATTATTCTTTTGCCTTTGTTGACTTTCCTTATTTATCTATTTATAATATTACTGTTATTAGAAATTTAGCCAAATAGGCAGATCGGCAGGTATTCGTTATGGTCACACTTACCCCCATGCACTTTTTGATCGTATGCCCTCTGGTGTTTCTGGCCAGCTTTGTGGATGCCATAGCGGGCGGCGGCGGCCTGATCAGCCTGCCGGCTTATATGATGAGCGGCCTGCCTGTGCACTATGCCATCGGCACCAACAAGCTCAGCAACTTTATGGGCACCGGCCTTGCTACATACCGCTTTGCCCGCAAAGGCTATATTCCTTTAAAATTGGGGCTTGTGAGCGCAGCCATTGCGCTGGCGGGTTCCAGCGTGGGGGCAAACCTGGCCCTGCTGATCGATGATTCTATTTTTAAGCTAATCATGCTTATCATTCTGCCGCTTACCGGCGTATATGTAATGCGCAGCAAAGCGCTGCAAACCAGCACTGACCCTGTGCCCTGCAGCCCGCGCCGTACCTGGGCGGTGGCATTGACTGCCGCGCTGATCATCGGTGTATACGATGGGTTTTACGGCCCCGGCACCGGCACCTTTCTTTTGCTGATCTTAAGCGGCATCGGCCACATGAACCTGCGTGAGGCCAACGGCATTACCAAGGCCATCAATATTTCTACCAATGCCGCCGCCCTAGCAGTGTATCTGCTCAACGGCAAGGTGCTGCTTCCCTTGGGCCTTACCGCCAGCATTTTCTCTTTGAGCGGCAGCTATTTCGGCACCAGGGTATTTGATAAGGGCGGTGCAAAAGCGGTAAAACTGGTGATTCCCGTAGTGCTGGTGCTGTTTTTCATCAAGATCGTATCCGAAATGCTGCCTACCTGGCTGGCTCAGCTGCAAACGGTTGCTGTTTTTTCTGTTGTTGCAGTAAAATAAATTTAATTTGTATAATTTTGTCGTTATATACAAAAAGTAGTACCCGCAAAGATTTAAAACCTTTGCGGGCACTACTTTTTGTATTACTTATATAAATATGGCAGCTGCCTTAGATATTTGTGCCAGCCCTATTGGTCATATCAATAAAAGTTTGTAGTAAAAGCTTTTACAAATCTGCACGCACTATCTTTCAGGCTCACTGCAGCCAGGCTTTTTGTGCGGCCATCAGCACGCCAGCGCGGCTGGCGGTAAAGTTCAGGCCGCCCTGCAGGTAGCACATATACGGTGCGCGCAGCGGGCCGTCGCAGCTCAGCTCAATGGTGCTGCCTGTGGTAAAGCTGCCGCTAGCCATAATGATCTCATCGGTATAGCCCGGCTCATGGCTGGGCTCGGGGGCCACATAGCTATCTACGGGGCTTAATGCCTGAATGCCCTGGCAAAAGCCTACCAGCGCTTCGGCGCTGCCCGCTTCAAAGCAGGTCACGATATCATTGTGCGGTTCGTTGTACAGCGGCACCGGGGCCTTATCCAAAAGGCCCAGCAGGCACTGGGCATATACGGCGGTTTTCAGCGCTTCGCATACCGTGCCAGGCGCGGCATACAAGCCCAAAAACATTTCGCGCAGAGTTTCCAGCGTGCAGCCGATCTCACGCCCGGTGCCGGGGGCGGAATAACGATGGCCGCATTTTTCCACCAGGTCGCTGCGGCCTGCAATATAGCCGCCGGTGGGGGCAATGCCGCCGCCGGGGTTTTTGATAAAGCTGCCTGCGATTAGATCTGCCCCCACAGCCAGCGGCTCGTGGGTCTGGGTGAATTCGCCGTAGCAGTTATCCACAAATACAATAATATCCGGGTTTGCAGCCTTGGCCGTTTTGGCTACCTGTTCGATTTGTTCGAGCGTGAACGCATTGCGCTTGCTGTAGCCGCGGCTGCGCTGGATATGGCACACCGTGGCATGCGGAGCTTTCTGGGCGATCAGCTCCAGGTCGGGGGTCATATCCGGCTTGAGCGGGGCTTCGTCATACTTTACGCCGTACTCGGCCAGCGTGCCGCAGCCCTTGCCCGCATCGCCAATGCCGATCACGCCTTCCAGCGTATCGTAAGGGCGACCGGTCGCAGCCAGCAGTGTATCGCCCGCGCGCAAAAGGCCAAAAAGCGCTACCGTCAGCGTGTGTGTGCCGCTCATAAACTGGCTGCGCACGAGTGCATCCTCTGCGCCCATCACCTTGGCAAAGATCTGTTCCAGCTTATCCCTGCCCGGGTCCCACAGGCCGTAGCCCGTGGAGCCGAACAGCTCGGTCGCCGCCATATTACAATCTGTAAATGCATGTAGCATCTTTAACTGATTGTAATCTCTAATCTGTTCTAATTTGGCAAATTCCGGCTGGCAAAGCGCCATCACCTGCTCATCCAGCTGCAGCGCTTTTTCGTTAAAAGGAAAGAATTCTTTCAGCATTTGTAATAAATCCTCATTTTTATACTTTATGTAATTTGCTATTGCTTTGCCCTCACAAAAACCGGCGGGCGAAACGGCAAAAGCCCCTCGCCCGCCGGGTGTGTTTTTTATTTTCTCCGGTTACTTCAATTCGTTGACCAGGCGCTTAAAGTGCTGGCCGCGCACCTCAAAGTTGGGGTACAGATCAAAACTGGCGCTTGCCGGGCTAAACAGCACCTCATCGCCGCTAACAGCCAGCTTGCGGGCAATGTCCACAGCTTCTTCCAGGGTAGCGGCGTGCTCGATGCGCAGCTTCTCCCAACCAGGGATCTTCTTGACCTCCTGCTCGATCACAGGGCCGGTAGCGCCCATCAGGATCAGCGTTTTTACATTCTCCACGATCACCGGGGCCAGCGGCGCATAGGGGATCTTCTTATCGTAGCCGCCTGCGATCAAAATCAGCTTCTGGTTGTAGCTCCGCAGGCCCGCGATCGTGCGCGTGGGGCTGGTTCCGATGGAATCGTTATACCAGGTCACGCCGTCCAGTGTGCGCACAGGCTCCAGGCGATGCTCCACACCGCGGAAGGTGCTGCCCACCTTCTGAATGGCTTCTACGGGCACCTCGCCCCACACAGCGGCAATGGCTGCCAGCATATTTTCTACATTGTGCAAGCCACGCAGCTTGATCTCACTGCGTTTGAGCACTGGCGTTACCACGCCGCCCGCTGCCATGCACAGGGTATCGTCTTCTTTGCGCAAAAAGGCGCCGTTATCGGTATCGTGCAGGCGGGTGAACCACACCTGGTCGCCCACACAGTCGGCCTTCATACCGCGGCTGATATCGTTTTCAAAGCCCAGCACAGCGCGGCAGGGCTTTTTCTGCCACAATAGGATATTGCGCTTGGCATCCACATATTCTTTCATATCCTTGTGGTGGTCCAGATGGTTGGGGGTCACATTGGTCACCACCGCGATATTGGGGCTCTGGCGCATGCTGATCAGCTGGAAGCTGCTCAGCTCGATCACGGCCATATCATCAGGCTCTACCTCGGCCACGATGGGCAAAAGCGCACGGCCGATGTTGCCGCCCAGCCACACACGGCGGCCTGCAGCCTCGTAAAATTTGCTGATGAGCGTGGTGGTGGTGGTCTTGCCGTCCGACCCGGTCACTGCCACAATGCGGCAGGGGCAGTATTTAAAGAACATTTCCATTTCGCTGGTGCACTCGGTGCCTGCGGCAATGGCCTGCTGCAAAGCGGGGGTAAAGTATTCAAAGCCGGGCGTGCGCATAATAATATCCTGGCCTTTAAAGCCCTCCATATAGTTTTCGCCCAGGCTCAGGCTAATGCCCAGGCGGCGGATGGTATCGGCATATTCGCCGAAGGCCTCCAGATCAGGCTTTTTATCGCACAGGGTCACCTTTGCGCCCATTTCTACGAACTGCTCGATGCACTGCTTATGGCTTACGCCTGCACCGATAAACGCCACCTTTTTGCCCTGCAAATAGGCTTTCATTGCATCATATACCTGCTGCATAGGGAAAACAGCCTCCTTTAAACCGCCGCCGTGCGGCTTTCGATTTTTTCTCGCTCCGCGTATTTTGTCTATATACGCATAACTAAAAATATTATACGCTTTTTTACGCCTGAGCGCAACGGGTGAAGCCGGGCAGAATTTGAGTTTTCGCCCCGAATCTGCTATAATATATAGCCTAACCTGCATTTTGTGCTTTTCATTTAAAGGAGCTTTTTATATGTTTCGTAAAACCATCTGTGCTGCCCTGGCCGCACTATTTCTGGCCCTGGGGCTTTCGGGCTGCGGCGGCGGAACCAACAGCTTTACCTGGCGCGTGGATACGCTGCCCTCTAACCTTGACCCACAGCTTGCCAGCGCCGGCAGCGATGTTACGGCCTGCCTGAACTTATACAGCGGGCTTTTCCGCCTGGATGCAAACGGCGATGTGCAGCCGGATGCCTGCGAAAGCTATGAGGTATCTCCCAACGGCCTTACCTATACCTTTCATTTAAAAAGCGGCCTCACCTACAACGGCTACCGGGGTGCGGCCAACTCCACACCCGTTACCGCACAGGATTTTGCCTTTGGCCTGCGCCGTGTGTTTCTACCCGAGACCGGCAGCCCCTACACCGAGGCGCTCGGCGGCATTGCAGGCAGCGCACAGGCTTTGCAGGGCGATTCCTCCGCACTGGGCGTAAAAGCAGCAGACGATAATACCCTTATCATCACGCTCTCGCAAAAAGACGATGATTTTCTGCGCAAGCTGTGCCTGCCCGGTGCCATGCCCTGCAACCAGGCATTTTTTGAGAGCACCGGCGGCGCCTACGCGCTGAGCAGTAAAATGACGATGGGCAACGGCCCCTTCTATTTGTATAACTGGACCGAGAGCGGCCTATTTTTGCGCCGCAAGGCCAGCGGCAGCCTGGTAGATGCCGTGCGCATCGTGCTGCAGGCCGATGAGACCTCCACCGACAAGCCGCTCACCGCGCCACAGCAGGTGCAGAACGAAAAAGCCGATGCAGCTTTATATGACGGCGGCGAGGATACGGGCCTGCCCTCCATTCGCTATGCAGGCACTACCTGGTGCCTTTTGTTCAACACGCAGAACCCCCTGCTCAGCAGTCGCTCGCTGCGGCAGGCACTGGCCCAAACTGCCTACAGCGCCGATTTAGAGGCTGCCGAGGGCACACAAACCGCCACCGGGCTGATCCCGCCCGCCGTTACGGTGGGGCAGAAAAGCTACCGTGAGCAGGCGGGCAGCGCACTTCCGGCCAGCCAGAGCGCTCAGGCTTTGTATCAGGCCGCTTTGAGCGAGCTTGGCACCAGCTCTGTGCGCGGCATCACCGTTCTGCTGCCCGAAAACTCTCCTGTAGCCGATGCCTTTGCTTCGCTCAACCAGCTTTGGCAGTCGCAGCTGGGGCTATACTGCAATGTGCAGCAGCTGCCCATGGAAGACCTGCTCACGGCCCAGAGCAAGGGCGATTACGCCATCATGCTGCTGCCCCTCACCGCCGATGAAAACGCCCCGCACGCTCTTTTGCGCCGCTTTGGCAGCGGTGAGCTGTGCGAGTGGACCTCGGCCGAATTCAGCGCCCGCACCGCAGCGCTGAGCCCTGTTCAGGCCGGTTATGTAAGCGACTGCGCCGCCTTAGAGCGCGAGCTGCTGGCCGAAGCCGTGGCCGTGCCGCTGTTCTTTCAGCAGTCGCAGCTGCTTATCTCGCCCAGCGTGCAGGATCTGGTGTTTGACCTCTTTGCCGCTACGGTCGATCTTACCTGGACCACGAAATCCTGATAGGCTCTCTATTTCTATTAAATTTCTCCTGCTCCCCTTTTATGGGGAGCAATTTTTATTTTCCGCCTTGTGACTTTTCGCCCTTCTTTTTCGTTTAGTGGGTACAAGGCCTTGAAAAACAAAAAAGAAAGAGCAGACAACGCTATGGATGATACAAAGATCATAGATTCGCTGCTGGCCGACCCCGGCGCGGGCATGCAGCTTTTGCTGGCGCAGTATGGCGGGCTTATCAACGCCATCATTCGCCGGGTGCTGCCAAATGCCCCCGAGGATGCCGAGGAATGCGCCGCCGATGTGCTGGTCGCCGCCTGGCAGAACGCCGCCAAGCTGCAGCGAAAAAAGCGCCCGCTGTGCGCCTGGCTTTGCGTAACGGCCCGCAACACGGCCATCGACCGCTGGCGGGCCCTGCGCCCCCGGCAGAAAGACTGCGAGCTGAACGAAGAGCTTGCCGGAGATTGGGTATTAGAGCCGCACACCACCTCGGCCGAAGAACTGATCGCTCAGCTGCTCACCGAGCTGCCCGAGCCTGACCGTGAAATTTTTCTGCGGCGCTATTACTACCTGGAATCCTGCCGTGAGATCGGCCAACGGCTGAACATGCAGGAGCACACCGTCACCGTCCGCCTTTCCCGTGGGCGCGAAAAGCTGCGCAAACAGTTTTTAGAGCGCCAAAATGCCCTGTAAAAAAGGAGGGAGCTTTTATGAAAATTCTGCGAGACCGCAAAGCCTCTGTTGATTTGGCTTTAAATGCCCTGCCTACCGCCTCCGCGCCTCTTTCACCCGAAGAACAAAAGCGCATTTTAAGCCTGGCCCTAAAGAAAACCGCGCAAAAGCGTATTCATACCGCCCCGGTGCAAAAGCGCAGCCGCAGCAAAACGCCCGTGCGCGCAGCCGCCTTTCTGGCTGCAGCCTGTGCCCTCAGCGCAGGTGCCTTTGCCGCTGCGCCCATCGTGGGTGAGCTTGTCAGCGGCAAGATCGGATTTTTTACAGACGCAAAATCTCAAAGCGAGGTGCAGAACCCTGCCGATGCCCCGCGCGGCGATTACACCGGCCAGCAGGCCGACCTAGAAAGCCACAACATGGCTGTTGGGCAGACCGTCACGCTGGACGGCGTAAACTATACGCTGGATACGGTTTCGATGGATTCTGCATCGCTGGATTGCTTCTTTACGATCACCGGAGAAAACATTGTATCAAAATTTCTGGATTCGAGCATCCCCCAGCCCGAGTGGTATCAGCTGAACTTAAACGCCCCGTTCCTGCTTGCCCAGATAGGCGGGGACGAACCTTTAGACCAAATGCAGGACGATCTCTACCGAAAAGACGATAGTTCCTTCCAGTATTGGGCACATTACCAACTGCCCGCCGAGCCGCAGGGCGACACTATCACCTTGAAGTTATATGATACCGCCGCCATGAACGGCGATGAGGGGTTAAGCTACACCATACAGCTGAACGGCGAGCAGGTTCGCGCCGGGGCACGCCATGTTGAACCCGCCACGCTGGATTTCGGCCTGAACGATGCGATCCTGGGCAATAACCCCATCACGCTCGACAGCCTTTGCTTCAGCACGGGCAGCGGTACGCTGGTCACGCATTCCGCCGCCGAGGATGCGTTCCAGGCTGCCTACCCGAACGGCATCACCGCCGAGGATTATGAAAAGCTCTATCTGCCCAACATCGACGAAAATTCCATTGATTTCATCGGTGAGATGATCCTCACCGACGATACCGGCAGGCAGCTTCTGCCCAGCTATGCGGATGGCATGCTCACAGACTGCACTGCCTATACCCTGCCCGCCGAAAACGCCAAGAGCATTACCTTTACCCCTGTGTATTCCCAGGGCGATCTGAGCACCGAATACCGCACCGTGACCACTGCCGAAATGGAGCAGGGCGTGCAAATCGCCATCAGCGATGTGGGCGGCTATACGCTGCAAAACTTTAAGGCGCAGGGTCAGGCCCTCACCTGGCAGATGATCCCTTACGGCTATACCGGCCCCACAGCTGAACTGTTCCCGCAGGACGAAGCGTATATTGATACCAATAGCAATTCTTATGCGCTCATCAGCAGCCAGGTAGACCCCACCACCGGCATCATCACCTGCCGCGAGGACTACTACACGGCTGACCCCGCGCAGGTAGCCAAGATCAGCGAATTTAAGTATATTTTCACTTACGGTTATTCTAAGGATGAAAGCAAAGCAGTCACCCTGCCGCTGGTACAGTGACCCTCACTCGCAGGCAGGCATAAATCGAAAAACTTTGCGCTACTTTTCTATAGAATTATGCCTCACCTAAAAAGCGCCGCCGCACCGAAAGCAAAGCTTCGGCACGGCGGCGCTTTTAAAATTTTCAGCTCTTACTTGTTGTCGGGAACGATGCCGTTCTCTGCCAGCAACTCCGAGATCTTATCATGAGGATCACAGATGCTGGTCACGCTCATATCATGGTTCAAAGCAGCGATAAAGTAAGCAATGTACTTAGAAACATCCACATCGTAGTACCACTCGCGGCTCAGCAGATCATGGCTGCGGTAGGTCAGGTTGGTGCCCAGCACGGCGCAGATGGTGCCGTCGGCATAAGCCTTGTCAAAGGTATCCAGACCAGCGGTGAACAGAGGGAAGGTAGCGTTAGCAATTACCTTGGCAGCGCCGCGCTTCTTCATTTCTACGGCAATATCGATCATGCTCTCGCCGCTGGCAATAATGTCATCGGTGATCAGCACGGTCTTGCCCTCTACGCTCTCGCCCAGATACTCATGTGCCACAATGGGGTTTCGGCCGTTCACCACGCGCGAATAATCGCGGCGCTTGTAGAACATGCCCAGGTTGCAGCCCAGCACGCTGGAGAAGTACATATTGCGGTTCATAGCGCCTTCATCGGGGCTCACGCACATAAAATGGTCGCGGTCCAGTGCCACGCCGGGCACATAGTGGATCAGCTTTTTCAGGGTCTGATAAGTGGGCATCACATTGTCGAAGCTCATCAGAGGCACAGCGTTCTGCAGGCGGGGGTCATGTGCATCAAAGGTGATGATGTTGGCAATGCCCATGCTCTGCAGCTCCTGCAGGGCCACGGCGCAGTCCAAGCTCTCACGCACCACACGGCGATGCTGGCGGCCGCCGTACAGGCTGGGCATGATCACGCTCACACGGTGAGCCTTGCCGGAAACAGCCTGGATCAGGCGCTTCAGGTTGGCAAAATGGTCATCGGGCGACATATGATTCTCGTAGCCAAACAGCTTGTAGGTCATACTGTAGTTGCCGGGATCGACCACGATGTAAATATCATCGCCGCGCACGCTGGTCGTTACCAGGCCCTTGGCATCACCGCTCTGAAAGCGGGGGCATTCGCTGGGAATGATAAAGTTGTCATTCTCCAAACCAACTTCGCGTGCCCAGCGCACCAGGTGGCCGTTGATCAGTTCGGTCAGTTCCTCAGCGCCGGGGCAGGCGATCAGGCCCAGGTCGGCAACCTGTCGGTCGCCACGGAAAAAGTCGCGGGGTCCCATCTGTTTTTCAGACATTGTACTTCTCCTTTTGTTTAAACCATATCCGCCCGGCACACCGCAAAAGGCCGGGCGGCCCGCCGCAATGCTGTTTTGCGGCAGCTAACTCAGTTATTTAAATTGTATCACAGTTTAGCCAAAATTACAGCGGTATATTCGTCATTTTGACATTTTTGTTGATTTGCACATTTGGTTTTACCTCTGGCGACTTTTCCTAGCTTTTTTCCACAAAATTTTACTATAGGCATCGCTGCCCGGTATGCTATAATGGTATTGTCCGGCCTTTTCACTTCTGTGTATCTGCGCAAAAGCCGAAAATACAAGCTTTTTCTTCCCGGGCGGGCAAGCAGCATATTAAAAAGCCCTGCTGCCCCCTTACCCCCTGCAAAGAAGCCGGTATTTATACTGCTTTATAATACCCCCGATAAAGGAGAATTCTTATGACCGAAAAAGAAAAAATGCTCGCACAAAAGCTCTATGATGCCAATTATGATAAAGATCTGGAAGCCGACCGCCTTTCGTGCAAATCGCTGTGCCAGCAATACAACGCCCTGCCTATGCAAGATCTGGCCGCACGGCATGAATTTATCAAAAAATTCTGGGCAAAACCGGGGCCAATGTTCATATTGAGCCTGATTTTTGGTGCGATTATGGCTATAACATTACAGTAGGCGAAAACTTTTATGCCAACCATGGCCTGGTCATTCTGGATGCGGGCGCCGTGGGCAATCCCTGCAAGCCCGTCCGCAAGATCACCGAAGCCGATGCCGAAAAATGCTGGGATCGCTGATTTTTTCCAACCGTCTGCTTTTATTTTAAGGAGTTTTTTATGCACATCGAGCAATTCGTTATGGCCTACCACGCCGAGCAAGACCGCCTGCGCGCCCTTCTGCCAGAGGGTTTTCGTTCTATCCGCCCGGTCCTGCGCATCAATGCCGAAATTCAGGATAGCACCTCCAGCTACCTGGAGCTGGTTACTGCCGTAGAGCACGATGGGCAAAAGGGCTGGCTGAATATCGGCTGCTGGCTGGATGTTCCCTTTACCAAAGAGGGAAAAACCACTACTTTCCACCCCGATTTTCTCACGATCGCTTTCACGGGCATCGGCCTGCCCGGCTCATGCCCAGCAGAAAAAGACAATGCGGGCTGCTGGTTTTTGGGCGATACCGTCCAGCTGCGCAAAGCGGAAACCATTACCGCCAACAAAGAGTTCTGCGACTGTTCGTTCCGCTGGCACTTCACCCCGCAGGATGCCCACGGCGAAAGCATTGGCAAAACGCTGCCAGCCCTCCCCACCGAGCCGCAAATGCAGTATCCACCCTTAAAATGTACACCCGAAAATGCCGCCGCCATTCCCTGCGATCAGGTGCTCGGTTGCTATATCGTAAGCTTTGAGCGCTGAATTCAAGGAGTATTTCTATGAATCAGGATCTACCCGAAAACACTTTTTCCTCTAGTGAAGCGCCTTTGTTTTGCATACAAACCACCACGGATTTTGCTTCTTACAAAAAGCTTTGCTGGACGGTATCCGGCAGGCGGCTTGTGATCTGCGGGTTCTTTTTAGGGCTGCTGGGGCTGATTTTAGCTTTCAGCTGCCTCTCCCCCGGCACGCCGATCTTTGCCGGTTCGCTGGCTGCTGCTCTGCTTTTTCCGTTTATTTTATGGGGCAGTTACAGCCGTGTTTTGCACAAAAACTATAACGTCACAAAGTCCACACAGGATCTTACCACTGCTTACAGCTTTTTTGCCGATCATTTTACCGCCCAAAGCCAGGTCTCACAGTCGCGCATCGATTATTGCTCGATCTATAAAATTCTGGAAACCAAAACCAGTTTTACGATTCTTCTCGGCCCGAACCAGGGTTTTGCTCTGGAAAAGGCCGCCTGCCCCGAAGGGCTTGCGGCCTTTCTGCAAACCTTTGGCAAAACCTGCCCCGCTATGCGCAAGCTGGATCTGGCTGCCGTCTGCTTGAGCGCGGTTTCTCTTATGCTGACTGTAATTTATCTGGCGATTCAGTGCCTTTGCCCCGAGGGGTATCTTTTGCAAAACTGGGTCAAATTCTACCTATTCACACCTGCTTTGCTCTTGCTGGCCGCTGCGCTTATACTGATTTTTGCATCACTTTGCACCGGGCGGCTGGCGGCAATACAAAAGCGCGCGATTCGCCTGGTCTTGCAGGTATTTGCGGCACTCATCGGCTTTTTCTGCACCGCACTCTGTCTGCTTTTGGCTCTGCTGGTTTGGGCTGATTCTGACAAGCAGCTGCAAAACGCAGATGGAACTGTTACCGTGATTCATTCTGTCTGGCTCGATGAGCCTGTTTCCCGCCTTTACACACCCTCCGGCCCATTTTATCTGTGCCCTGTGCAGGATAGCTCCCCTTTCCCTGTATTTTCAGAGGCTAAGCCGCATCCTACTCCGGCTCCGGCAGCCAGCGCAGGCAGCGAGTCTTCCTCTTCTTCTGTAGAAAATTCTGAAAATTCAATCGAGAGCGGCTACCAGTCGATCTACTCACATTTTCTGGCGGAGACCTGCCCGCTTTACGAAGAAGAAGCCCACGCCAAGGGCAATTCTTATATCGTTTTAAACGATACGGATTCTTTTATCGAGGCTCTGGAATTCGACCGTGATTCGCAAAACGGCCAGTGCGGGCTGTATGTCTATTACCGCTGCCCCAAATCGAGCGATGGCTTGTGGAGCGTGCAGGAGCAGGAAATTCTCAACATTTACGCCTACGAATACGCCACAGGGGCCATCGCCGTAAGCGGCAAAACAAGCTGGGCCTCCCCCGCCTCGCAGGTATATCTTGACCTGACCGGAGAATAAATTTTCACACAAAAAAAGCGCCCTTCCCTTCACGGCAAAAGCCGAAGGGGAGGACGCTTTTTTTCCGTCCCTTATGGCGTGAGCCGGGGCTTCCGGCTCACGCACAGGGCGGAGTATAAGCGATTTATGCTAAACCGCCAGATTCATGCAAGAATCAGACCAGCTCGATGATAGCCATCTCAGCTGCGTCGCCACGACGCATGCCAGTCTTGATAATGCGGGTGTAACCACCGTTGCGGTCTGCATACTTGGGGCCGATCTCATCGATGACCTTCTTAGCAACAGTTTCCTTGGTGATGTAGGAGAAGACCTGGCGCTTAGAATGCAGGTCGTCCTTCTTACCCAGAGTCACCATCTTCTCGGCCATGGAACGAACTTCCTTGGCACGGGTAACGGTGGTCTCAATCTTGCCGTTTTCAAACAGGTAGGTTACCATTGCGCGCAACATAGCTTTGCGGCTGTCGGTAGCTCTACCCAGCTTTCTGGTACCGGGCATCCCGTTTCACTCCTTTTTAGTTATCATCATCTTTAGTCAGCGTAAAGCCCAGGCTGTCAAGCTTTGCCATGACTTCTTCCAGGCTCTTACGGCCGAGGTTGCGAACCTTCATCATCTCATCCTCGGACTTGTTCACCAGATCCTCAACGGTGTTGATGCCGGCGCGCTTCAGGCAGTTGAACGAGCGCACGCTCAGATCCAGTTCTTCAATGGTCATTGCAAGAGCAGAATCGCGGTTGCTGTCCTCTTTTTCTACCATGATATCGGTGCTGGCAACCTCTTCGCTCAGGTTGACGAACAGGTTCAAGTGCTCCGTGAGCACACGGGCAGCCAAACTCACAGCTTCCTGTGCGTTAATGGTGCCATCCGTCCAGATCTCGATGGTCAGCTTATCGTAGTCAGTGATCTGGCCTACGCGGGTATTCTCGCAGGCATAGTTTACCTTGAGCACAGGGGTGTAGATACTGTCAACGGGCAAGGTAGTAATGTCGTTCTTTTCGTCCAGAGCCTGCTTGTTGCGCTCAGCGGGCACATAGCCGCGGCCCTTGTCGAAAGTGATCTCCATCACCAGCTTGGCGCCTTCGCCCAAAGTAGCAATGTGCCACTCGGGGTTCAGAATTTCAATATCCTCACTCTGCTTGATGGAGCCAGCAGTGACTTCGCACACGCCTTCGGCTTCCACACGCACAGTCTTGGGGCCATCGCCATGGATCTTGGCAATGATGCCCTTCAGATTCAGCACGATCTCGGTCACGTCTTCTTTCACGCCCTCGATCGTAGAGAACTCATGCACTACACCGTCGATCTTCACACTGGTAACGGCCACACCGGGCAGCGAGGAAAGCAGCACACGGCGCAGACTGTTGCCCAGAGTAGTTCCGAAGCCTCGCTCCAGGGGCTCCACTACGAACTTGCCGTAGCGGCCATTGGGGGAAAAGCTGACCGTTTCGATCTTGGGGCGTTCGATCTCCATCATATATAACCCTCCTTGTTCTGCCGGCCTCCAGCGGAGGCCGGCCTACTCTTTGTGAAAATTTCGGACAAGGCGAGAGATTACTTGGAGTACAACTCGACGATCAGGTGCTCCTCGACCTCGTAATCGATGTCGCTGCGCTCGGGCAGACGGATAACCTTACCCTTCAGAGCATCCTTGTCGCGCTCCAGCCATGCGGGAGTTACAACCAGGGGAGCTTCGGGTCCGACCAGCTTGCTGAACTTAGCGCTGCTGCGGCTGCTCTCACGAACTTCGATCACATCGCCGGCCTTAACCAGGTAGCTGGGGATGTTAACCTTCTTGCCGTTCACAGTGAAGTGGCAGTGGCTCACCAGCTGACGAGCATCACGACGGGTGGAAGCAAAGCCCAGACGGAACACAACGCTGTCCAGACGGCGCTCCAGCAGGCGGAGCAGGTTTTCACCGGTAATGCCCTGCTGACGGGAAGCGATATCAAAATAGGTGGCAAACTGCTTTTCCAGAACGCCGTAGATAAACTTCAGCTTCTGCTTTTCCTGCAGCTGAGTAGCATACTCAGACTTCTTCTTGCGGAAGTTGTTGCCACCGGGGTTGCGGTTGGTGGTTTTCTTAGCGTAGCCCATAACTGCGGGAGAAATGCCCAGGGCCTTGCAACGCTTTGCGATAGGCTGCATATTTTTAGCCATTGTTCAAATTCCTCCTTCAATCAAACGCGGCGACGCTTCGGGGGGCGGCAACCATTGTGGGGGATGGGGGTAACATCCTTGATCATGGTCACTTCCAGACCGGTAGCCTGCAGTGCACGGATAGCGGACTCACGGCCTGAGCCGGGGCCCTTCACATAAACCTCAACGGTCTTCATGCCATGCTCCATTGCAGCCTTGGCAGCCACTTCAGCGGCGCTCTGTGCTGCAAAGGGAGTGCTCTTACGGGAACCACGGAAGTTCAGGCCGCCGGAGCTTGCCCAAGAAACAGCATTGCCCTGAGTATCAGTGATGGTAACAATGGTGTTATTGAAGGTGCTCTGAATATGGGCCTGGCCGGCAACAATATTCTTGCGCTCTTTACGCTTGGTACGGCCCTTGGCTGCACCAGTAGTTTTCGTAGCCATTCTTTATTCCTCCTTCAATTACTTTTTCTTGTTGGCAACAGTGCGCTTGGGACCCTTGCAGGTACGTGCATTGGTCTTGGTGCGCTGGCCACGGCAGGGCAGGTTCTTGCGATGACGAGTGCCGCGATAGCACTGGATCTCAACCAGACGCTTGATATCCAGAGCAACATTACGGCGCAGATCGCCCTCCACCAGAATGTTGTTCGCATCGATGTAATCACGGATCTTAGCCTCTTCGTCAGCGGTCAGATCCTTAACGCGGGTATCAGGGTTGATACCAGTACCGGCGAGAATCTCGTCGGCAGTGCTCTGGCCAATGCCATAAACATAGGTCAGACCAACCTGCACACGCTTTTCGCGGGGCAGGTCAACACCAGCAATACGTGCCATAGTGTTTGTACCTCCTAGTACATCATCCCATGTCAAGTGTCGGAGCCTGCGCCGGGAATCTACGCACTTGGCTCCCAAGTCCAGGAAAATTAGCCCTGGCGCTGCTTATGCTTGGGGTTAGCGCAAATCACCATAACGCGGCCTTTCCGCTTGATGACTTTGCACTTTTCGCAGATGGGTTTCACGGAAGGTTTGACCTTCATAATGATTAACCTCCTTTGTGTGCTGCGGCGCTCAAATTACTTTGAACGCCAGGTAATGCGTGCCTTCGTTAAGTCGTAAGGCGACATTTCCATCGTAACTTTGTCTCCGGGCAGAATGCGGATAAAATTGGTCCGCAGCTTGCCGGAGATGTGTGCGAGCACGGTATGACCGTTGGGCTTGCCCTCGCCATTCAGCAGTTCTACCTGAAAAATCGCGTTGGGCATTGCTTCCCGCACAACACCTTCTACTTCGATGACATCTTCTTTAGACAAGTTCCTTGCCTCCTTAAGGTGCGTCAAATGGGGCTTTCGGCCTCATAGGCCTCTATTGCCCCACGCAGCTGTTCGTCACTGGCGAGAAATTCGCCCTGCAAGACGGTGGCAGTGGGGGCCACATGCATTTTCTTCTTGCGTTTGGGGCAAGAAAGTTTATGCAGGTGTCCGTCTGCCAGAAAAAGCATCTGGCCTTCCACGGCCAAAACGGCAAAAGTATGCGCCCGGTCTCGCCCTGCCACGGGGCGTACCAACTGGCCCTTTACAAAGACCATTGGCCGTTTTCCCAGCCCAGAGTCAAAACTTCGGGGCCGTTCGCTGTAATGGCGATCGAATGCTCAAAGTGAGCAGCCAGGCCGCCATCGCAGGTCTTGACCGTCCATCCATCGGATAAGGTTTTGACTGCGTAGTTTTTCTGGTTTACCATGGGCTCGATGGCAATGCACATACCCGGCACAAGCCGAGGGCCGCGGCCCGGGTGGCCGTAGTTCGGCACCTCAGGGTCTTCATGCAGCTCCTTGCCCACACCGTGGCCCACAAATTCACGAACCACAGAGAAACCGTTCTCTTCCACATACGACTGCACGGCGTGGCCGATGTCGCCCACGCGGGCGCCCGCCTGGGCAGCTTTAATGCCCAGATGAAGCGCTTCATGGGTCACATCCATCAGCCGCTGTGCCTCTATGTCGACCTTGCCGCACGCATAGGTGCAGGCATTGTCGCCATTGAAGCCGTCCAGCTTGGCGCCGGTGTCGATGCTCACGATATCACCCGGACGGATCACGATATTCTTGCTGGGCAGGCCGTGGATCACCGTGTCATTCAGGCTGATACAGGCCGTTCCCGGAAAACCGTACAAGCCCTTGAAGTTGGGCTTGGCTCCGTGCCGAACGATAAAGTCATAAATAATTTTGTCAAGCTCAGCCGTTGTCATGCCGGGCTCGATATGCTCGCCGCCAAACTTCAGCGCAGCTGCGCTGAGAGCGTTGACTTTGCGCATTTTCTGCAGTTCCACTGCATTCTTGATCTGGATCATCGCTTTATGCCTCCAGCGCTTTCATGATCAGCGCGGTGGTCTTTTCGATGCTTCCCTGATCCGGGATATCCACCAGCTTGCCGCGGCTGCGGTAGAATTCTACCAGCGGCTCGGTCTGCTCGTGGTAGGCCTTCAGTCGATCCAAAACGGTAGCGGGCTGGTCATCCTTGCGGGTCACCAGTTCGCCGCCGCAGCGGTCGCATACGCCTTCCCGTTTGCTGGGTTTATTGATGATGTGGTAGCTAGCGCCGCAGGCTGCACACACCCGGCGACCACCCATGCGCTGAATGATCGCCTCATCGGCCACCACCAGGTTCAGCACTGTGTCGATCTGTACGCCCATTTCCTCCAGAGCTTCGCCCTGGGCAATGGTGCGGGGCATACCGTCCAGCACAAAACCGTTTTTACAGTCATCTTCCTGCAGGCGCTCTTTCACGATGCCAACGATCACATCGTCAGGCACCAGAGCACCCGCATCCATATAGCTCTTCGCCTTCACACCCATGGGCGTGCCGTCCTTGACGGCCGCCCGCAGGATGTTGCCGGTGCTGATTGAAGGAATTTTGAAATGGTCGCAAACGATCTCCGCCTGCGTGCCTTTTCCGGCGCCGGGGGCGCCCAGAAAAATCAGGTTCATGGTTATGACCCTCCACTAATGCGAATCGGCTTGCTTACTCCAAAAAGCCTTTGTGATGGCGCATCAGCATATAACTCTCCAGGCTGCGGCCGGTCTCCAGTGCCACGCCCACAACGATGAGCAGGCTGGTACCGCCAAGCTGGATCGAAACGCCGGTCGCATTGCCCAGCACGATAGGCAGGGCAGCGATCACTGCCAGGAACGCAGCGCCCAGGATCGTGACCTTGTTCAGCACACGGGTGATAAAATCACTGGTGGGCTTGCCGGGGCGGATACCGGGGATAGTGCCGTTGTTCTTGCGCAGGTTGTTGGCGATCTCGATGGGGTTATACTGAATGGCTACATAGAAGTAGTTGAACGCCACGATCAAAAGCAGGTACAAAACGATGTACACAGCGCTCGTATAGTTGAAGCTGTGCAGGAAGTTGTACCAAATGGGGTGCACTTCGGGGTCAACATTCACAAAAGCACCGATGGTGCCGGGAATGCTGCACAGGGCCGATGCAAAGATGATAGGCATAACGCCGGTCATATTCACCTTGATGGGAATATAACTGTTCTGGCCGCCGTACATTTTGCGGCCCACTACCTTTTTGGCGTACTGCACGGGAATGCGGCGCTCTGCATTGGTGGTGACCACCACAAACACAACGGCCACGATCGCCAGCAGTGCGATCAAAGGCAGGATAAAGTAATACTGGGGCTCACCGTTCTGTGCACGGGCCAAAATGCCCACCACAGAATTGTAAATGCCGCTCCAGCGCGATACGATACCGGCAAAGATCAAAAGCGAAAGGCCGTTGCCAATGCCTTTGGTATCGATCTGCTCACCCAGCCAAACCACCAACTGAGCGCCCGCCACAAAGCAGGCGATGATCACAAGCGCTGCCACCCACTGGCTGGCGCCCTCGGTATACTTGAGCATACCGGAACGACGCAGCACAAAATAGTAGCCGATCGACATGACCAGCGCAATGCCTGCGCCGGTCATCTTGCTGATGATGCTGATCTTGCGGCGGCCCTCCTCACCCTCGCGGGAGAGGTTTTCCAAATAAGGAATGGCCACGCACAAAAGCTGAATGATAATGGTTGCATTGATGTAGGGGGTAACGCCCAGTGCGAACAAAGCGCACTGGGAAAGAGCACCGCCGGACATCATGTTCAGATAAGTCAGCATGGTACCGGTCTCAAACATGCCTGTCAGAGCACCGGCCTTGATAAAGGGCACGGGGATCGCACAGCCCAGACGGAAGATCACGATAATGGCCAGCGTAAACAGCAGGCGCTTGCGCAGATCTTCGATCTTCCAGGCATTACGAAAGGTATCGAACACCTTAGATCACCTCGGCCTTCCCGCCTGCCTTCTCGATCTTTTCCTTGGCAGAGGCAGTATAAGCAGCTACCTTAACGGTAACAGCCTTCGTGACTTCGCCATTGCCCAGAACCTTCACGCCGTCGAGGGCCTTGTTGATAATGCCCTTCTCCAGCAGTGCCTGAGCATCCACCACAGCACCGGCCTCGAACTTGTCCAGGTCGCTTACCTTAATGGTAGCATACTGAGTGGCAAAAATGTTGTTGAAACCACGCTTGGGCAGACGACGCTGCAGAGGCATCTGGCCGCCTTCAAAACCAGCCTTTTTAACGCCGGAACGGGCCTTCTGACCTTTGTGGCCGAAGCCTGCGGTCTTGCCGTTGCCGGAACCTGCGCCGCGGCCCTTGCGGGTAGCGGGGGTGTTGGCACCCTTGCTGGCCTTTAATTCATGAAGCTTCATAGTTGCACCTCCTTGCTCTTATGCTTTCGACACAGCGATCAGGTGCATGATCTTGTTGATCTTGCCCTGAGTAGCTGCGTTGTTGGGCTGAACGGTGGTATCACCGATTTTCTTCAGACCCAGGCTCTCGGCGGTGGCTTTCTGTGCCACTACCTTGCCGTTCAGGCTGCGAATGAGCTCGATCTTCACCAGCTCGATCTCTGCCTTCTTGGCGGAAGCCTTTTTAGCAGGAGCCTTCTTAGCGGCGGGCTTCTTCTCACCAGCAGCTGCCTTCTTGGCAGGAGCTTTCTTTGCGGGAGCCTTCTTGGCAGCGGGCTTCTTTGCGGGAGCAGCCTCAGCGACCACAGTTTCCTTGATCTCTTCAGTCATTGTAGCACCCTCCTTAGCCCAGAATTTCCTGTACGGTCTTGCCGCGCTTCTCAGCAACTGCCTCAGCAGTGGTCAGGCTGCACAGACCCTCGAAGGTCGCAGAAACCACATTGATGGGGTTGTTGGAACGCAGAGACTTGGTACGGATATCTTTAATGCCGGCAGCTTCCAGAACGGCACGCACGGGGCCGCCTGCGATCAAGCCAGTACCTGTGGGGGCGGGACGCATCAGAACGCGGCCTGCACCGTAAGCACCCACGATCTCGTGGGGAATGGTGGTGCCCTTCAGGTTGATGGTACGCATATTCTTCTTGGCAGCCTCCAGGCCCTTGCGGATAGCCTCGGGAACCTCGCCGGACTTGCCAATGCCAAAGCCGATCTTGCCTTTGCCGTCGCCCACAACCACAAGAGCTGCGAACTTAGCAACGCGGCCGCCCTTAACGGTTTTGGATACGCGGTTGATGGACACAACCTTTTCGATCATGCCGTCATCGACATCATTTCTTCTCTGATATGCCATGTGTGTATCCTCCTTCCATTACAGCTTGAGGCCGCCCTCACGGGCACCCTCTGCCAGGGCCTGAACACGGCCGTGATAAACGAAACCGCCGCGGTCGTAAACGACCTCAGAAATGCCCTTTTCCAGAGCCTTCTTGGCGATGTTTTTGCCAACCTGGTTGGCAGCTTCAATGTTTCCGCCGTAGCCATTGAAATCTTTGTCCATGGTCGATGCAGCCACCAGCGTAGTACCGGTGGTGTCATCGATGATCTGGGCATAGATGTGCTTGGAGGAGCGGAAAACATTCAGGCGGGGCCGCTCTGCGGTGCCGCTGATCTTGCCGCGAACGCGGCGATGACGACGAAGACGAGCTTCGTTCTTGTCAGCCTTATTAACCATTTGTTCTCACTCCTTCTCTTATTTGCCCTTGCCGGCTTTGCCTTCCTTACGGATGACAAACTCGTTCTTGTAACGAACGCCCTTGCCCTTGTAAGGCTCGGGAGGACGCTTCTCGCGAACTTCAGCGGCAAACTGGCCAACCTTCTGCTTGTCGATGCCCTTGATGATGATGTTGTTGGCATCGGGAACTTCGATCTGGATGTCGTCGGTCTCAGCCACGATCACCTGATTCGAGAAGCCCAGGTTCATAACAAGGTTCTTGCCCTGCTTTGCGGCACGGTAGCCAACGCCCTGAATCTCCAGCTCTTTCTGGAAGCCGTGAGTAACGCCCTCCACCATGTTGGAGATGTTGGTGCGGGTCAGGCCGTGCAGGCTGCGGGCCAGGTTATCATCATTGGGACGGCTCACGATGATCTCGTTGCCCTCCAGCTTGACGCTCATCAGAGGATGGTAGTTGGAATCAAGAGTACCTTTGGGGCCCTTCACAGACACGGTGTGGGCAGTCTCATCGATCTTCACTTCCACGCCTGCAGGAACGGCAATGGGTTTTCTTCCAATTCTCGACATTGTCTTTTACCCCTTTCTTACCACACAAAGGCCAGGACCTCGCCGCCAACATGCTGAGCACGGGCAGCCTTATCGGTCATAACGCCTTTAGAAGTGGAGATGATTGCGGTACCCAGACCCTTCATGACCTTGGGCATATCCTCACAGTTGGTGTAGATACGCAGGCCGGGCTTGGAAACGCGCTTCAGGCCAGCGATGACGGGCTGGTCGTTTGCAGTGTACTTCAGAGTCACGCGGATGGTGCCCTGTTTGTCATCTTCGATCACCTGCATACCCTTAATGTAGCCCTCGTCAACCAGAATCTGGCAGATAGCCTTCTTCAGGTTGGAAGCGGGGATGTCCACAGAAGGGTGTTTGGCAGTGCTTGCGTTGCGGATGCGAGTCAGCAGGTCCGCGATAGGATCGGTGATTTGCATAGTGCCACTAACCTCCTTAGGTTATTTATCAGTTGTTGATTACCAGCTGGCTTTCTTCACGCCGGGGATCTCGCCCTTGTAAGCGAGCTCACGGAAGCAGATACGGCAAACGCCGTACTTGCGCAGGTAGGCGTGGGGGCGGCCGCAGATCTTGCAGCGGTTGTAAGCCTGAGTGCTATGCTTGGGCTCACGCTGCTGCTTCAACTTCATAGAAAGTTTTGCCATCTTATTGTGCCTCCCTTAGTTTGCGAACGGAGCGCCCATGAGCTTCAGCAGCTCCTTGGCCTCTTCGTCGGTCTTTGCGGTGGTAACGAAGCAGATGTCCATACCGCGAACGGCGTCGATCTTATCGAAGTCGATCTCGGGGAAGATCATCTGTTCCTTAATGCCGAAAGCATAGTTGCCGCGGCCGTCGAAGCTGTTGCCGTTGATGCCGCGGAAGTCGCGAACACGGGGCAGAGCCACATTGAACAGACGGTCAACAAACTCATACATACGGTCGCCGCGCAGAGTGACCTTAACGCCGATCACCTGGCCCTGACGCAGCTTGAAGTTTGCAACGCTCTTCTTTGCACGGCAGGGAATGGGCTTCTGGCCAGTGATCTGTGCCAGGTCGCTCATAATGCTGTCGATGATCTTTTCGTTTTCTTTTGCCTCGCCGGCGCCAACATTGATGATGATCTTATCCAGCTTGGGGATCTGCATGGTGCTCTTGTAGCCGAACTTTTTGTTCAGGGCAGGAGCAATTTCATTTTTATACTGTTCTTTCAAACGTGCCATGATTTACTCTGCTCCTTTCTTTACAGTTCAGCGCCGCACTTCTTGCAGACACGCACATGCTTGCCGTCTTCGATCTTCACACCCACACGGGTAGCCTTGCCGCACTTGGGGCAGACGGGCATGACCTTGCAGGCGTACAGTGCGCCCTCGGCCTTAACAATGCCGCCCTGCTCGCCCTGCTGACGGGGCTTCACATGCTTGGTGACCATGTTGCGGCCCTCGACGATGACCTTACCCTCTTTGGGGCTGACCTGCAGAACTTTGCCGGTCTGGCCTTTGTCCTTGCCGCTGATGATCATAACGGTATCGCCGGTTTTAACATGAAGATTATTCATTCTTAAAACCTCCTTACAGGGATTCCGGAGCCAGGCTCAGGATCTTGGTGAAGCCGGCATCGCGGAGTTCGCGGGCCACGGGTCCAAAAATACGGGTGCCCTTGGGGCTCTTGTCAGCCATAACGATAACGGCGGCGTTCTCATCAAAACGGATGTAGGAGCCGTCATCACGACGCAGGCCATGCTTGCTGCGAACGATCACAGCCTTGACCACGTCGCCCTTTTTCACGGAGCCACCGGGGGCAGCCTTCTTAACAGAGGCGACCACGATATCTCCGATGTTAGCGTATCTCTTGCGGGAACCGCCCAGTACACGGAAGCACATTAACTCCTTGGCACCGGTATTGTCGGCCACTTTGAGATAAGTTTGCATCTGAACCATTTTCAGGTCCTCCTTTCAAAGTACCAGGCTTAATTACTTAGCTTTCTCGATGATCTTGACCAGGCGCCAGTTCTTGTCCTTAGAGATCTTGCGAGTCTCCATGATCAGAACACGGTCGCCGATACCAGCCTCGTTGTTCTCGTCATGAGCCTTGAACTTGGCGGTACGCTTCAGGATCTTTTTGTACAGAGGGTGCTGCACAGCATCTTTCACTGCGACAACGATGGACTTATCCATCTTATCGGAAACAACGACGCCTACACGGGTCTTTCTCAGATTGCGTTCCATTGTTTAACCTCCCTCTTTAAGCTTTCTCTGCCAGAATGGTCATCACGCGGGCGATGTCCTTCTTGACAGTCTCGATACGAATGGGGTTGTCCAGCTGGTTGATAGCGTGCTGGAAGCGCAGGTTAAACAGCTCCTGCTTCAGATCAGCCAGCTTCTTGTTCAGCTCAACCTCAGACATTTCACGCAGTTCCTTAGCCTTCATTCACGCCACCTTCTTCCTCACGCTTGACAAATTTGCATTTGACAGGCAGCTTGTGCATAGCCAGGCGCAGAGCCTCGCGGGCGGTAGCCTCATCAACATCTGCCAGTTCAAACATTACGCGGCCGGGCTTGACCACGGCCACCCAGTACTCGGGAGAGCCTTTACCGGAACCCATTCGGGTCTCAGCGGGCTTCTCGGTAACGGGCTTATCGGGGAAAATCTTAATCCAAACCTTACCGCCACGCTTGATGTAACGGGTCATGGCAATACGAGCTGCCTCGATCTGGTTGGAAGTGATCCATGCGGGCTCCAGAGCAACAAGACCATACTGGCCCTGGTTGACGGTATTGCCGCGCATAGCCTTGCCGGTCATACGACCGCGCTGCTGACGACGATATTTAACACGCTTAGGCAGTAACATTACTTGTTGCCTCCTTCCTTACGGAATGCGGGCTTCTTTTCCTGAACAGGAGCCTTAGCGCCCTTCAGAACCTCACCCTTATAGATCCAAACCTTAACACCGATCTTGCCGTAGGTGGTGTTTGCCTCGGCAAAGCCGTAGTCGATGTCGGCACGCAGGGTCTGCAGAGGAATGGTGCCCTCATGATAGCTCTCGCTGCGAGCGATATCTGCACCGCCCAGACGGCCGGAGCAGGTTGCCTTAATGCCCTTGGCACCGCGCTGCATAGCACGGCCAATGCACTGCTTCATGGCACGGCGGAAAGTGATGCGGCGCTCCAGCTGACCGGCAATGTTCTCAGCAACCAGCTGAGCATTGGTGTCGATGTTGCGAACTTCCACAATATTCACATTCACGCTCTTGCCGATCATCTCGCTCAGCTGCTTCTGCAGGTTTGCGATCTCGGCGCCGCCCTTGCCGATAACCATGCCGGGCTTTGCGCAGTAAATGTTAACCTTGACCTTGGGCTCACCAGACTGATTGTCGGTGGTACGCTCGATCTCGATCTTGGGGACGCCAGCGCCAAAGAGCTGCTTCTTCAGAGTCTTACGGATCTTGTTGTCCTCTACCAGGGTGTCGCCGAACTCCTGCTTGGAAGTAAACCAGCGGCTGTCCCAATCTTTGATCACACCCACGCGGATGCCATGGGGATTGACTTTCTGGCCCATTAGTGTTTACCTCCTTACTCTTTCTCTTTCAGCACAACAGTCATGTGGCTGGTGCGCTTCAGGATGCGGTATGCGCGGCCCTGTGCACGAGGCATAATGCGCTTCAGTGTGGGGCCGGGGCAGACATAGCACTCTGCCACATACAGGGCGTTCTTATCCATGCTGAAATTGTTTTCTGCGTTAGCAGCTGCAGACTTCACCAGCTTCAGAAGGGGCTCACAAGCGGCCTTCGGGGTGTACTGCAGAATTGCAAGAGCCTCGTTCAAGGGCTTGTTGCGGATCAGATCCATCACAATGCTCACCTTGCGGGGGCTGATGCGGGCGTAACGAAGTGTTGCCCGAGCTTCCATGTTGTGTTCCTCCCTCTATTACTTAGTAGTCTTGCCACCGGTGTGACCTTTAAAGGTACGGGTGGGGGCAAACTCGCCCAGCTTGTGACCAACCATGTCCTCAGTAACGTACACAGGCACATGCTTGCGGCCGTCATGAACAGCGATGGTGTGACCAACGAAGTCGGGGAAGATGGTGGAAGCGCGGCTCCAGGTCTTAACGACCTGCTTCTTGCCGCTCTCGTTCATTTCCTGAACGCGCTTCAGCAGGACAGGCTGGACGAAAGGTCCCTTCTTAATGCTTCTAGACATATTCGTTCTCCTTCCTTAACCGTTTGCGCGCTTGACAATGAACTTGTCGGAGTGCTTCTTGTGCTTGCGAGTCTTAAGACCCAGTGCAGGCTTGCCCCAGGGGGTAACAGGGCCAGAGCGGCCGATAGGAGCGCGGCCCTCGCCACCGCCGTGAGGATGGTCGCAGGGGTTCATAACAGAACCGCGGCTGCCGGGGCGAACGCCCATGTGGCGCTTGCGGCCAGCCTTGCCCAGGTTTACATTCTCATGGTCCAGGTTAGAAACCTGGCCGATGGTGGCAATGCAGTTCAGGCGAACATTGCGCATTTCACCGGAGGGCAGACGAACCAGTGCCAGGCCATTCTCCTTAGCCATCAGCTGAGCCATGTTGCCAGCGGAACGAACCAGCTGAGCGCCGTGGCCGGGATACAGCTCGATGTTGTGGATGATGGTACCAACGGGGATGTTCTCGAAGGGCAGTGCGTTGCCGGGCTTGATGTCGGCGTTGGGGCCAGCCATCACGGTGTCGCCAACCTTCAGACCATCGGGAGCGATGATGTAGCTCTTCACACCGTCGGTGTACTCGATCAGAGCGATGAAAGCGGAACGGTTAGGATCGTACTCCAGGGTCTGCACGGTGGCAGGCACATCGAACTTGTTGCGCTTGAAGTCGATCACACGATACTTGGTGCGGTTGCCGCCGCCATGATGGCGAACGGTGATACGGCCGGTGTTGTTGCGGCCGCTGTGCTTCTTCATGGGCTCCAGCAGGCTACGCTCAGGCGCCACTTTGCTCAGCACGCTGTAGTCAGTAACAGTCATGCCACGGCGGCCGGGGGTAGTCGGCTTGTACTTTTTGATTGCCATGTTTTTCTCCTTTAAAATATCTTATGAATTATTATCGGGGTCATATCCCCATACTCGAACCCTCGGCGGGTCCTTTTATCAGGTCATGTTGTTGAAGAACTCAATTTCCTTAGAATCCTTCGCCAGCGTGACGATAGCCTTCTTAGAGGCTGCGGTGTAACCACTGTGCAGGCCCTGGCGGCGGAAGCGGCCACGGACATTGATGGTGTTCACCTTTTCCACCTTGGTGCCGGGGAACAGGGTCTCTACTGCGTTGGCAATGTCAACCTTGGTAGCGTCCACAGCAACCTTGAAAGTGTACTTCTTGTCAGCGATGCCAGCCATGGAGTTCTCGGTGATGACCGGCTTCAGAATGATGTCCTGTGCGGTTTTCATTAGCCCAGTACCTCCTCGAGTTTCTTAGCAGCGTCCACGCTGATGACCAGCTTGTTAGCGTTCACAACATCATAGGTGTTCACGCTGCCGGTGGTGGTGGTCTTCACACCGGGGATGTTTGCAGCGCTCTTGATGAACTTTGCGTCCACGGTGTCGTTCACGACCAGGTTCTTCTTGCCGGCGCCGATAGCGTTCAGCATTGCAACCACGGTCTTGGTCTTGTAATCTTCGCAGGTCAGCTTGTCAACAACGATCATATCGCCGTTCAGAGCCTTGTCGCTCAGTGCGCTCAGCACAGCCAGGCGCTTGACCTTCTTGTTGATGTGGTAGCTGTAATCACGGGGCTTGGGACCCAGTGCTACGCCGCCGTGAGTCCACTGGGGAGCACGGGTAGAACCCTGACGAGCGTGGCCGGTGCCCTTCTGGCGCCAAGGCTTCTTGCCGCCGCCGGAAACCTCCATGCGGATCTTGGTGTTCTGGGTGCCCTGGCGCTGGTTGGCCAGGAAGTTCACGACTGCGATGTGCACAGCCTTTTCGTTAGGGGTAATGCCGAAAACTGCATCGGAAAGCTCCACGGTGGAAACCTTCTTGCCGTTCATATCGACAACATTGAATTGTGCCATTTCGCTTTCCTCCTTATGCCTTCACGCTGTTCTGGATGGTGACCACGCTGCCCTTGGCACCGGGGATTGCACCCTTCACTGCGATCAGATTATTTTCGGCGTCGATCTTCACGACGACCAGGTTCTGGATGGTGCTCTTTTCAGCGCCCATGTGGCCAGGCAGCTTCTTGCCCTTGAACACGCGGCTGGGAGAGGAGCAGGCGCCCATAGAACCAGCATGACGAGCCACAGGGCCGGTGCCGTGAGACTCGCGCAGACGGCGCTGATTCCAGCGCTTGATAGCGCCCTGGTAGCCCTTACCTTTGCTGATGCCGCTCACATCTACATGATCGCCGGCAGCAAAGATGTCAGCCTTCAGGATATCGCCCACATTCACAGAAGCGATGTCTTCCAGGCGGAACTCACGCAGGGTTTTCTTAGGAGCAACTTCGGCCTTGTCGAAGTGGCCCTTAGCGGCCTTGTTGACCTTCTTGGCAGAAACTTCGCCGTAGCCGAGCTGAACTGCCTGATAGCCGTCAGACTCGACGGTCTTCTTCTGCACCACGGTGCAGGGGCCAGCCTCGATGACTGTTACGGGAACGACCTTGCCGTTCTCATCGAACAGCTGAGTCATGCCCAGTTTCTTGCCGATGATACCTTTTTGCATTGTTTTCTTCCTCCATTAAAAGGTTATTGGTTGGCGGGCTTACCCGTCAACATGACCTCTCCGCTGATCGTGCGGAGCGTTTGAGCTTTTCGCTGATCTTTTCAGCCTTTCATTTAAGCCCGGTAGTTGGAAGCCTGTGCTTCCCTTGCCGATATATTATAATGTAAAGGTTTCGATCACAGCTTAATCTCAATGCTCACGCCAGCGGGGAGCTGCAGACCCATCAGGGCCTCAACCGTCTTGTTGGACGGCTTCAGAATGTCGATCAGACGCTTGTGAGTGCGGGTCTCGAACTGCTCACGGCTGTCCTTGTACTTGTGGACAGCGCGCAGAATAGTCACGACTTCCTTGTCGGTGGGCAGAGGAATGGGGCCAGACACGCGAGCGCCGGTGCGCTTTGCGGTCTCCACGATCTTTTCTGCTGCTGCATCGATCAGGGATGCATCGTAGCTCTGCAAACGGATTCTGATTTTTTCTTTGACTGCCATTAGCTTACGCCTCCTAATTATTTGTTTGTGCCCTAGGCGAGCCGATCAATTACACGCTTCCGGGTGTTTCGGATCATCCCATGAGAAAAGCCGGTGAACCGCCAAATGCGCAGTTCTCCCCGGACAACTCATGACGATGTATCTGGAAATTGGTCTCATGGCGCACAAAGGCCCCAAGTACATATCCCATCGCACTCGTAATTGTTTCGCCCGGTTCTAAGATCGGACATACTCCGCGGAAAAACCCGTCGGTCACTATTGCAACCGCGGCAACCTCCCGCCTCAACGCATATCGTGGCTTGCGCAGGTTGCTTGCCAATTATCTGCACAAGCCTTTCGCAGCCGAGAATTATAATACCACAGCTTTCCTCGCTATGCAAGCATTTTTTTGCTTTTTTTATATTTATTTTATT
>CAVGKH010000002.1:51465-55245 GCA_963629755.1 Gemmiger sp.
GCTTTCCCCGCTATGCAAGCATTTTTTTGCTTTTTTTATATTTATTTTATTCCAATTTGCCAATAATTTATTTTGTTTTGCAATAAATAAAAGCTTTCGCTGTATCTTTGCCCTGTATGCAAAAATACAGCGAAAATCCGTTTTTATTTTTTATTCGCCTGCAGCTGCTCGGCCAGGCCCTGCCGCGGCGTTACATATACTGTGGTGTATACATCATAGATCACAAGGCCCGGCTTGGCGCCGCCCGGTTTGCGGATATTGCGCACCTCGGTGGTATCCACGGGCACCTTGCCGCCGCCGCTGCGGCTGGAATACAGCACCGCCAGCTCGGCGGCCTCCTGCTGGGTGGCCAGCGGAATATCCTGCCCGCGGCTCATCACCACCACATGGCTGCCGGGCGCCTTCTGCACATGGAACCACAGGTCCTTGCCGCGGGCCGTATGCAGCGTGAGCTTGTCGTTTTGCAGATTGTTACGCCCCACCAAAATTTCAAAGCCGTCGCTGCTGGTAAAGCGCCAGAAGTCTGCGGGCTTCTGCTTTTTATCGCGTACCTTATAATATTTCAGGTAGCCCTGCGCCTTCAGCTCGGCCCGGATCTCGCCCAGCGCCTGCTCGCCCGTGGCCGATTCCACCTCATACAGCACGGTTTCAAGATACTCGATCTCGTGCGCGCCTTCCTCCAGCAGCTTCACCAGCATTTTTGCAGCGGTCTGCTTTTTCTTGTAATCGCGGAAATACTTCTGCGCATTGGCACTGGCAGAAAGCCGCACATCCAGCGGGATCGTGATCTCTTTGCCATCATAGTAGTTGGTCACATTCACGCTGCGCTGGCCTTTTTCCACCGCCCAAAGGTTTGCCTGCAGCAGCTCGCCGTATAAGCGCAGCTTTTCACTGCGTTCGCTGGCTGCCAGCTCTTCCTGGCGGGCCGCCTGCTTGCGCACGGAGCGGTCGTACATGTTGCGCACAGCCTTAAAAAGCTCTTTGCCCTTCTGGCGCAGGCGCTCGGCGCGGTCTTTGGTGGAATAATAATTTTCCAGCATCTCGCTGTAGGTCTCAAAGCGTGTCAGCTTTGCACCCTCGCCGTACTGGGTCAGGGGCAAAAAGCTGTATTCGATGGCACGCCCGTCTGCTGCATGCACAGCCGTCGGTTCGCCGCCACGCTCGTAAATTGCCCGCACTTCGTCCAGTGCTGTACACAGCTTTTGCTGCTGTTCGCCGTCCATCGCAGCTGCCGAGATGGGTGCATCGTCCCCAAATGCCCGAAACGCTGCCTCACGGCACACAGCCGGGCCTACGCCGCTGGTGCTTTTCAGCATGGCATCAGCTACAGCCAGCTCTTTCTGCATGGCGGCCGCCACCAGCCCCGCGCTGGTCAGCGCAAAAAAGTTGGGGCGCGGCGGTGCGGGGGGCAGCGTATATTTCAGCCCCGGCAGCAGCTGGCGCACCTCACTGTCTTCAAAATCCACACGCTTCAGGGCATCGATGATCTTTTCGCCCTGGAACAAAACCAGGTTAGAGTAACGGCCCATCAGCTCGGCGGCCAGCGTATTTACCACCAAGTCGCCCATTTCATTCACGCACTGAAAATCGAAAAACACGATGCGGTCGCCCTGCAGCATACGCACATCCTGCAGCCTGCCGCCGTTCAGGTGCTTGCGCAGCAGCATGCAGAAGCTGGGCGGCGTAGCCGGGTTTTCAAAGCTTTCCTGTGTAAAGCACACGCGGGCGCTGCCCGACCGGGCCGACAGCAGCAGCTTAAAGGTCTCGGTGCGGCTGCGCAGGGTCATCACCACTTCGTCCCGCGTGGGTTCAAATATTTTATCAATGCGGGTATCCCGCAACGCTTCTTTCAGCTCGGCAGCAGCCAGCGAAAGTGTAGCGGCATCCAAAGCCATTGGTGTCTCCCTCCCGGTCATTTTATGTTTTCGTACAAATTTGGGTTTTTGGCTCTATCTTCGGGATGAATGCCCTATTCTTCGTCACGGTTGACCTTACGCCCAAGAGTTCCTCAGAACAGGGCATTCATCCCTTACAGAGTGCTGCTTTTTAAGAATGGCCACCATGCGGCGAGGAACATTTGGCCGCAGGCCAACCGTGACGAACCACATGATGGCCATTCGACCGAGGGCATAAATCCCCAGTTACCGCTTACCGCAATCCATGATCCTTCTTTTCCAAAAGAATGCAGCCTATGTATTTCTTATACTCTATTTATAAATAGCTGAACGGGTCTTTGTTCCGGCGGCTGCACACGATGCGCACACTGGGGAATTTCTGCTTCAGCTTTTCACCCAGCACCGGCACGATGGGGAACTCGGTCGCATAGTGCCCGGCCACCACCAGACTGATGCCCAGCCTGCGCGCATCGATCGCCACATGATGGTTTGCCTCGCCGGTCAGCAGGCAGTCCGCCCCGGCATCGATGGCATCCTGCAGCATGCTGCCGCCCGCGCCGCCAACCACTGCCAGCGTGTTGATGGCCTTGCCGCAGTCCACAGCTTTTACATGCGCGCCCAGCGTATCGCGGCACACCGCGGCGATCTGCTCCACATTCGTGGTGCGCACCGTGCCCACACGGCCCAGGCCGCCAAAGGTTTTGGCATTTTCAATGCCAAACAGCGCACACAGAATATCGTTCACGCCGCCCGGGGCCGCATCCAGATTGGTGTGCATGCAGATGGCCGAAATGTTCTTTTTCACCATGCGGAACACCACATCCTGCCGCCCCAGCTTTTTGATGGGGTCAAAGATCACCGGGTGATGTGAAACGATCAGCTGGCAGCCCTGGTATTCAGCCTCGGCCACCACCTCATCGGTAATGTCCAGCGCCACCAGAATGCTGGTCACATCTGCGCCGCAGTCTACCAGCAGGCCCACATTGTCCCAGTCCTCGGCCAGTGCTTCCGGCGCGAGCTGCCGCATATATTGCAGCACTTCCTGCAATTTAGCCATTCTGCTTCTCCTCCAGATCTCTGATCAGGGCATCCACGCCGTCGGCCAGCGGCCCCGGCTGCAGCCCTCTGCGGTATTTTCTGATCTTCACCAGCTGCCCTGCCAGATACTCGGCAGCGCCCGGCTGGCCGCCTGTAAGGCCCTCTATACAGAATACGCCGCCCGGCTCAAACGCCTTGCCGTCATATTCCGCACACAGCACCGAATAATAGCGCCCTGCCGCCAGGCACAGCGTTTCGCTGCGAATGGCGAAGCCGTTCTGGCACAGCCACCGCCGCAGAATGCTGTGCTTGGTGGCAGGCACCAGCACCAGGCGGATCTCCGGGTCTTGCACCCAGGGCGCCGCCTGCAATATCTCGATAATGGTCTCCGCCCCCATGCCCGCGATCACGATATCGCTGGCTTCGCGCGGCTGCAGCACCTGCAGGCCGTTGCCCAGGCGAAACTCCGCCTGCCCGGCGCAGCCTGCCTTTCGGCAGTTTTCCTGTGCCTTGCTCAGCGGAATGGGCCGCAGATCGGCCGCGATCACCTTAGGGCATCGGCCGCTCGTGAGCAGCGCCACAGTCAGCTTGCCGTGGTCACAGCCGATATCCGCAGCCACATGCCCGGGCCGCACATAGGCGGCCGCCGCCGAAAGGCGGGCATCCAGCTGCGGCAGGCGTTTTTCTGCTGTCATGTTACTCGTTGCCAAAATGCTCGTTCAGGCGCTTCACCAGCTGGTCACAATCCACACCGTGCACAGCGCAGGCTTCCTCCAGGCTTTCACCGCGGCTGGCCGGGCAGCCCAGGCAGTGCATGCCGATCTCCAAAAAGTAAGGAGCAGTCTCC
>CAVGKH010000003.1:0-2661 GCA_963629755.1 Gemmiger sp.
TCAACAAACTAATGGTAGCGCTTATTTCAGGTGCTGACAATGGCTCGTTTTTTTTGCCATTTGGGATGCTTACTTTTTCGAGACCCTTTGCGATACTTTCATTTTACCGAAAACAGAAAAATAGCAGAGGAACTTTTGCAATTAAGCTATTTCAGCTTAATTCTATTCAAAAGACATACATACTATTATGAAAGTCTACCATTTTCCATTTTATAAATCGTATCTGCTATGCTCATGGTGGATACTCTGTGGGACACTAAGACAACGGTTTTCTTTTGAGCGGATTCCTTCAACGATTTTAAAATGATTCCTTCGTTTAAAGAATCCAGGTTGCTGGTGGGTTCATCCAGAAGGATCATGGGAGAATCGCATAAAAAGGCTCTCGCAATTCCAATACGCTGCTTTTCGCCGCCAGATAATGTATCTCCCAGTTCCCCCACTTCTGTATCATAGCCTTTCGGAAGTGTCGTAATGAAATCGTGGATAGAGGCCTTTTTAGCCGCTTCTATAATAGCCTCTTTAGAGGCTCCCGGCTTGGCAAGTGCGATGTTGTTGGCAATCGAGTCGTGAAACAGATGCGTTTCCTGTGTTACATAGCTTTCCATATCCCGCAGGTGCCTGGTTGCAATTTCTCTTACATCATTGCCGTCTACAGAAATACAGCCTTTTTGTACATCCCAAAATCGCATCAACAGCTTTAAGAGTGTAGACTTTCCCGAGCCGCTTGTACCGTGAATTCCTGCGATTTTGCCGGGCTGTAATTGCAGTGAGTAATTTTTTAAAATGGTTTCATCACCGTAGGCAAATGTAACATTTTCGGCCTTTGCACCTGTAAATGCAAGTCCTTTGCACTCGCTTTCAGAAGGCTTTACGGCCTTTTCACTATCAGGAATTTCCTCTACCAGAGGCGTTTCCTCTAAAAGAGAGAGCACGCGCTCGCCGCTTGCTAGAGTCTGATTCAAATTGTTTGACAGGCTCGACAGGGCAACGACCGGCCCAAAAGAGCCCATCATGGCAATCGTGCAGGTCAAAACTCCTTCAAAACCGATCTCATTTTTTATATATAGCCAGATTGTGAGAAACAGCATACCAAACGATGCCAGCAGAATGACCATGTTTGTGAAAGCGCGTTGCAAGCCCTCCATTCGGCTTAAGGATTCCTGCATTCCTGCAAGAGCTTTAGAACGCATGGTCAGCTGTTTTTTCCTGTCAACGCCTTGGCCGTACTGAATCGTTTCGTCCAGCCCGCGCAGAGAATCAAGAACAAAGCTATTGAGCTCTCCAAAACTGGTGCGGAATTCCAGCCCCTTCTGGCCGCCATGTTTGCTGTTGCACAGCGGGATCACTGCGCCAACGATCAGATAGGCCGCCACTGCAAGCAGCCCGGTTGACCAATGATACCGGCCGATAAAAGCCACCATGATCAGAGAAGTAAAAATGGCGATCGCAATGGGAGAAATGGTGTGTGCGTAGAATACTTCCAGCAGTTCAATATCAGTGGTGATAATAGAGATCAGGTTACCCTTATCTCTGCCTTCCAGTTTTGCAGGGCACAGCTTTCTGAGTGCAGCAAATACCTTATGGCGAATGATGGCCAATAATTTAAAAGCAATAAAATGGTTGCAATATTGTTCTGCATAATGCAAAAGCCCGCGCAGTACAGCTATAACGAGCATCACAATAATAATCGTTTTTACTGGAGCAGATATCAATCGGCTATTGCCTATAGAAAGCATCGCTCCGGCTGCCCCATTCAAAAGCCCCTGTATGATCACCTGCCCTGCCAGTATTGTTAGAAAAATTGCGCACAGATAACCGGCGGTGCCAAGAACGATGGCTGCAAGCATAATATGAAGCAGCGGCCTTACCAGCCCAATTAAGCTGGCCATGATCAGAAGGGCACTTCTGCGTTTATGGTGCACAGCTGCGCGAAACTGTGCACCGGCTTGCTGAGAAAGAATCTTTTCTTTAGGCATTACGCGATGCCCTCCTTTCCATAATTTTCTAAGGCCATTTGGCTTTCATACAGATGTTTATATTCGCCGTTTGCATTCAGCAGTTCTTCATGCGTTCCGCTTTCGGCAATTTTTCCGTCCTTTAAGAAATAGATCATATCCGACTTTACGGCAGCGGCCAGCCTGTGAGAAATCAAAAGTACGGTTTTGGTCTTTGCCAGTTCATGAATCACCTGCAGGATCAGCTCTTCACTTTCTACATCAATATTCGATGCAGCCTCATCGAATATATAAACAGCGCTGTCGGTTTTCAGCAGCGCCCTTGCGATTGCCAGCCGCTGGCACTGCCCACCGGATAGGTTGCCTGCTCTTTCCAGCAGCTGTGTTTGCAGCCCATTCTGCATTTGCAAAAAGCCCAACAGATTGACCTTCTGAAGAACAGCTTCCATTTTTTCTTTTGCTGCATCCGGTTTTCCCATTTTCAGGTTTTCTTCTACTGTGCCCTTGAACAGATAGCTATTGTGGCGAACCAGCACGACCCGGTTCATCAGATCGCTTTCCTTCACCGCTGCAAGCGGTATGCCGCCAATGGTCACTTCGCCCGTATAGCCCCGGTTTTTGCCGGAAAGTATCCCGGCAATCGTGCTCTTTCCGCAGCCGGATTCCCCCACAAGCGATACAAAGCCTTTTGCGGGCAGATACAAAT
>CAVGKH010000003.1:2671-48768 GCA_963629755.1 Gemmiger sp.
TACAAATGGATCCCTTTTAAGATCTCCCGGTCTTTTTCGTAAGAAAAATGCACATCGTGAAAAGCAATATCCAACGCGCCTTCCGGCAGCGTTTTGTTTCCCGGCTGCGGTTCGGACAGGTCTAAAATGCGGAATATCTTATCGCTCGCGGCCATGCCGTTCATGGCAATATGAAAGAAAGACCCCAGCAGACGAAGAGGCAAAAAGAACTCACTGGCAAGCAGAACGATGCATAAGGTTCCGGCAAGGCTGATATTCCCTTTTAAAAATTCCGATACAGAAACAGCCATGCCGACTGCTGCACCGCCATAGGCAACAATATCCATCACACTGGTCGAGTTGAGCTGCATGGTTAGCACCTTCATGGTGACTTTGCGAAAATTCTGTGCTTCAGCATCCATTTCATCGGCTTTCAGCTGATCTGCCTGATAAATTTTCAGAGTGGTAAGCCCTTGCAGGTTTTCAAGAAAAGAATCTCCCAACCCGGTATAAATACTCCAGTATTTATTTAGCAGCTTTTTGGCAATCTTCTGTACGGCTACGATTGAAACAGGAATCAAGGGCACGCAAAGCAGAAGGATTACACTGGCTTTTAAGCTTATTCTACATAAGATCACAAACAGCGTCAGCGGTGCAAGCAGGCTGTAGAACAGCTGCGGAAGATATTTTCCAAAATAGGTTTCCAGCTGCTCTACACCCTCGGTAGAAACCTGCATCACCTCAGAGGAAGACACCTGCTCATGGTAGGAAGCCCCCAGCTTCAGCATTTTTTCATAGATCTTTTCGCGCAGGATGCGCTTCACATCTACGCACGCCAAATAAGAAGAGCGCGTACCCATTCGGTCACACAAAAACCGAATGAGGATGACCATAACAAAAATCCCTATTGACCGTTCAATGAGCGGCATGGTTACCGAATGATATACGACCCGTTCCAGCAGGTCTGCAATGGAAAAAACAGCCAATACCTGTGAAAGAAGGGCTGCCCACTGCCACAGAATGGTATACACAATATACTTCTTTGCGTGGGATAACAGCCCCACCAGTCTGGTTTTGATCATAAAAACCTTACCTTTTTGTTTGCATGTTCGCTTCTTTTTTGCTGCATATCAGATGCCAGATGGCAAGAATCGGGTGATACAATAACATTCTCGGCCCGGAAAAACGCATCACCTGCCGGATCTGCTCCCGCTTTTCCGGTTTATAACAGTGCACACGGCAGTTTGCGCAGAATGTTTTTTCTTCCATAAAAGGGCATTTCTGGCTTCGTGCCTTTGCATAGTCCAAAAGCTCCTGGCAGGAAGGGCATATCTGCTTGGCCTGCCCTTTTTCTTTTCTGTGATTTTTCCGGCAGTAGAGGCGGATCATTTCTTCCACGACATACTGCTCTTTCTGGCGCTTTTTTTCGGTTTTATTCATTTTTCTGCTCTGCATCTGTAGTTTCATCGCCCGGCTTTATCGTTTTAACACACAGGAAGAAATAAAGAAGATGGCATACCCATACTGTAGCAATGCATACTCTGCCGATCCATGCATTTTTCATGCAGATAAAGCCAATCAGCATAACGGCTGTTACCATGCCGATGATCCTGCATTTTGTGCCCATGGTCATTGCTCTTTTCTGCACAAAGCTGTCCAGATGTTTTTTATACAAATTTGTTCCGGTAAACCAGTCATGCAGCTTTTTTGAGCTTTTGGCAAAACAGAACAGTGTTGCCATATAAAAAGGTACTGTAGGCAGAACGGGAAGCACGATACCAATCGTGCCCAGCTCCATGCAAAGAAAGCCCAGCACTATCCAAAGCGCTTTGAATGGATTTTTCATGTACTTTAAATTCCTCCTGTCAAACCGTAACCACCAGCTTACGGTCTTCGTGGATAATGGTATCAAGCTGTATGCCGTATACCTTTTTCAGATTTTCCGGAGTGATCACCTGATTAGGGGAACCCTGTGCTACCAGAGTGCCCCGGGGCGAAAGGGCTATGATTTCATCGCTGTAGGCCAGAGCCTGGTTCACATCATGTAACACCATCAAGATGGTCATGCCGCAGCGCAGATTCAGCTGGCGAACCAACCGCAAAATTTGCAGCTGATACCGGATATCCAGGTAGGTAGTCGGCTCGTCCAGCAGCAGCGTTCGCGTGCCCTGTGCCAAGGCCATGGCAATCCATACCCGCTGGCGCTGACCGCCGGAAAGCGCCTGTACAGGCTTTTTGCGCAGCTTTTCCGTGCCTGTGATGCACAGCGCACGTTCTACAAAGCGGCTGTCACGCTCATGATCGATGCTGCGGCCGAACTGCTGAAAGGGAAGCCGCCCGTAAGCCACCAGCTGCTCTACCATAAGATCATCGGGGGCAGTGTTGTTCTGGTGAACGATGGCGGCTTTTTGCGCAAACTGCCGCAGCGAAAGAGCTGCGATATCTTTTCCATGCAGAAGGATCTGCCCGCTTTGCGGCTGCAGGTTTTTTGTGAGCAAGCCAAACAGAGTGCTTTTTCCGCAGCCGTTTGACCCCATGATCGTGGTTACCTTTCCTTGCGGCAAAGAGAGAGACAGATTGCGGAATATGGCTTTTTCACCGTAACCAAACGAAAGATCCTGCACGGTAAAGCAAGCACTGTTACCCATGGATACTCTCACTCCTTTTCAAAAGAATCACAAAGGCCACGCCGCCTGCTACAGACAAAATCACCGAAGCACTGATCTCGTATGGATAGGCTGCACACCGCCCCACAGTATCGGCCAGCAAAAAGCAGAAAGCGCCTAAAAGCATCGAAAACGGCAGCAGCTTTCGATGATCGCTGCCCACAAACAGGCGGCCAATGTGTGGTGCCAGCAACCCCAAAAAGCTCACGGCGCCTGCAATGGCGGTGCATCCACCTACCAGCCATACGGCAACAAGACTTATCCAAAAGCGTACATGGTCTACCTGAATGCCAAGGCCCCGCAGGGTTTTATCTTCCAGCCCTAAAAGATTGCACTTATGCCAGCACAGAAGTGCAGCCAGAAGGCCGGGAATGCAGAAAAATGCCAGGACACGCACATCCTGCCAGGTTTTCATGGCAATGTTCCCTTCTACGATGGCGGCCACGCCTGAGGTGCTGCCGCTCATAGAGTTCATGGCAGAGGAAAGCCCTGTAAAGAACGACTGTACTGCTACACCTACAAGAACCATGCGCAAAGGCGAAAGGCTACCTTTCCAGGCAAGCACATACACCAGCGCAAAGGCAAAAAGCCCACCTACAAAGCTGAAAAGCGGCATGATAAAATAAAATTGCGGCAGCAGAGCCGTGGCCAGCGCCGCCGCAAAACCGGCACCGCCTGAAACACCCAAAATGCCGGGATCTGCCAGCGGGTTTTTCAGCACGGCCTGCAGCAGCGTTCCTGCCGCGGCAAGCCCCGCGCCTGCCATGGCTGAGATCAGCACGCGCGGAAAGCGAAGGTCGTATATAGCGGCCACATCTGAGTCATACTGCACAAATAAGCCGCGCAGCAGCTGCCCGAAGCCTACATGAATGCTGCCCAGATTGATGGATAGAAAAATCAGGCCAAGCAGCAACATGGCCAGCAACACAAATTGCACGGCCGTTTGTGCACCGCTGTGTATTTTTGATTTTTTGGTCATGGTATGTATCCTTTTATTTACGAGGCGAGGAAAAGAGGCTGCTCATAAAACAGCTCATTCAGCTTTTCCAGTGCATCCGGGTAGTTCAGCGTTGCACTCATGCCAAAAAGCTCATGCGGCAGGTCATATACCTGCCCAAGCTCTACGGCGCGGAAATGCTGCCAGATGTCGTTTTGAGAAAATTCCTCGGCAAACATTTCCATTACGCTTTCCGGCATGGCGTGCGCCGTGCGCAGAATAATATCCGGGTCTTTTTGCAGCATATCCTCGGTGTTGACATTCAAAAACTCCTGATCGCTGCCCGCATACACATTTTCGCCCCCAGCCATCTGAACCAGGCTGCCTACATAAGAGTTTTCGGTGGCCACTACATAGCTTCCGGGTAGGCCCATCAAAATCAGCACGCGCGGCGAGGGTTTATTGCTTCTCTGCGTGGTATACTGCTGCATATACTGCTGGTATTCCGCTACCATGGCGTTTGCCTTTTCGGTGCAGCCAAGCAAAGGCCCCAGCTCTTGAATCGATTTATACATTCCTGCTACGCTTTTCAGATTCAAAAACGCATACTGCAGCCCGGCAGCCTCATATTTGGGCTTTAAATCGCTTATCAGGCTGGAAGGGCTGAGCACCCAGGTGGGGTGCAGCTGCGTCAGAAGCTCTATATCGGGGCTCATGGGCGAGCCGATCTTTTCGGCATTCGCATAGCGCGCGGGGATCTCGGTCAGGCTGGTATCCGGCACACCCACCAGGTCAATATCCAGCTTTTCACAGATCTGCATGGCGGCGGCGCTGGTGCAGACTACCCGGTTTTCACTGCTGTCGGCTGATTTCCCGGCGCTCTGGTCTACGCAGGCGCTCAGAGCCAAAGGCAGCAGCATCGCCGCAAGCAGGCGTTTAATCCTCTGCTTCATCCGGAACCTCCCAGTCGGCTTCATCCAGAAGAAGCGAAATATCCATCGGATCTTCTTCAGCCTCTTCCGAAACCTCGCTCTGCCTGAAAGCAGCAGCTTTACTGCCAGATTTTGAGCGGTGGGAAGTGCAGATAAGCCCGCGCAGAAGCAAAAGCGCGCCGCCTGCTAAAAATACGGCGCTGAACTGCACACAGAACAGCATCAGCCACACGCTGCCGCTCAGGGTTAGCTCGCCTGTTTCACCGGCAGGCTCTGCTTTGCTGCTTCCGGTGGTACTGGCAGGCTGAGTTTGTGCTGCAGCGGTATTTCCGCCGCCGATCACAAGCCCCTGCGTCGAAGAAAGAAAGTCATCGCTGCTTTCGGCATCCGCACTGTCCATCTGCGCAAAATTTTCCGTGTTGCCTTCCGTCCAGGAATCCGCTGTTACATAGAAAACCACGCTTCGCCCCATGGCATCCACATAAAATTCGGCGCGCAGAATGGCATCGGCGCTTTTTACCGCCACGCGAAGGTCAGCCGTTTCGGTCGTTTCGCCTGTTTTTACGGACTGCACTTCTGCCCAGTCCGTATCACCGGGATACTGCACCGAAAACGCCGTGCTGGAAATATTGTTCATCAGCCCGTAGCGCACCGAAAGATAATAGCCTCCGTTCGGCGCACTTTCCAGCAGAGCAGGGCCGAGCACCACATTTTCTACCATGCTCTGCCCCAGCGCTTCATTGCTCTCGCCGCCGGAATCCTCGATCTGTTGGGTTTGCGGGTCGCGATAGCTTCCATGCGCAGTTCCTGTTTGGCAGCTGAGCGGCTCGGCATTGGCACTCACCGCTGCCGCGGCAAACAGCAGCAAAACCAGCACTAGGAGAGACATGGCAGCGCTTTTTATATATTTTTTAGCATTCATTATTTTTACGAACCTCGTTTTTTTAGCCACCAGTATAGCGCACATCCGCCTACCGCTGCCAGTACAGGCAGAATATACAAAACCGCCTGCCAGACTGCGGAAGTGCCCAGTTTCAGGCTGCTAATGCCGCACTGTGTGCTTTCAGTGCTGCTTTGCGAAGCTTTTGCCGTATTGGAAGCGGCGCTTGCTGCAGAGGCGGCGCTTTCAGATTCTGTGGAAGCTGCACTGCTCTGGCTGCTGCTTTTGCCCGTGCCCTGCAAAGCACTCAGATCAAACACCAGCCGCGCGCTTACTTCCATGCTCATGGCGTTGATGTACATATTCACTTTCATCACCGAGGGCATACTTTCGCCCAGTGAAAAGGTAAAGCTGTCGTAAGCCGTGCCGCCGGTGGTTTTGGCGTTCTCCTTTTTTGCAGCCTTTGTTCCGTTATAGCTGATGTACTGCGGCCCGCCGCCCGTTATTCCGGCCACGGTGTGCTGCACATACACGGTCAGGGTGTATTTCCCGCTTTTTACCAGCAGATCGGCGGTGTGCAGCATATACTGCTGCATCATGCTGTCTTCTTCGCTGGAGGCCTTTTTGGCGCTGACCGGTATCTGATAGCTGCCGTCTTTCACGCCGGTGCTCTGCGTAACAGAGTTGGTGCTTACGGCATCCGAAATCGCCGTGCTTTCTGTGGCCGTAATGGTGATCGGCGTGCCTTCCGGCTCGGTTTCGCCTTTTACGCCGTCAGAAAATACCAGGTAGAACTGCTGAGTGCTTTTCATAACGGCATTTACATAGGCCGAGCAGAGCAGCGTTTTGCTGCCGGAGCTTGTAATAGCCGCGTAAGGCACAGTAAAGGTGAGCGGCAAGGCGTTATAGCTGCCTGCATCCCCAATAAAGGTGCTGTTCGCTTCAAATGCGCGGGCTGTATGCTCCGTGCCCATGCTGGCCGTATAGCTTGTGCCGCTATAGGTAAGGCGGATATCTTTCAGCGGCGGGCTGTTTTCGGCAGCGGGATATTTGGGAATCGGGTCGATCACATACAGTGTAACTGCTGCACTGCCATCGGTTACCGAAACATCTGCATAATTGTAAAACAGCGGGTCGCACATACTGGCAGAGGAAAAATCATCGCTCTTTCTCACGCTGAGTCGGTATTTATATTTTCCGTTGCCAGAAGAAGGAGTGGGCGTGGCGGTTGGCTGCGCTGTTGGAGTGGGGGTAGGAGTGGGCGCAGCGCTTGGTGTGGGTGTGGGCGCCGCCGTTGGGGACGGGGAGCTGCTCGGTTGCGGCGAAGGGCTTATATTATCCGGCGTGTAGGTTACAGTAAAGTTAAGCGTGCCTTGATAATGCCCTGCTGCGGCGTTTTTTATATCCTCTGCCGACACGCGCAGCGCACCGCTCTGCTCAAGATACTGTGGAGTGAGCAGGGCATTGGTAAGGGTATTTTTACACAAAATGCTTTTCGTAGACTGCACAGCCACACCCCGTTTGCCGGTAAAATGCAGTTCAACTTCCGGTTCGGCCGTGATCTGTATACTGCCGATATCGGTTTCAGCAGTGCTGCCCGGCACGAGCTTTACGGAATAATCCCACACGGTATCCTTTTCGCTGCTCAGGCTGCCCAGCGAGATCTCAGAGGGAATATCGATGCTGTAGTCGGCGGTATGAATGGGAACAGCCGCCGTCAGCTTTGTATCGGCTTTTTCTGCATACGAAGGCAGACAGAAAGAAGCCGCCATGACCGCCGCCGCGCTCAAAGCGACAGCACGGCGGGAAAAACCTTGAAAAATCATATCGTACTCCGTATCAAAAAAGCCCGCCCGGCGAAACCCAGGCGGGCATAGGTTACAGAAAAAACCTTTATCAGTCTGCTGCGTAGTATTCAATGGTGAAGTTTACGGTGCCGGTGTAGTTGCCTGCGGCAGCCTTGGCCACATCGGCAGCCTTTACGGTGATAGTGCCGCTCAGCTTGTCGGTGTCGGCGGTAAACTTCTGGGTGCCGAAGTCGTTGGTGAAGACCAGCGAGTTTTCACCGCTTGTCAGCTTGCCGGAAGCGGCAGCGGTCACATTTACATAGCCTTCGCCCAGATTTTCGCTGGAGAAAGCAACATCAATGTTCTGGGTGTTGTCTTCGGTGGTGCTCAGAGTGCCCATGGCTACGCTTTCGGGAACAGTTACATCGTAAGTGGGGGCGGGAGCAACGACTTCAGCTGTAACGGTAGCGGACTGAATGGAGGTTTCGGTGGCGGGAACGACTTTCTCCAAATCAGTAATCTTGACAAAGAAGGATTGAGTGGAATTCATGACTACATTTACATAAGCACTGGTTTCAATACCGTCTTCAAAGCTGTCTACAGCCGAGCGGGGCAGCGAAATGCTGATGGCCTGCGTAGTCAGCTCATCACCGGCATTGATGCCGAACAGCGCACCGGTGGTATCAAAGGTCTTTTCAGCCTTCGTCTCGATGTCGCTATCGCACTCATAAGTGGTTTCACCTACTGTCATTTTGACATCCTTGATGGTGCCATCTGTACCCTGATCGGAAAAGGCCGGGATCGGGTAAGCAACATAGAAGGTCAGCTTTGCAGAATCATCGGTCACGGTAATATCCGCCTCATGTGCAAAAATGGAATCGCACATACTGTAGTTGGCGGGGTTGGTGGCATTGTGGAAGTGAATGGTGCCGGTGTAGGTGCCGTTTTCCACAGTGCTGTCAGCAAAAGCACCGACTGCCGATACGCTGGCTGCCATGGCGCAGGCCATAACAGCGCTGAAAATCTTCTTGAACTTCATAAAGTCCTCCTTTTTTGCGGGGGGGGCAAAGCCCCTTTGATAAGTTGGTATCTTAAAAGCACCGGATGTGCTTTTAATTCTGATTTGGGGCGCTCAGGCTGCGCGCAGTATGCAGTTTACCGAAGCACCGTTGCGCGGCGAATATTCGCCGTCCATCGAAAAGGTATCATACCGAATGGTCAGGTCGTAATCTCCTGCGGCCAAAGCGCGGTCGAGCGTAATGTGATAAAGGTGATCGCTCGGCTTGATGAGCTTTGATTGATAAATCTGCTCGCCATCCAAAAGAAAAGTGATTTGAAAATATACCTGATTTTCTTCGGGATTTGTCAAATCGATATCCACATCGGCAGAGCCTGCCTTGATGGGAATGATCGTGTATCCGGGAATGCGGATCCCGGCAGAAGTGCCGCCCTCGGAAACCATTTGTGACTGCGCGGTTTCAAATTCGGGGGCAAAGCTTGTCACCTCGCCTTTGGGCATGAAAAACCGCCCCGCGCCCACAATGACGATCACTGCCAAGGCAGCGCAGACAAGAGAAATGTTTTTATGTAAACGAATCCATGACAGCATAAGCAGTCTCCTAAAAGCTGTTGGTATTTATAGTTAGATGCAGCTAACCTCCGCGCGAAAGAAAATGCCGCCGTTTCTTTTGCACTTGGTTAGATATGACTAATCATTACAGAAAAAGAAAAGCGACACGCGCCGCCAAACTATGTGAAGAGTATAACAATTTTGACGCTTCTTGTCAATAATAAATTTTTCTTAAATTGCAAGTTCAACTTGAACACTTGTAGTTGAAAAGTTACCTGGTACCTTGTCAACTGAATATGGTATTGGGCATTCGTCGGGGAGAATGCGCAGGATTGAAGCGGAGCAGCATTAACTTTAAAGACAAAACTATTCTTATCCAGTCTTGCATCTATCACGACTCCAAAAATGGAACTTATGAAAAACCAACGACCAAGAATAACAAGCCCCGACTGCTATCATTATCTGACCGGATGATAAAGATATTGGCTGATTATATGAGATGGCACGATGAGCAACGAGAAGCCTATGGTGATATGTGGACAGATTCAGAATATCTGTTTACCGGAGAAACGGGCGGTATGATGAACCCAGACACCATTACACAGTATCTGAAAAGGTTGAGCGCGATTCAGCGAAAGAAAGATCCTACTTATCCACATCTGAATCCTCATGCATTTCGCCATGCGGTAGCATCCAATATGTTGGCAGACGGAATGGACATTATTACTGTAGCAGATTATCTGGGAGATACATCAAACACTATTGCTACTCGATATGCGCATATCATTAACCAGGCCAGGCTGCGCGCCTGTGTCAGTATGAATGATTTGGTATTCGGCACAACCAAAAAGTAAAATGAACCACAAATGAACCGCACAGAACAGGATAAAAGAAAAACCTTGCTAAATCTTTCGATTAAGCAAGGTTTTGATGGTTGCGGAGGCAGGATTTGAACCTACGACCTTCGGGTTATGAGCCCGACGAGCTACCGGGCTGCTCCACTCCGCGTCAGAGCGCCCCCTCATTGGGTGCTCATATATATTAGCACAGTTACAGGGGCGTGTCAATCCCCTTTTTTGAAAAACTGCCTAAAAAATTGCCCCGGCTTTAAAACCGGGGCAAAATGTTTTCTGCTAAAGCTTGATTTACAGCAGCTTGCTGCGCTCCAGAGCAGGGCGAAGCGCCAGATACAAGATGACGGCGCACACACAGGAAAGAATACTGTTTACCAGCGTTACGCCGCTGGCGATCTTGGTGGCAATGCTGGCCAGCTCTACCGTTTGGCCAAAAATGTAGCGGTTGCGGAAGTAGCCCAAAAACGGGTCGGTAAACACATTCAGCAAAAGGCCGCTGAATGCGCTACCGGTAACGGCCAGCAGGTATTTGCCGCGGGGGGGCGTTTTGGGGTCAAGCTCATGTAGCTTGAATACATGCTTGGCGCAGGCGCCGCAGGCAAGGCCGATGATGAACTTTAAAATAAAGGTGGTCAGCGCATAACCGGGGTCACCGGCAACAATATCGGCCAGGGCCAGGCCGATGGCACCAGCCAAGCCGCCGGAAACACCGTCCAGCAGAAGGGCGGTCAGCGCGGTGAAGGTGTTGCCCAAATGAAAGCTGGAGCCTGTGCCGAACACATTGGGAATGCGGAAAAACTCATAGGCAACAAAGCTCAGCGCGGCCATCATGCCGATCACCGCGATCTTGCGCGGGGTAAATTTTGTATGGGTGAGCACGGCTACCAGCAGGGCCAGCACTACCGCCAAAAACAGCAGAAGCCAGATAATTGCAACAGACATTTTCTTTTCCTCTATTCTTTCTTTTGTACTTTTCCCCACCCGCTGCTTGACCCAAAGGCCCTTGCAGGTGTATGCTCCTATTATAAAACGATCTGATTCTACTGAAATAACCAGAAATAAACTTTTTTATGAGGTCAGTTTAACCATGATAAGCTTTGATGCACACAGCTCGCTGCCGCTGTATGAGCAGCTTTACCGCGCACTTTCCGCCGAGATCCGCACCGGGGCGCGCCCGGCGGGCAGCCGCCTGCCCGGCAAGCGCTCGATGGCCGGGCAGCTGGGCGTAAGCGTGAACACGGTGGATACCGCTTACCAGATCTTGGCAGCTGAGGGCTTGGTAGAAAGCTGTCCCCGCAGCGGCTTTATAGTGCTGGAATACGATGCCCTTTCGCAGGGCATACTCCCTGCCGCCGCACCGCAGCCCGCGCCAAAACCGCCGGAGCCCGCGCATCAATTTGCGTTTGACCTTACTACCGGCGGCGTGGATACCAAGTTGTTTCCGTTTCGGCAGTGGGGGCGCATTCAAAAAGAGCTGTTGTACAACCAACCTGAGCTTTTGCGCCACGGCCACCCTTTGGGGGATGAAAGCCTGCGCACGGCCATTGCCGGGCATTTGCAGCAATATCGCGGCGTGGCCTGCACGGCAGACCAGATTGTAATAGGCGCAGGCACCGAATATTTGCTGGGGCAGCTGGCAAGGCTGTTTGTGGGCAAAACTGCAGCGGTCGAAAACCCCGGCTACCGCCGCACCAGCGCTATTTTGCAGGTGGGCAGTGTGCCAAGCCGCCCGGTGGCCATTGACGAGGGCGGCCTGAGCCTTGCGGGGCTGCGCGCATCGGGGGCAGAGCTTTGCTATGTGACCCCGAGCCACCATTTTCCCACAGGCGTTACTATGCCTGCACCGCGCCGGGCACAGCTCATACGCTGGGCACTTGAGCAGCCGGGCCGCTATATTCTGGAAGACGATTACGATTCCGAGTTTCGCTATGATATCCGCCCGCTGCCCAGCCTGCAGGGCATGGCCGGGCCGGAGGGGCCGGTGATCTATCTGACGACCTTTACCCAAAGCCTGGCGCCCAGCATTCGTATTGCCTGCATGGTGCTGCCGCCGCCATTGCTGGCAGCCTACCGCAAAATGTATGCAGCCTACAGCTGCCCCGTGAGCCGTTTTGACCAGCAGGCCCTTTGCCGCTTTATCACCGAGGGGCACTTTGCGCGGCACCTGGCCCGCATGCGCCTTACCTACAAGGCCCGCATGGAGGCGCTGGCTGCCGCGCTGGAAGCCGCCTTCGGGCGCGAAAATATCCGCCTGCATGGGCGGCACACCGGCCTGCACCTGCTGCTCACGCTGCCCGGCGGCCCGGGCGAAAGCGCAATGGTGGCCCGTGCGGCAGAGGCCGGGGTGAATCTGCGCGGCCTGGGCAGCTATTACATGGCCGATGCGGCCTCCTGCCCGCCCAACACGGTGGTGGTAGGCTACTCGGCGCTGGAAAACGAGCGCATTCCTGCCTTGGCCGAGCGTTTGCACCGTGCCTGGGCAGAATAAAAACGCACAAAAAAGCGGTTTTCCAAAAAATGTTACAAAGTTTAACGGTGCACCCGCTTGTGCAGGCTAACAATAGTATGATATAATGCAATTATAACAAATATTTATTATTATATATTAATAGCTATGATTTAAGAAAATAAACAGGAATAGGAGAAACGCTATGCAAAGAAAATTCCCACATCTTTCCGCACCTATCACCATTGGCCGCGTGACCTTCCGCAACCGTATGTTCTCGGCCCCTATGGGCGGCACCGACATTGAAAACGACGGCTGCATCGGCCCCAAGAGCACCGCTTTTTATGAGCTTCGCAGCAAGGGCGGCGCGGCAGCGGTAACGGTTTCAGAGTGCATGGTGCACCCGGAAACTGACGGCAGCCACGCCTACCATCTGGATACCAGCATTCTCAACAGCCTGGCCGCTGCTACCTACACCGCCGATGCCATTCGCCGCCACGGCGGTATGCCCAGCCTGGAGCTGAGCCACAGCGGCATGTATGCGGGCACTTATATGACCGATAAAAGCAAGCAGCACGATCTGGTGCAGTGGAGCGCCAGCGACTGCGTGCGCCCCGATGGTGTGCAGGTGAAAGCCCTCACCAAGCCCATGATTGATGAGATCGTGGCCAGCTATGGCCGCGTGGCAGGCCTTGCCAAGCGCGCAGGCTTTGAAATGATCATGATCCACGGCGGCCATGGCTGGCTCATCAATCAGTTCCTGAGCCCCATGTTCAACCACCGCACCGATGAATACGGCGGCAGCCTTGAAAACCGCTGCCGTCTGGCCAAAGAAGTGCTGGTCGCCGTGCGCGAGGCCGTTGGACCCGGCTTCCCCATTGAGTTCCGCCTGAGCGGCAGCGAGCTGGTGCCCGAAGGCTATGATCTGGCCGAGGGCGTGCGCATTGCGCAGGAACTGGAGCCTTACTATGACCTGCTGCATGTTTCGGCAGGCACCTACCAGCGCACCTTTGGCCGCACGCATCCCAGCATGTTCACCGAGCACGGCGTGAATGTGTATCTGGCTGCGGAGATCAAAAAGCATATTTCCAAGCCTGTTGCCACGCTGGGCGGCCTGAACGACCCCGCCCAGATGGAGGAGATCATTGCCAGCGGCAAGGCTGACATCGTGTATATGGCGCGTGCCCTGCTGGCTGATCCGTTCTTGCCCCGCAAGGTGATGGAAGGCCATGATGATGAGATCGTGCGCTGCCTGCGCTGCTTTACCTGCATGGCTGAGCGCGCCGCTACCAGCACCCGCCGCTGCACAGTGAACCCGCTGATCGGCCGCGAAATGGAAGGCAGCGAGATCCAGCCTGCGCCTATTAAAAAGAAGGTGCTTGTGGCAGGCGGCGGCCCCGGCGGCTTGTATGCCGCTTACACGGCGGCTATGCGCGGCCACCAGGTGATTCTGTGCGAGAAAGAGAGCGAGCTGGGCGGCATTCTGCGCAGCGAGCAGGCATTGCCCTTTAAGCAGGAAATGTACCAGCTGACCGGCACCTACGAAAAAATGGCCCGCAAGGCCGGTGCTGAGATCCGCCTGGGCGCGGAAGTAACGCCGGAATATATAGAAAAAGAGGCCCCTGATGCATTGATCATTGCAGTGGGCTCCGAGCCGCTGGTGCCGCCGATCCCCGGCCTGCACGGCGACAATGTGGTAGTGGTGAACGACTACTATAAAAACAAAGACAAAGTGGACCAGGATGTTGTGGTGTTCGGCGGCGGTCTGGCCGGCTGCGAGTGCGCGATCCATCTGGGGCAGGAAGGCAAAACCGTGCATCTGGTAGAAATGCGCGACGAGCTGGCCCCCGATGCCAATGTGCGCCACCGCCCGCTGCTGCTGGCAGAGATCGCCAAGTATGTAACGGTGCACACCGGCTGCAAGGGCCTGGAAGTCCGCCCTGACGGCATTCTGTGCGAGCAGAAGGACGGCAACAAGATCCTGGTGCCCGGCAGCAGTGTGATCTGCGCCCTGGGCCAGCGCAGCCGCACCGCTATGGTAGAAGCCCTGCGCGACAGCGCACCCTATACCGCCGTGATCGGCGATGCCAGCCGCGTAAGCACCATTACCAACGCTGTGTACTGGGGCTACCACGCCGCACTGGATATCTGAAAGATAAGCTTTACAGCATAATTTCACCCCCTCTGCAGGGCCAAACCGGCAGAGGGGGTATTTTTGCCTGCCAGCCCTGTGCCGCAAAAGCAGGCGGCCATGCCAAGGCTCTCGGCGCCGTACAGCCCGGCAAACGGCACATCCAGCGCGCGCAGTGTGTAGGCACTGGCTGTGCACTGTGCCTGCAGATCTCCGGCAAAGGCAATATCCACCCCGGCCAGCCCGGTGGCGGCTTTTTGCAGCACACGCTGCACGGCACGCCGCTGCAGGTCGCTCTCGGCGGTCTCCCAGCTTTCCTCCCCCAGAGTATTGTCTGAAACCGTTTCATCCAGCAAGGCGCCTAAAGGCCCTTTGCTTTCTTTTTTGTCGCCCACAGCTGCCCAGGCCAGCACGGCAGGCGGGTTTTGAAACACGATACTGTCTTTTTTTCGCATAAGCCTTACCCCCATGCCCGCAGAGCCGCATAAAGAAGGCCCCATACCCAGCTGGTCAGCGTGCCGTATACGATCACCGGCTCGGCAATGGCAAACATTTTGGCACCTACGCCGGTCACCAGGCCCTCTACCTTAAATTCAATGGCCTGGCTCACCACGGCATTGGCAAAGCACGTAATGGGCACCAGCGTGCCTGCCCCGGCCTTGGCCGCCAGCTTTTGATACCACCCCAGCGCAGTGAGCAGCGCCGAAAGGCCGATCAGTGTAATGCTGGTCAGCGTGCCTGCATCGCCCAGGGTATACCCGCGCCCTAAATAAAACTGCCGAAGCACTTCGCCCAAAAGGCAGATGCCGCCGCCCACGCAGAATGCCCACAGCATATCCAGCCCCAAAGGGCTTTTAGGCGAGGCGCGCCCGATCATCTGGCTGTATTCTTCGGGCGTAAGCTGCATATTCCGGCTGCGCGGCCGGGCATTTTCGCCGTTTTCCTGCATAATAAAAACCAGCCTCCTTTCCGGAAAGTGTGCCCGGGAAAAGGCTGGTTTATGCGGGGCGTGCCCGCCTAGCTTACGACTGTTTTTCCAGCAGCTTCTGATAGCTCAGGTCCATGCCCAGCGCGCCCAGCGGGGCGGTGAGCAAAATGGCCAGCACAGCCACCGAGAGCACCAGCTGCCCGCACCCCAGTCCCATCGCCATGGGCACCGAGCCGATGGCTGCCTGCACGGTGGCCTTGGGTAGATAAGCAATCGCGCAGAAAAGCCGCTCGCGGGCATTCAGCTGCGTGCCGCAAAGGCACAGGCAAACGCCAGCGGCGCGAACTGCCAATGCCAAAAAGATCATGGCCACGGCGCGCGGCCCGGCGGCCAGTGTATAGCGGATATCCACCGCCGCACCCACCAGCACAAACAAGATCACTTCGGCGGCGATCCATAGCTTGCCGAATTTCTGCGAAAGTCGTTTTGTCACAAAGCCTGTGCTGCGCAGCTTGATGGCGCACGCCATGCTCACCACGGCCAAAAGACCGGATACAGGCACATGCCCTTTCAGCCAGGTTTCGGCAGTCATCAGCAAAAAGGCCGTGCCCAATACCAGTATCACCTTGGTGCTGTTGCGCACATGCCTGCCATGCGCATAGGCGGCTTCAAAAAAGGCGCTCAGCGCGGTGCCCACAGCAGCCCCAAGGGCAATGCCCAGTATGATCGAAACCGGAATGCTCACAAAATCCAGAATATTTGCGGCCCCGCCCTGCGCCATGCCCGAAAAGGTAGAAAACAGCACGATCACAAAAATATCGTCACACGAGGCACCGGCCATAATCAGTTGCGGTATGCTTTTGTTGCTGCCGTAACCGTTTTCCATCAGCTGCACCATACGCGGGATCACCACGGCGGGTGAAACGGCCCCCAGTACCGCACCCATCACAGCGGCTTCAATGCGGGGCAGCCCCAAAACAGCCGGGGCAAACAGCACATAGGCCAATATCTCAAACCCCGCCGGTACGCAGGACATCATCACCGCGGGCCGCCCTACTTTTTTGAGGTCGGCCAAATTCAGCGAAAGCCCAGCCTTGAGCAGAATAATGATCAGCGCCATCTGCCGCAGCTCGCCGGAAATGGAGAGGATCGAATCATCCAGCCAGCCCAGCACATAGGGCCCCAGCAAAATGCCGGTGGCCAGCATACCAATGATGCGCGGCAGGTGAACAGCCTGGCACAGCGCCGCCATGCCGAGGCCCACTAAAAAGATGAGTGCAAGCGAAGTAAGCATAAATTCCTCCAACAGTTTTGTTTTCGGCACAAAAAAAGCCGATGCTTTCTGTGCCTGTTTGCAGAAAAAAGACACAGAAGTCATCAGCTGAAAGATCAAGCGGTTTGGGCAGTCATGTGCCGCCCGGGGAGAACTTCATTCCCTAGCTTAGTTATTATAGCGCGGCTTTGACTTTATAGCAAGCGGTTTTATTATAGGTCACCGCCACTTTACCGCAGGCCGCGGCGGCAGTGCGTCATCGCCAAACTGAACATTCAGCGAAAACGCAGGCTCTGGGATCATGCGGCGGTAAAGCGCTTCCAGATCATTCTGCAAAAGCGGCGTGCTGCGTGCAGCACCCTGTGCCGAGCAGTCTAGTGAAAAAATATCATACCGCACGCCGAATAAACGCTCGGCAATGCCGGTGGCACGGCAGCCCGCGCGGGTGTAAAATCCCAGCCGCCGCTCGGCCAATGCCGGGTCGGGCGCTTCGCCGGGGTGTTCGCTCTCGATCAAAATATTATCCCGCTTACCGGCGTAATACTGCCGCAGAAGCGCCAGCCCTGCCGTGCCTGCACCGCTGCCGCGCAAAGTGGGCAGAACGGCATAATAATCCAGCAGAATGGTGTTTTGCCCAGGCTCGGCCACCAAAGCCGCATAACCGGCCAGGCCCTGCCCGTTCTGCAGGGCTAAAAAGTCGTAGGTGCCGCGCTCCATGCCCTCGCGGATCATGGCAAACGGCTTGCGCTCAGAATCGGGAAAATCGCGTACCATGTGCTGCTTGTAGATCACGGCAGCTTCCTTCGGCAAAACCGGCCGCAGTCGGCAGATGGTATTTTGCATAACAGCCTGAAACCCTTTCTGCCCGGGCCTTTCAGAAAAAAACTTTTCCCCGGGCAATAATTTGTGTATAATAATAAAAAATCAACGGAGTAAAAAAGGAGGCCCCCATTTATGGAATGGACCGATATCAGCATCACCGTAAAAAAAGCGGATGCCGACACAGCCGAAGCCATTGCCACCATGATCGCCAACGGCGGCATTTATATTGAAGACTACAGCGATCTGGAAGAGCAGGTGCAGGCCATTGCCCATATCGACCTGATCGAAAAGGATCTTTTGGAAAAAGACCGCGATACCGTGATCGTGCACATGTACTTGAGCCCTGAGGAGCACCCTGCCGAAATTCTGGCTCTGTTTAAAGAAAAGCTGGAGGCCAGCGGTATTGCCTACACCATGAGCACCAGCGGCGTAGAGCAGGAAGACTGGCAGAACGGCTGGAAAAAGTATTACCACAGCCTTGAGATCGGCAAGCGGCTGGCCGTTGTGCCCAGCTGGGAAGAGTATCAGAACACCGAGGGCCGCGCTGTGCTCAAGCTTGACCCCGGCATGGCATTTGGCACCGGCACGCATGAAACCACCAACCTGTGCCTGGAAGCGCTGGATGAGTTTGTAAAGGGCGGCGAGCGCCTTTTGGATATTGGCACCGGCAGCGGCATTCTGGCCATTGCGGCCCTGCTGCTGGGCGCAGGCAGCGCCGAGGGCGTGGATATCGACCCCATGTGCGTGCGCACTGCGGGCGAAAACGCGGCGTTGAATGGCGTGCAGGATAAATTTAAGGTGCTGGTGGGCGATTTGAGCGACCAGGCCGAGGGCCAGTATGACATTATCACAGCCAACATCGTGGCAGCCGCTATTTTGAGCCTTGCGCCCGACCTGCCTGCCCTCATGAAGCCGGATACCCTGTTTATCGCCAGCGGCATCATCGACCAGAAAAAAGATGAAGTGATCGCAGGCCTGCAGAAAGTGGGCCTTAAAGTGATCGAAGTGCGTGAAAAGCGCGGCTGGGAGTGCATCCTGGCTCGCAAAGCATAAGGGAGGCCACCGTATGCCCCACCGCTATTTTACCACAGATATTGCCGATGGCAAAGCCCGCCTGCATGGCGATGATGCGCATCACCTGGCCAAGGTCATGCGCGGTAAGGTGGGCGATACCGTTGTTTTGTGCGACGGCAATGCCACCGAGTATACAGCCACCGTTACGGCGGTTGCCCCCGACTGCGTAGAATTCAGCGTAGAGCCGGGCTACCCCAGCGCTGCCGAGCCGGGCGCGGAGGTCACGCTGTTTGTGGGCTACCCCAAGCAGGATAAGCTTGAGCAGATCATCCGCCATGGCGTAGAGCTGGGCGCGGCGCATATCGTGCCGTTTTTCAGCCGCTACTGTGTGGCCGCCCCCAAAAACGAAGAAAAAAAGGCCGTGCGCTTTGAGCGCATCGCCTTTGAGGCCGCCAAGCAGTGCGGCCGCGGCAAGCTGCCCGATGTAGCGCTGCCGTTAAAAGATGTAAAGGCTCTGTGCGGCGCACTGGCCGGGTACGACCTTGTGCTTTTCTTTTACGAGTGCGGCGGCGACCCGTTGCGAAAGCTGCTGGCCGGGCAGGATTGGTGCGGCAAAAAGATCGCTGTGATCACCGGCTCTGAGGGCGGATTCAGCCCGCAGGAGGCCGAGCAGATCACCGCTGCCGGTGCCAAAGCCGTTGGCCTGGGCCCGCGCATTTTGCGCTGTGAAACCGCTCCGCTGGCCGCGCTTTCTGCCATCATGACGCTTACCGGAGACCTTGAGTAAACAGGACTATATAAAATAAAACGCACCGCGCATGGCTTTTAAAGCCGTGCGCGGTGCGCTTTATTATAGAACCTGTTTAAACAAACTGGGGTTCAGCTTTGCTTTTTGCTCTGCCCCTCTTTACGATTTCTTGTCTGTTTTACTTCTTCACCCCAACATTTGACCTTATTTTTTTCAAAGTCAGGTTCCCGACAATAAGTATAATCTTCGATAGGCGTGACAGCCTCTATACAGCATTCCATAAGATTGTCTGCGATTTTAGTGCGGAAACAGCACGGAGCAGTAGCTCTTTTTTGGTTGCAATCGACAATGGTGATCAAAAATTCGGAAGGGCTGATTGGCGGATAAAAAGCGTCAAGTATTCCCAAAAGTTGCACTATTAGAAATTTTGTCTGCTTGTAGCAAGACTTGCTCAACTATATAATAGCCGTAATAAAGGCATATCATTTCCGGCCATAGCCGCAAAACGGCGCGCCGCTAAGAGAATTTTTCATGTTTGGAGAACTGCTTTATGAACTATAACGAACTTTCCCTGGAATTGCACGAAAAAAGCCATGGCAAGGTGGGCATGGTCAGCAAAACGCCGGTCAGGAATCGTGACCAGCTCGCCATTGCATACACGCCCGGTGTGGCTGAGCCCTGCCGCAGGATTGCCGCCAACCCGGAGGATGTCTACAAATATACCTTTAAGAGCAACATGGTGGCGGTCGTCACCAACGGCACCGCAGTGCTCGGCCTTGGCAACATCGGCGCTGCGGCCAGCCTGCCCGTGATGGAGGGCAAGTGTGTGCTGTTCAAGGAGTTCGGCGGCGTGGATGCTTTCCCCATCTGCCTCGACACCGAGAACCCCGACGAGGTGGTGCGGACTGTAGAGTTGATTGCTCCCCAGTTCGGCGGCATCAACCTTGAGGATATCCGCAGCCCCGAGTGCTTCGACATTGAAAAGCGGCTGGAGGAAAAGCTGGATATTCCCGTGTTCCATGATGACCAGCACGGCACGGCAATTGTCATGACAGCTGCGCTGCTGAATGCGCTCAAGCTGGTCAAAAAGAACCTGAACGAAGTAAAAATCGTGCATAACGGCCCCGGTGCCGCGGGTACAGCGATTATCAAAATGCTGCTGGCCGCCGGTGCCACCGATATCACCGCAGTGGATGAGCACGGCATTCTGTACCCGGGGCGTCCGGCAGGTCTGGTCGGCCACAAGGCATGGCTGGCCACTGTCACCAATCCCCGCCATCTCACCGGGGATCTCGCCGAGGCTGTCAAGGGCGTCGATGTGTTCATCGGCACCAGTGTCGGCAATGTGCTGACGGAAGAGATGGCACAGAGCATGAACCGGGATGCCATTGTTTTTGCAATGGCAAATCCTACGCCGGAAATTATGCCGGATGTCGCCAAGGCCGCCGGAGTACGGGTCATAGGCACCGGTCGCAGCGACTTTCCCAACCAGATCAACAATGTGCTGGTGTTCCCCGGCTTGTTCAAGGGCGCACTTTCTGTGCGTGCCCGCGACATCAATAGTGAAATGAAGCTGGCCGCCGTCAGAGCGCTGGCGGGCATCATCACCGATGAGGAGCTGAACGAGGATCACATCATCCCCGATGTTTTCGACACCCGTGTGGTGGACTACATTGCCGCCGCTGTGGCACAGGCCGCCCGGGATACCGGTGTATCGCAGGTGTAAGACAGCGCTGCACAAAAGCCAATTACTTCCTTTACCATGTACAAAAGTAACTCCTGGAGTTTTTGAAAACTCTCGGGGTCACTTTTGTATACTCAACTTTGCGTGTCCGGCTTGCAATGGAAGTGCTCTATGGTAAAATTCCAGAAATCCTGCGCCGCTTCCGACATCAGCGCCCGGCGCTTGCGCATCAGAAAAACGCTGCGGCGGGTATCCGTGTTTAGAATGTGGTAGGAGCGAATATCCGGGTACAGGCGGTGGGCGGTATCCACGCAGCACTCCGGCACAAAGGCAATCGCCCTGCCTGTGCCAACCAAACGCACCTTGAACAGATAATCGTTGGTTTCAAATGCCACTCGTGGCATAAACCCGGCTGCAGTGCAGAGCCGGAAGGTGGCATCCTGAAACAGCTGGCTGCTGTCCCGCATACCGATAAACGCTTCATTTCGCAGGCTTTCCAGCGGCAAAGCTGTACACTCCGGTGGAAATTTTTTGTATTTTTCCGAAATCAGCAGCACCACTTCCTCCTGAAACAGTTCCATGGGAACCCGGCTTTCGGATTTTTCCAAAAACGAAACGGCGCTGCTGGAGCACAAAATAAAATCATAATCCTCCACATTTTCTTTTGCACCACGGTTAGAGTGGCGGTGGATCACCACCTGCACATTGGGGTTGAGAAAGTGGTAATCGCTCACAACTTCCTCCAGTATACCGGAAAACGCATGGCAGGTGATGCTGATGCTTCCGCAGATATCGTACATGGTCTGGCGGGTGCTGAACAGGCCGCTTTCAATGGTTTCAATGGCTTTGGCGGCGTAAACGGAAAAATTGCGCCCGTAATCATTCAACTCGATGCGGTTGCCATGGTGGTCAAACAGGCGGACGCCCACCTCTTTTTCCAGATTAGCAATGCTTTTGCTCAAAGCGGACTGGGTAATATCAAAAAGATCTGCCGTGGTGGAAATGTTTTCCTGCTTGACCAGTGCCAGAAAATACTCCAGCTGCCGAATATCCATGTTGTGCGCCTCCTGTCCATTTTTTTGATTATATCATATTGGGGAGCAAAACGATAAGAAAATTGCCAATCCAGTATTCCAAAAAGTTGTGCTGGGTGAAGGAAGCCTTTCTTGCGAAAGCCGTTAAACTGCTTATAATTTTTATTGAGATGTTTACTCATTAAGGGGATGTTGCACAAATCCAAGGGCGGTAGGAATCAGGCGGACACCGCTTAAAAACAAAAAGAGAAAGGACAGTTGTTATGGACAAAAAAGACCACAGTTTTCTCAATGAGCTGGAAGAAAATCTGATGCTGATTCCTCTGGCGATTGCAGTTTTTCTGCACCTGTTCACCTTTGCGGGGCAGAAATTTATTTCTCCCGATTTGAATGCCTCGCTGCTGGGCATTTCCTACTATGCCTATGCATGGATCGCGAGCCTTGGCATTGCCGTTTGTGCACGGGACAAAACGCATATGCGCATCTCTCTGTTCGACAAAATTTACCCTGCACCCGTTAGCGCAGCCTTAGCTGCCCTCAGCGAGATTGTGGGGGGTGTGGTTATGCTGGTTCTCCTGTTCTTCAGCTTTTCCCTCTTAACGAATGCGATTGCCGTCGGTGAAATGAATGCCAAAATTCCCACCTTGATTGTCTGGCCTGCCTATGCCGCCTCCGTGGTTGGTATGCTGGCTGCGCTGGTGCGCACTATCGTCAGACTGATTAAAGGAGGTAAAAAAGCATGACGATTCTTTTCTTTATGGGGCTGTACTTTCTGCTGCTTGTCTTTGCTGGAATGCCCATGATTTTTGCTATCACCGGCCCGGGCATGGCGATTCCCTTTGCATTTCCCGGCGCTACGGATGTTACGCTTGCCAATATTACAGCAACATTTGTCAACAGCCTTTTTTCCAATAATACCGGTCTGGTTATCATTCTGTTCATTCTTTCGGGCGATGTGATGTCCAAGGGGCAGATCACCGATAAGATTTTCAATGTTTTTGCTTATTTTCTGGGTAAAAAGAAAGGCTTTATGCCGATTCTGACCATTGCCACCTGTATGCTGTACGGCGCTATTTCCGGCTCAGCACCCGCCACGACGGCTGCTATTGCTGCCATGTGCTACCCGCTGCTGGTAGAGCTTGGCTATGAAAAAGCCTTCAGCGCTGCTATCATCATGTGTGCAGGTACGCTGGGCTGCATTATTCCTCCCAGCTCGTTGATCACCAGCATCAGCAATTTCACCGGCGGTCTGGATGTTGTTACTCTGTATAAGGTTTCCGCCATTCTGGGCGTGGCCTGCGGCATACTGATGATTTTCTACTGCTACATTCGATGCATGGTCTGCGGCAATGGTGATCAGGAAAAAATAAACGCATGGGTGGATAACCTGCGCAATCAGGGCCTTGGCAATGTAATAAAAGAGAGCGTTTGGGCACTCATGACCCCTGTTTTGATTCTGAGCATCATTTTTTTGGGAATCGGCGATGCTGCACAGGCAGCTGCTATTTCTCTGGTGTACGCGGTGCTTGTGAGCATTTATGTCTACAAAGCCTTTGCCTGGAAGGATTTGCCCGGCATCCTGCGCAAGAGCCTGCGCGGCGGCTCCGCCCTGCTTGCGATGGTGGCCTTTGCCAATGTGCTTTCCGGCGTAATGTCCAAGCTGAATGTGACCGCTGCCGTGGCAAGCTTCATCACCGAGAATGATATTTCGGGCACTGCCATTGTGCTGGGCATCATGGTTGCTGTGCTGGTTCTCGGCTGCTGCAATGCCGCAAGTTCTTCTTTCATCTTCCCCATGATTTACCCTATCATTCTGGCAGCCGGTCTGGAGCCTTACTCCAACATGGTGGGCATCACCCTCGTGTATTCTACTGGTGCGTTGACCGCTCCTGTGGGTCTGTGCCTCTTCATTATGGCCTCCATGTCCGGCAAGTCTGTGTTTGAGGTTGGCAAGCGAGCCATTCCCTATATTGCCATCTACTGCATCGTAGGCATTGCCGCCGCCTTTATTCCCGGGCTTTTCGGCGGTATTGTAGCCGGTGCGCCTGTGCCTGTTCCGTAAAGACGGCGGTTTCGATTTCGCCCGCTGCTCTTTCTTCCGAAGGCATCCGCCCCACTGCACACGGGGCGGGTATTCTTCCAATATCCATGTTTAAAAGGAACCTGTATGAAAACAGAACACAATCAAGATTTTATAGCACTGCAGCTGCTGGATGATTACTATTATGTAGGTCACAAAAAGGAAGGCTTTCATATCCTGCGAACCGAAGCCGGGCTGGTACTTTTTGATGCCATGGAAATCCCGGATGCCGACGAGCAATATCTGATGCCGGGTCTTGCAAAGCTGGGCCTTGCCGAGGAGCCTGTTGTGGAAATTTTCCTCACGCACGGACATTTTGATCATTATTTGGGTGCTGAGCACATTCGCCGCCGCACCGGCTGTCGGGTAGCTCTGAGCCAAACAGACACGTTGTTTATGGCCACTTCGCCGGATAACCGGGATAAAGCTGACCCTATGCCGCATATCACGCATCTGGTAAAAGATGGCGAGGTTGTTGTTTTTGGACAGCATACCGTAACCGTGATGAAGGCGCCTGGCCATACGCCCGGCTGCTTGAACTATATTTTTCCGGTACACCACTGCGGTGTGGAGCATAAGGTGCTGTTTTTCGGTGGGTACGGGGTGTTCGGTCCGGGACAATACCCCGGCGAGTATTACGAAACAGCTGACCATGCCGTGACACAGGCAGGCATTTTTGCAGGGAGCTGTGTCAAAAGCTGGAATTACTGTAAGGCTCACGGTGTGGATGTTTATATCAATCCGCACCCACATCTCTGCGGGCTGATCAATGTGTTGGATGGTTCTGCGATGTCGGCGGCAGATGCGCTGATTACCGGTGCAGAGGGCGTGCGGGGCTGGCTGGCAGACCGCTATGAGGACTGTCTGCGCTCCATGCAGAAATTTACCGATATTCAGACTCCCTCCACGCTGTGAAAATCTGCACCCAGACAGATGAGGAGATACAATGAAAGACCTTAGAAATTTTGTTGAGCGATGCCGTGTCGAGAATAAAAATATGCTCTATGCCCAACTGCGGCAGGGTGGAGAAGTTGTGGACAGCTGGCAGGCGTTTCCGCTGCAAACCCGCCTGAATCTGATGTCCGTGAGCAAGAGCATTGTTTCAGTGGCCGTGGGCATTGCCGAGGGCGAGGGGCTGATTCGACTGGATGAAAAAATCTGCGAAGCGTTCCCGGAGTATGTGCCAAAGACCGCCAATGATTTTTTGCTGAACACCAACCTGACCCAGATGCTTACCATGACCACGGGTCTGGCAGATCCTCTCTTTTTTACGGATTCTCCCGAGCGATACCGGGTCAAGGACTGGATAGAGTATTTTTTTCATGCAAACTTTGACCACCCCTCCGGCAAAAAATTCCTGTACAGCAACTTCAATACTTATATCATCAGTGCTCTGATTGAAAAACGCGCCGGGCAAAATCTGTTGGAATATCTGCGCTGGCGACTGTTTGAGCCGATTGGCATTGGCAATCCGGACTGGACACTGTGCCCGAGGGGGCATGTGTATGCCGCCAATGGCTGCTATATGACGCTGGATGAGCTGAGCCGGTTTGGGCAGATGCTGCTGCAAAAAGGCCGGTGGAAAGAACAGACTCTCATTCCCGAAGACTACCTGCAAAGAGCCACGGTCAAGCAGGTTTCGACCGCAGAACCAGAAAAGCCAGCTGAGCTTTGCGCCGGCTATGGCTATCAGTTCTGGATGACCCCTAAAGAAGGCGTTTATATGGCTTCCGGCAACTACGGGCAGGTCTGCCTTATATGGCCAGAAAAGCAGATGGTCGCCACGGTGCTCTCGCTGGAGGGCAACGACCATGCCCGCATTCGCCGTATTCTGCTGGAAGAGCTTGGAATTCTATAATAGATTGAATTTGAAAATCGTATAAAAGCGCCTGGTTTCCCGAAATGCAGGAAACCAGGCGTTTTTTCATTGACAGCAATTTATAATCCCCAAAAATTGCTGCAGAATCAAAATCAATACAAAAAGAAAAACCGCAAGATACTTATCGTATCATTGCGGTTTATTCTTGGTGCGCTGGGAGGGACTCGAACCCCCGGCCTTCTGGTTCGTAGCCAGACACTCTATCCAGCTGAGCTACCAGCGCACATTCCGTTCACTCGGAACATTATGTATTTTAGCACTCTGCAGTGCTCATGTCAACACTTTTTTTCAAAAAATCTGAATTTTTTTGATTTTGCAAAATTCGGTATCTCCCCGCATGAAAAATATTCACGAGGTCTTGTAAATCATACTTTAATAGTATTATAATAAGAACACATAATTATCCAGAGCGGCTTTCTGCGATTCTCAGCAAAGCCGGCGAATGCGAATTCAAGGAAAAGAGGAAATAACTATGCTGGATATCAAAATCACTAAAAACACTGCCCCCAAGGCAAAGCCTGCCGATGAGAGCAAGCTGGGCTTCGGCAAAAAGTTTACCGACCATATGTTCCTGATGGATTATGCACCCGATAAGGGCTGGCATGACCCCCGTATCGTTCCTTACGGCGATTTCAACCTGGATCCTGCCTGCGTTGTGTTCCACTACGCACAGGAGATTTTTGAGGGCCTGAAGGCATACCGCACGGCCGACAACAAGATCCAGCTCTTCCGCCCCGAGTGCAATGGCGCTCGTATGCAGGATTCCTGCGACCGTCTGTGCATGCCCAAGATTCCTGTAGAAGATTTTGTGCAGGCCTGCAAGGCTCTGGTAGAAGTAGATAAAGACTGGGTGCCTCATACCGATGGTGCTTCTCTGTATCTGCGCCCCTTCATGTTCGCCACCGATGTGGGCCTGGGCGTGCATGCTTCTCCCACCTACACCTTCTGCATCATCGCTTCTCCCTCCGGCGCTTACTATGCCGAGGGCATCAACCCCGTTCGTATCTATGTGGAAGATGAGTATATCCGTGCAGCCCCTGGCCTCACCGGCTTTACCAAGTGCGGCGGCAACTATGCTGCTTCCATCAAGGCCGGCGAAATGGCCGAAGAGCTGGGCTATGCACAGGTTCTGTGGCTGGACGGCGTAGAGCGCAAGTATGTTGAGGAAGTTGGCTCCATGAACATCTTCTTCAAGATCGACGGCAAGGTTTACACCGCTGCCTGCGTTGGCACGGTTCTGCCCGGCGTTACCCGTCGCAGCTGCATCGAGCTGTGCAAAGATTGGGGCTACGAGGTCGTTGAGGGCAAGCTGGCCATTGCCGATATCATGAAGGCTGCCAAAGAGGGCAAGCTGGAAGAAGTGTTCGGCACCGGCACCGCCGCTGTTATCAGCCCTGTGAAAGAGCTGAAGTGGAAGGACGAAGTGGCCTATATCTGCGATGGCAAGATCGGACCCCTCACCCAGAAGCTGTACGACACCATGACCGGTATGCAGTGGGGCAAGATCCCCGACACCAAGGGCTGGATCGCTCCTGTGTGCAACGGCTGATCGTAAAAACATAAGCCTTTTTAAGTGCCGCTCCCTTTTTTGGGGGCGGCACTTTTCTATCCCGGCGTAAAAAACCCCGGCATAAAAACAAAAAAGCGCGGGCGCACTGTAAACGATCTGCTCACAGTGCGCCCGCGCTTTATGTGCTTTTATTTGCCCTCAAACTTATCTTTTAAGGTCTTGAAAAAGCCCTTGCGCTGCTCGTAGTTTTCATCTTTCATGCAGGCATCAAAGGTTTTCAGCGCCTCACGCTGGGTTTTATTCAGCTTCTTCGGGATCTCCACGGTCACCACAACATACTGGTCGCCGCGGCCGCGCCCGTTCAGATACTGCACGCCCTTGCCGCGCAGGCGGAACTTCGTGCCGCTCTGGGTGCCTTCGGGCACCGTGTATTCCACCTTGCCGTCCACCGTGGGAACGGTAATATCCGCACCCAGCACAGCCTGGGTATAGGTAATGGGCACATTCACCCAGATATCGTAGCCGTCGCGCTGGAAAATGCTGTCGGGCCGTACCGATACAGTCACGATCACATCACCGCTGGGGCCGCCGTTCATACCGGCATCGCCCTGGCCGCGCAGTGCAATGCTCTGGTCGTCGTTGATACCGGCCGGGATCTTTACCTCCAGCGTAGAGCGCTGTGCGGTTTTGCCGGTGCCGTGGCAGGCCTTGCAGGGGTTCTTGATGATCTGTCCCTTGCCGCTGCAGCGCTGGCAGGGCTGCTGGGTCTGCATCACGCCAAACGGCGTGCGCTGCTGGCGCACCACAAAGCCGCGGCCGCCGCAGTCAGGGCAGGTCTCGGGGCTGGTACCCTTTTCCGCGCCGCTGCCGCCGCATTTTTCACACGGCTTCTGGCGGCTCAGCTGGATCTTCTTTACGCAGCCATGCACGGCCTCGCTGAATTCCAGCGTAATGCTCACGCGCAGATCGCGCCCCTTGCGGGGGGCGTTGGGGTTAGAGCGGCTGGTGCTGCCGCCAAAGCCGCCGAAGCCGCCGCCGAACAGATCACCAAAAATGTCGCCCAGGTCTACGCCGCCTGCGCCAAAGCCGCCGAAGCCGCCTGCACCCTGGCCCGCGCCATAGCTGGGGTCAACACCGGCAAAGCCGTACTGGTCGTAGCGCTGGCGCTTTTCGGGGTCACTCAGCACCTCGTTGGCTTCATTGATCTCTTTAAATTTTTCCTCGGCCGATTTATCGCCGGGGTTATAGTCCGGGTGATACTTCATAGCCAACTTGCGGTAGGCTTTTTTGATCTCCTCCGCCGTGGCTCCCTTGCTCAGACCCAGGACTTCATAATAATCGCGTTTTTCAGCCATAAGATCTCCTCAATACTTTCCACAAACAAGAAGTCAGGTTTTGGAATATTTTCCCACAAAGCCGCCCCACGGCCTTGGCCGGGGGCGGCTGCTTATCGTTGGGAAAAACGCACGAATTCCGTTTTGTTTTTATCAGACCTCTTTGAAGTCGGCATCCACAACGCCGTCATCGTTCTGGCCGCCCTGGGGGTTCTGCTGTGCACCGGCACCGGGCTGTGCGCCTGCTGCCTGCTGTGCCTGGGCTGCCTGCTGATACAGGTTCTCAAACACCTTCTGCAGATCCTCCTGCTTTGCCTTGATCTCGTCGGTAGTGCCGCTCTTGATAGCCTCTTTCAGAGCGTTCAGCTTGGTCTCGGCCTCGGTCTTGATCTCAGCGGGAACCTTATCGCCCATCTCTTTCAAGGCTTTCTCGGTCTGGAACACCATGCTGTCGGCGCCGTTGCGCACATCTACTTCCTCGCGCTTCTTCTTATCATCGGCAGCAAACTGCTCGGCTTCCTTCACAGCCTTGTCGATGTCTTCCTTGCTCATGTTGGTAGAAGCGGTGATGGTGATGTGCTGCTCCTTGCCGGTGCCCAGATCCTTAGCGGAAACATTCACAATGCCGTTGGCATCGATATCAAAGGTAACTTCAATCTGAGGCACGCCGCGGGGAGCGGGAGCAATGCCGTCCAGATGGAAGGTTCCCAGGCTCTTGTTGTCGCGTGCAAACTCACGCTCGCCCTGCAGCACATTCACTTCTACGCTGGGCTGGTTATCGGCAGCGGTCGAGAACACCTGGCTCTTCTTGGTAGGAATGGTGGTATTGCGGTCGATGATCTTGGTGCAGATGCCGCCCAGGGTCTCAATGCCCAGGCTCAGGGGGGTAACATCCAGCAGCAGCAGGCCCTTCACATCGCCCTGCAGAACGCCGCCCTGAATGGCAGCACCCACGGCCACGCACTCATCGGGGTTGATGCCCTTGAAGGGCTCGCAGCCAAGCTCTTTCTTAACAGCTTCCTGCACAGCGGGGATACGGGTAGAACCGCCAACCATCAGCACCTTGCTCAGGTCAGAAGCCTTCAAACCGGCATCCTGCAGAGCCTTGCGCACAGGGGTCATGGTGCGCTCTACCAGATCGCTGGTCAGAGCATCGAACTGTGCACGGGTCAAGGTCATATCCAGGTGCTTGGGGCCGGTGGCATCAGCCGTGATAAAGGGCAGGTTGATGTTGGTGCTGGTAGCGCTCGAAAGCTCGATCTTGGCCTTTTCGGCAGCTTCCTTCAAGCGCTGGGCAGCCATCTTGTCCTTGCGCAGGTCAATGCCGTTTTCCTTCTGGAAGTCATCGGCCATCCAGTCGATCACGCGCTGGTCGAAGTCATCGCCGCCCAGGTGGGTATCACCGTTGGTGGCCAGAACCTCGGTAACGCCGTCGCCCATCTCAATGATGGAAACATCGAAGGTGCCGCCGCCCAGGTCATAAACCATGATCTTCTGGTCGTTCTCTTTATCCACGCCGTATGCCAGTGCAGCAGCGGTGGGTTCGTTGATGATACGCTTTACATTCAGGCCTGCAATGGTGCCGGCGTTCTTGGTTGCCTGGCGCTGGCTGTCGTTGAAGTAAGCGGGAACGGTGATCACAGCCTCGGTAACAGACTCGCCCAGATAAGCCTCGGCATCGGCCTTCAGCTTAGCCAGGATCATAGCGCTGATCTCTTCGGGGGTGTAATCCTTATCACCCACATGCACCTTGTGGGCAGTGCCCATGTGGCGCTTGATAGAAGAAATGGTGTTTTCGGGGTTGGTGATAGCTTGGCGCTTTGCCACCTGGCCAACCAGACGGTCACCGTTCTTAGCGAAGCCTACCACAGAAGGGGTAGTGCGTGCGCCTTCGGCGTTTGCAATCACAACGGGCTCGCCGCCCTCGATCACAGCCACACAGCTGTTCGTAGTACCAAGGTCAATACCAATAATTTTGCTCATAAAAAGTGCTCCTCTCTGAGAAAAGATGTTTTTCTGAATTTATATAGTGTATAAAATTAAAAAGTGAAATGCTTTGAAAAACTTATTCCGTTACCACCACAGTAGCGTGGCGGATGATCTTATCGCCCAGCTGATAGCCCTTCTGGAAAACCGTGGCAACCGTGCCGCTCTCCTGGCCCTCCTGTGCGGGAACCTGCTGCACGGCGTTCATGGTGTTGGGGTCAAACTCCTTGCCAAGGGCTTCGATCTCGGTGATGTTCAGCTTGGCCAGCGCCTGCGCGGCCTTATCCAGGGTCATGCACACGCCCTTTTTGTAGTTCTCATCGGTACAGGGGGCATTTGCGGCCATGTCCAGTGTATCCAGAATGCCCAGGATCTGGGTCACGGCGTGGCTCACGCCGTCGCCAAACTTCTGGTCGGCCTCGCGTGCGCTGCGCTTGCGGTAATTTTCATACTCGGCAGCGGTGCGAAGCAGCCGGTCTTTTGCTTCGGCAGCCTCTTTTTCGGCTGCTTCCACGCGGGCCTTGGCGGCTTCCAGCTCAGCAGCGGCCTTTTTGCCGCCCTTGTCTTTTTCTTTTTTATCCTTTGCGGGGGCAGCTTCGGGCTCTGCCTGGGCTGCCTGTGCCTGAGGCTCAGCCGCCTGCTGTTCGGGCTGCGCAGCCTCAGCCGCCTTTTTGGTCTCTTCGCTCATTCAAGTGCCTCCTGATTCTTACCGGACATACACTGCCCGAGTTTAGTGGAAAAATAATCCATAATGGGAATTAGCTTACGGAAGTTCATGCGGCGCGGGCCGATCAGGGCCACAGTGCCGGTCAGGCCGCCGCCTGCCAGATACCGCTTGCTGATGATCGAAATGCCCGGCATAGCGGGCTCCATTTCGTCTCCCAGCTGTACGGTAAGCTTGCTGCCGTCGGGTGCGATCAGGGCCGAAGCCTGCGCGTTGTCGGCAAAAATCTCCAAAAGAGGGGCCAGGTTCTCGCGACTTTCCGGCCACTTCACCAGGTTCTGCGCACCCTCCAGCCTTGCTACCGGCTCGGTGCGAATCAATGCCGCCGCCGCGCTCAGCACGGGGGTCAGCTGCGGGCCGCACTGCCGTGCCAGCCGGATCAGCAGATGGTCGTCAAGGTCAGCGGGGGAAACAAAGCTTAAATGCTCGTTTAAAAGGTGTGCCAGCGCAGCGGCTTCCTGGCGGGAAAGCCCGGTGTCTACGCGGGCCACGCGGGTACGCACACCGCCTGCGCTGGTAACGGCCAGCACCGCAGCGGAATAACGCCCCACCTGCACCACCTCAAAATGGGCAATGCAAAGGTCATCGGCCCGGGGAGTAGTGGCTGCTGCGGCTACGCCGGTCAGATCAGCCAAGGCTCTTGCGGCGCTCTGCGCCAGCTTTTCGGGCTCAATGTCCATATTATAAAAAAGGGAATCCACCATGCGGCGGCTTTCGGCATCCAATGCGGGAATATCCTGTAAAAGATGATCCACATAATACCGGTAGCCCTGCGGGCTGGGCACGCGGCCTGCGCTGGTGTGAGGCTGCGCCAGCAGACCCAGCTTGGTGAGTGCTGCCATTTCATTGCGCAGCGTAGCGCTGCTCACGGCCATATCCAGATACTCACTGAGAAGGCTGCTGCCAACCGGCTCGCCATCCATTCCGTACAGCGCCACGATCGCTTCCAGCACGCGGCGCTTTCGATCATCCACAGTCATTGTATCCGGCTCCCTTTCAACTTGTTTAGCACTCTTTATCTCTGAGTGCTAAAAATATAATATCACAAACCCCGTCTGTGTCAATAGGTTTTTGAAAAAAATTTCAAGTTTAACACTTTGGTCACAATCTGGGCACATTCTGTCTTTATTCTGCCCGCCCGCAGGGCGGATATTATATGTATATATAAAGAAGTGCCCCGGCGGTATGCCGGAGCACTTTGGAAAAATATATCAGAGTGGATTTGATCAGATCACAGTGATCAAATCAGTTGCAACAGCGGTCCATGTCATGATTAAGGCGTTGATCACAGCACCGGTGTGGTAGCTTCCGGTCTTTTTGTAGCAGAAGGTCGTAACCTTGCAGCTGATGAAGTAGGTGAGGATGCAGTTCAGCAGTGTGGAGTTGGCGCGGCTCATCTGCACATTGGTAATGGCCGTATAGCCGGTGGCAAAAAGTTTGCCATAGGTGTACAGCAGGAACAAAGCGGCCGGAAGTGTGCTGGTAAGCCAAACAAGGCGGGTAAAGCCTGCTTCCGATTGACCCTTAATGCGCAGACCAATGGTTTGGCTGAAGTTGAACACACCAAAGAACAAAAGATACAGCGGGAAATAAGTAAGGAAAAGGCTCCAACGGGTCTTGTTCAAAATATTTACCTGTACTTTCCAAACACGCGGCGAGAGGCCCCAGAATACTTCGGCGGCGCTGGTCATCAAATATACGGTGCCAACGGCAATGATACCCAAAAGCAGTGCTTTGCCAAAATTGGCCCAACTGGTTTTAGCGTGTGTTATAATGCGCTCTTTGTCAATTTTACCATCCCACTTAAAGCGGATAGCCAAAATGGTAACAGTAAGCAGAGCGCTGCAGCCAAACCAGAATACAAAGCCGTTGGTGTTGTTAATGCGCAACACTGATTTAAAGTTGCCAAGGAACATCTGACCATTATAAACAGCCCACTGGCAAATCAAAGTATTGATAATGGCAGGCATAATCAGATAAAACAGGAACGGAGCATTTACACCGGAAACAGGAGCGGGCATAGGGCGCTTGATAGCGGCAAAGAATTTTTGATCCAGCAAAAGCGAGATTACAGGGAACATCATCATAAATACAGCAATAATTCCCAGCGCCGTGCCGACCTCTTTCTGCATATAGATCGTACCGATAGCAGGCAACGGGGCAGGAGCAAGCGCCTTGTCGAAGAAATCGACCATCTCAAGAATGGGCTCTTTCAGCAAAAGAGCACTGGCATGGCCGGAATTGCCGCTGTACAGCACACGCGCGGTGCCGTCTTCTACATTGCCGTACCAGTGTCCTAGTTCAATGGGGTTCACATCAAGTTCGCCGGTAAACAGTTCGGCTGTGGTAATATCACGAGCAGAAATTTTCCCTTGGCCGTAAGTATTATCCCAGCTTCCGATAAACACGCCCATGTTGATGCCTTCCAGATTGAAATCGCTGGCGGCAAGATAAAATACAGCTTTTACACCATCGCGGATTACGGTGCAGTCTGGATCTGTGGTTACAGCCCACTTGGCACGCCCTGTGCCGGCAGAATGCCCCATGGCGCCAAGATTTTGGCTGTCAACAAATTTCATGGAGGCAAGATAGTCCATAGCGGCGCGAGAACCCACATCTTTGGCCGAAACTACAGCTGAACGGCCAATAGTGTAAGGATCAACGGCCATCACAACATAGCCCCGCCGTGAAAGCTCGATGGCTACATCGCTCAGATTCTCTAGGTTAGCATTGCCGCCGGGCAATGCCAGAATGCCAGGAGCAGGGGTCTCCTCGGTAGCATTTTTGGGCACATACAGTTTAGCACTCATTTCATAGCCTTCATCGGTGACAAACTGAATTCGTGTTACTTCTACATTACCACCGGCTTTTTCTGCGTGGCTGGCAAAGCAGAAACCGACTACGAATAAAACCAGTGACAGAAGCATCACCAATAAACGCCGATCAAGTTTTTTTGCGTTTTCCATTTTTATCTCCTTTCAAACATCCCAAATGAGTGAAACAAAACCCGGACTACACAGCACAAAACAATGTGCATGTGATAACCCGGGTCAAGTAACACCCTGGCTTTGATACCAGAGTAAAGCAGAAAAAATAAAAATTCTACGAAAAGATCTTTTGTTTTAAACGGATTCTTTTGAAAATCAAAAGATATGTTCGTTTTCAAAAAAATGTTATTTTTACAGCTTTTCATTTGCTGTATTTTCGCGCTCCAGCGCGGCAAGTAAATCGTCACCAGCTATGCTGCGTATTTCATCCATCAAAGGCTGCGCCATAATCTCAAGGCGGGTTTTATCCTCATCAGAAAGAGAGGTAAGAGTAATATATTCCTGCGCACCGGACTTTTGCAAGCGAGTTTGTTCATCCGCCAAAACTTCATGCAGGCTTGCTTTCAAAATTTGCTGGTATTCGGCAGGCAGCGAATCAAAGGCCTGCTGATTCATGGTTACCGCACTGCTCATGACAAACAAAGAGCCAAGGCCGTATGGCTGCGCAGATAAAAGATCCTGTGTATCCAGTATGGTACAGGTGGCTTCTATACCGTCCACACGGCCTTCCTGTAAAATATAAGAGAGGCCGTTCAGGCCAACATTTTCCAGGCACTCAATACCAAGGGTATCATAAAGCTTGTTGTGAAAGGTACTGCCGCTTGTGCGCACACGCATACCGTTTAGCTGTGAAAGAGAAGTAAGGGGCTGAGAAGAAGAAATGATCCATCCCTCGCCAGTGCGTAAAAATAAAAGCTCAAGCCCTTGAGCATGGTAACATTCATTCAGTGCCTGATAAAACTCACCGGTGTATACCTGAAAAGGCCGAATATACTGGCTATAGCAGGCAGGTAAGTCCATAACGGCTGCCTGCGGTACAAGATCTGTACAAACGCTGGTGCTGCTGGCCACAATAGAAAGTGTGCCGCGCTGAACGGCTCGTGCCATATCCGGGCCTTCGCCCAGCATATTGTCACCAAAAAGCTGCAATTCTACATCACCGTCAGTACGCTGCAAAACCAGTTCCCGCCACTGTTCCAGAGCATCTGTATATCCTGTGCCGGAGTAACCTACACCAAAGCGGTAGGCGGGGGTCTCCTCGGCTATCGCCAAGGCTGTCGAGGAAATGTCCGCAGTAGGTAATTCTTCGGAAGAACAAGAGACCAACAGCAGGGCGGCTCCTATAGCAGCTGCTGCAGAAACGAGCTTCATGAGGTTCCCTCCTTTTGAGACAGAGTTTTTCTGTAAGCACCGGGCGTTATACCAGTGTGCCGTTTAAATACACGGCTAAAATTCTGCATAGAGTTAAAGCCGCAGCAGTACCCTGCTTCCTGCACAGAAATTTTGCTTTGACGAAGCAGGCGCTTAGCATGCTCCACACGGCAGCTGTTCACATAGTTCACGAAGTTTGTATCGTTCAATTCGTAAAACAGGCGGCTCAGATAAGCGCTGTTGATGCCTACATTTTCGGCTACCCTATCCAAAGATAGGCGACTATCGGTGCAATGCTCCTGTACATATTTCTTTGCCTGCTCTACATAACGAGAGCGGCTTCGCTGGCCGTAATAATTGATCAGGCGCAGAGCCTGGCAGGCCGTTTCGCGAAAAAGCCGTTCAGAGGGCTCATGATCAGGCTTTTCTGAAAGATGATAGTAATCGCTGAGAAATCCCATCTTTTCATCACTGGCCTGCAGTTCTACCAGAATCTGGGCCATAGAGTCTAAAAGAGTGGCGTAGCTTTGCGCGCGCTCGGAGGGATTCAGCTGGCGGAGCTCGCTCAAGTAATGCTCCAGTAAGGTAAACGCCGTATCAAGGCTGTCATTTCGAGCAGTGTTCAGTATCTGGCAGCAGCTGGTGCTTTCGGGCAGTTCGGGGGCCTGCCCGCCATGATATTGGCGATAATGCAGATCTTGGCGAGCCTGCTGCCAAGCATAATGCAGCCCGTTGATGCCGCGTATTGGTTTGCTGCAGCCAACGAACAAAGGCTCGCTGCAATGTGCCCGCCAAAGAGATTCGATAAAGCTGCAAAGCTCAAGCTGAAGCTTTTTCTGCAGGGAAATATTTTCTGCATTGGGAAAGGCCGCAATCACAGCCAGGGAGTAATCATCAAGCAAAAGGCATTCCCAGGCAGTACTGATTTGCACAGTGCTGCGGCGCTGAAGCAAATCTTGGTATAAAATACCCATCAGCTCATCAGAATCACCATTTGGCAGTGTTTCTGATGCGGCAGTCAGTACACAAAAAAGAGCATCCGGGTCAAATGGGCTTTTTAAATACGCCAGGCGGTCGATCAAATATTCGGGAGGCATACTGCGGCCGGCAAGCAGATTTTTATATAATCGTTCGCGCACAATAGGGGCCATTTCGGCAACCTCATGGCTTAGGTCTGTTTTTTGCTGCAGGGTGGTCTCATAGGCACGCTGTACCTGGTCAAGCTCGGTTTCATGGGCTGTTGCAGGAATCTGCCCGGAAACAGCTTCGTGCAGCCGGCCAATGGGACGGTAGATATTTCCGGTGATGAGCACGGCGGCTGCAGTGCTGACGGTGCCGAATATAAGAGCCCATAGTGCGGCGATCTGCAGCGTTTGCCACAGAGTTAAAGGCATATTGCTTTTTTGCCAATAAGAAAAACTCCAGCCTTCATTCCCGGCCAATATCTGAGGAGTGCTGCTGGAAGCCGGGTATTCTCCGCGAGCATAAAGCAACGCCCCGGAGGCATCTCGAACCTCCAGGTAATCCGCACTGCCCTGTAAAGAACTGTCTAAAAATTGAAAAAGTTCTTTTTCACGCAGTTCTACCAGTAAAGCACCGTTTGTTTCAGGGGTAGGAAAATCTTGCAAAAGAGCAGCTGAGCCGTCTACGGTAAGCAACAAGGTGGAGAATCCGTTATTACTCAGTATGTATGCCCAAGCAGAAGAATTATATTGCGGAAGATACATCCGCTGCGCGGCGTTCTCCAAAGAAAGAATCTGCCCGTTTTCATCATAAAGCATGTTGGTGCCATAGGTGATCAGACTGGCATGATCTACCAGTGGGTTATCATTTACGAAAGTAGAAAGAGCTTTTACAATAGCTGTTTTTCGCTGATAAGAAACTTCGTCTGGAATAAGTACGGCACCGGTCAATTCACTGTTCCATAAAAGCTGCTGCATGGCACGGCCGGTATCCAGCGCAGCCATATCTACATATTGGCTTGCAGCGCTCAGTAATTGACGGGTGGCTTCGCGGTTGCGGCGCAGATAGCTTTGGTTTAGATAGGCACGAAAGAAAAAACAGGTAAGAAGAAACATTAGTCCTGCCATGGCAAGCAGAAGGGCTAAAATGCGGAAAAACATTTTTTTCGAGCGCAGATTTTCAAACCATTTCATTTGCTTTCCCCCTGCCCGCCTGTTTGCAGCAGCCGTTCGGCTTCGGGGGCGTCCAGCGCCTGCACCTCGCGCAGGCGGCGGTTGATGGCTCTTGTGCGGGTGGTCAGCAGGGTTTCCAGGTCCTGCTCGGTGCGGTTCAGCCGGTCATGAATGGCAGTCAGGCCGTCCTCAAATTTGCCGAACTCGGTTTTTACCGCGCCCAGCACCTGCCATACCTCATTGCTGCGCTTCTGAATAGCTAATGTGCGGAAGCCCATCTGCAGGCTGTTGAGCAGCGCCGCCATGGTGCTGGGGCCTGCCACATTTACATGATAGGTATTTTGCAGCTGCTCTAAAAGGCCCATGTTCACTACCTCGGCATACAGCCCCTCAAAGGGCAAAAACAAAATGCCGAAGTTCGTGGTGTAAGGCGGCTCAACATATTTAGTATAAATATCCTTTGCCTCGCTGCGCAAAACGGTCTCCAAGTCTTTTCGGGCGGCGGCTACGGCCTCGGCATCGCCGCCAAGGCTGGCCTCCTGCAGGCGGGCATAGGTATCACCGGGAAACTTGCTGTCAATGGGCAGCAGCACGGTGCCCTCGGGGCCGGGCAGCCGCACGGCAAACTCCACGCGGTTGGTACTGCCGGGAATGGTCACGGCGTTGGTCTCATACTGCTCGGGCGCCAAAATTTCCTGCAGGATAGCGCCCAGCTGCACCTCTCCCAAAATGCCGCGCGTTTTTACGCCGCTCAGCACCTTTTTCAGGCCGCCCACATCGCTGGCCAGATTCTGCATTTCGCCAAGGCCCTTATACACCTGCTCCAGCTGCTCGCTCACCGTCTTAAAGCTTTCTGCAATGCGCTTTTCCAGCGTGGTCTGCAGCTTTTCGTCTACGGTCTGGCGCATTTGCTCCAGCTTTTGGGTGTTTTCGGCGCGCATTTGGTTCACGCTTTTTTCCAGGGCATCGCGCAGGGCGTTCATGCGGGCTTCGTTGGCGGTTTCCAGCTGAGCCATGCGCTGCTCGGTCTGTGCCAGCTGCGCCAGCGTATGCCGCGCGATCGATGCCTGTTGGTCGCGCAGATTCTGGTTCAGCTGGCCGATCTGCGCCGTCTGCGAATCGGTCAAAATCTTTGCCATGCGCGCTACCGCGTTTTGCAGATCGCTCGAAAGCTCGCGCAGGCCAGCCTGCCGGGCATCGGCCTGGTCGGCCATATCGGCACGCATGGCTTCCAGTTCGGTCTGCAGCTTTTCCTGTGCAGACAAAAGCTGCTCCAGTTCTTCCTCACTGCCGCCGTGCGGCTGGGCAAAAAGGCGCACGGTTACAAGAATAAGCAGGGCGCACACCAAGATCAGCAGCCCCAGGCAAACGGCCAGCAGCGTTGTGGATTCCATGTTTTGTTATTACCTCGTCTTTATTAATGTAATGCCCGCGATGTGCCGCCGCATGGGCAGCACCTGCCCGGGCGGCACCGAAAGCCCGTCTACGCCCAGCGCCAGCAGCGCTTTGGTATACGCCGGGTCGGCGGCCAGCTGGCCGCACACATTTACCAGGCAGCCCTCGGCATGCGCTGCCTGTACCGTAAGCCCGATCATGCGCAAAAGCGCCGGGTCGCCCGGTTCATACAGTGCTTTACCCTCGCGGTCGCAGGCAAAGGTATACTGGTGCAGATCGTTCGTGCCGATGGATAAAAACCGGCAGTGCTTAGCCAGCTCTGCGGCATACAGCACCGCCGCAGGGGTCTCTGCCATGCAGCCGGTCAGCACCTCGCCAAAGGCCAGCCCGCGGGCTGAAAGCTCGGCGCGGCACTCTTCCAGCAGGGCCAGTGCCTGATCCAGCTCGGCGGGCGTGCATACCAGCGGGAACATCACGGCCATGGGCCCCTCGGCCGCCGCACGCAGAACCGCGCGCAGCTGTGTTTTTAAAAGGGCCGGGTTTTTAAGCCCAAAGCGCAGCCCCCGGCAGCCGAGCGCAGGATTGCTGCAGGGCGGTATGTGCATATACGGCGCGGTTTTGTCAGCACCCAAATCAAAAGTGCGCACCGTGATGGTTTTGCCGGGCAGCGCTCTGCCCGCCGCCGCGTAGGCCGCATATTGGGTATCCTCATCCGGCCAGTCAGAAGCTTCCAGATACAAAAATTCGCTGCGGAAAAGCCCCACGCCCTCGGCATCGCTGGCAGTAAGCGCGGGCAGATCGGCCATGCCGCCAATGTTGGCCAGCAGCGCCACCGGGCGGCCCGAAGCCGTCTGTGTGGGTCTGCCGCGGTAGCTTTCCAACTGTGCGGCATCCTCGGCCAGCGCCCGGGCACTTTGCCTGTGCTCGGCCAGCGAAGCCTCGCCGGGGTCCAATACAATGGCGCCGGTGCCGCCGTTCAGCAGGGCCGTGTGCCCGTTCCAGCCGGGCCCTGCCTCGGGACAGAAAATCAGCGGAATGCCCATGCTGCGCGCCAGAATGGCCATGTGGCTCTGTGCGCCGCCCCGGCGCAGGATCACACCCAAAAGCACCCCGGGCTGCAGGCTCACCGCCTGCCCGGGAAAAAGCTCTTCTGCCGCCAGTATGCCTGGCTCGGATAATACCGGTGCATGAGGGCCGCTCTCCAGCATGGCAGCCAGCTCCTGCCCCAGCTCGGTCATATCCTCGCTGCGCTGGCGCATGTAGTCATCGTCCAGCGCGCGGAACAGCTCTGCCAGCTCCGCCATGCCGTGCCGTGCCGCCTCGGCGGCCGATTCGCCCTTGTTGATATACGGCAGCACATATTCTTCCAGGTTTTCCTGCAGCAGCATGCCGTGCAGGTCAAATATGGCGGCGGCCTCTTCGCCTGCCTGCGCCAGGGCTTTTTCATACAGATCTGCCTGCAGGCGTATGCAGCTTTCCCGTGCTGCGCGAAATTTTTCCAGCTCCTGCCCGGGCGTGCCTACGGGGGCTGCGGCCTGCGCCGTGCCCTCATACCAAACAATCCTGCCCTGCGCCAGCCCCGGCGCAGCGGCGGTGCCGATATATTGCTGCATAAGCACCTCCCTTTTTCAAAAAAAAGCCGCCTGCCGGGCGGCCATGGGGTAAAAAGCGAGCAGAAAAACGGTTACCGCAGGGGCTTTTCAATGCTGTATCCATCGCCCTCCCGGTACGACATGCCAACGGTGCCCACCGGAAAATAATGGATCGTATAATTGGCCCCTTCTGCCGAAAAGCTGCCCACCGATACATAAACGGGAACCAGCGGAACCGTTTGAGAATATACGCCCCGGCATTGGCTTTCAATAGCCTGTAAATGGCTTTGGGGCATACCGGCCTCATGAAGAATGATCAGGTGAGAGGCCAGCACGCAAAGCGCCAACAGCAGCGCACCAATAGCCGCCAGAGCGGCACAAACCGCTTTTTCTTCAAGAAAAGTCCTCCTTATACTCTTTTATTAGATAAGAGAACGCTTTCAAAAATCCCGTTTCAGGGCATTTTCCAAGGCGGCAGCGCAGGCTTCTTCGTCTGCCCCCGAAACCGTAACGGTCACGCTTTCGCCCTGCTTCACGGCGGCCAGCATCAGCTTGATCAGCTGCTTCATATCGCAGCTGCGCTCGCCGCAGGCCAGCGTAATATCACTGCGAAAGCTTTTGGCCAGCTTTACCAGCTCAGAAGCCGGGCGGCCGTGAATGCCCTGCGGCGCGGTAACGGTGAAAGTAAAGCTCTTCATACGCAAACCCTCCTGAAAACAGAATCTACGGTTTAATGATGGTGTATCTGAAAAGTCGAAAATTTAGTCTATTCTACAAATGCGGGTGCCTTCTGCGTTAAAAAACCTTGAAATCCGGAAGGATTTCTGCGACTTTTTGCCTTGAGGCCCCTCGCCTTTGTGTAATATCCGTCATTTTCTTTGTTTTCAGATACACCGGGGCGGCATCAGCGGCGCTGAAATGCGCCTTTATTTTTCCCAAAGCCCATCGGGATACAGCCCCTCGGCAGTTTTGGCAGCCAGAGCGGTCACCACCACAGGCTTATCCTCCTGATAGGTCACACCGTACCATTTATCGGCGCTGGTCAGCACCTTTACGCGGGCCTTGCCCTCGCCGATCAGGCGGCTCACCACGCTGGGCAGAAAATACTCCCCTTTCAGCGGGTTTTCTGCCAGGGCCTTCTCTAAAAAGGCGGGGAATCCGGCACGGATCTCATGCACAAAGCTGGGCGTAAAGCCAAACAGATTCATGCTCACGGTGGTGTCGCCGGGCAACTGCACCCAGCTTTCGCCGCCGTTCTCAGTGTAATGGATGCCGCCATCGTACTTTTCAATGCGCGTGCGCTCGGTCACGCTGGCAAGATAGCCGCCCTCGTCGGCCACACATACGCCGCGGCTCACGCTGCCGTTTTCGCTCACGGTTTTTTTCAGCTGAAAGCCCACCATGGCATATTCATAATACCGGTCGTCACTGTGGGTGCTCAGGTAGTTATAAATTTCTTTGTAGGCTTCGGGGCCGTAATAATCATCGGCGTTGATCACGGCAAAGGGCGCGTCGATCTCATCGGCGGCACACAAGATGGCATGTGCGGTGCCCCAGGGCTTCACGCGGTCTTCGGGCAGGGCAAACCCGGCGGGCAGCATATTTACCTGCTGGTAAGCATAGCGGATCTCCATGCCGCTTTTTTCGGCGCGGCGGCCCACGGTGGCTTTGAAATCGGCCTCGATCTCGTGCTTGATGATAAACACCACAGTGGCAAACCCGGCGCGGCGCGCATCATAAAGGCTGTAGTCCAAAATCGCCTCGCCGTGGCTGCCCACGGGGTCGATCTGCTTCAGCCCGCCGTAGCGGCTGCCCATACCGGCAGCCATGATAACAAGGATCGGTTTCTTTTGTGCCATAGTGCGTTCCTCCCGGCGGCAGCACGCGGCGCCGCCCTTCTTATGTAAGTATATTTATAATAACTCTTTTCTTTCGGCATGGCAAGGCACGGGCAAAAGTGTTATACTGAACAAAAAAAGAAAAAGGCGGCGCGGCAGGGCCTGTGTATTACCGGCGGCTCACTGCAAAAGCCGCGCCGTGCTGCCGAAAGGAGAAGATCCAGCCATGCGCAAATACCAAGGCACTGTCAGCTCCGGCGGCCTGGCCGTGGGCACTGTGATGCTGCTTGACCACAGCGGCACGCTTCTGCACCGCCTTCCCCGCACCAAAGGGCGCGAGTGGGCTATGTTGCAGGCCGCGCAGGAGCAGGCTCGGCGCGAGCTTGGCCTGCTGCGCGAGCGTGCGAAGGGCGAAGAAAAAGAAATATTCACCTTTCAGCAAATGCTGCTGCAAGACGATGACCTCATCAACGCGGTGAACGACCTGATCGCTCGGGGCCTGCCCAGCGCCGCCGCCGTAGAGCAGGCCGCCGCCAGGGTTGCCGCCGAGTTTGCCGCCCAGCCCAGCGAATATATGCAGGCGCGTAAGGCCGATGTGATCGATGCCTGCCGCCGCGTGGTGGATATTCTGGACGGCCGATCGCGTGAAAAGCTGGTGCTCAGCGAACCGGCCATTTTGGTGAGCGATGATTTTTACCCCAGCGATATCGTGGGCATAGGCCGCGGCATGATTTTGGGCCTGGCGGCGGCTGAGGGCAGCCCCCACAGCCACGCCGCCATTATCGCCCGCAGCCTGGGGATCCCCATGCTGGTGGGCGTGGGGACGGCCATGCTCAAAAACAGCAGCGGCCTGCCTGCCGTGCTGGACGGCGAAAACGGCGCGCTGGTTCTGAACCCCAGCAAAAAGCTTGTGCGCGAGGTGCATCAGCGCATGGAAACGCTGAACGCTCGCCGCGCCACCAGCCGAACGGCGCAGCCGCAAATCTGCCGCACGCGGGACGGCACGGCGATTGAGCTGTGCGCCAGCGCCATGGATTCCACCACCGTAGCCGATGCCGTGCAGGGCGGCGTTTCCAGCATTGGGCTTTTGCGCAGCGAATTTCTGCTCAATACACACCGCCTGCCCGGCGAGCGCGCCCAGGTCGAGCTTTACCGCCGCTGCGTGGCCGAGGCCCGGGGGCGGCGCATCACCGTGCGCACCTTTGATCTGGGGGCCGATAAAAGCGCAGGGCTTTGCCCGCCCGCGCAAAACCCTGCGCTGGGGCTGCGTGGCATTCGCATCGGCACGCTGCGCCCCAAGCTGCTGCGAGACCAGCTGTGCGCTTTGCTGCGTGTGTCGGTGGGGGGCAACCTGCGCGTGGCGTTCCCCATGGTCACCTGCGCCGAAGACTGGAACTGGTGCATGGACCAGCTCGAGCAGGCGCGCGAGATCCTGCGGGCGCGCGGCACGCCCTTTGACGAAAAAATGCCTGTGGGCTTGGTGGTAGATACCCCGGCCGCAGCCATCTGCGCCGAAGAGCTGATCTTGCATCACCCCGATTTTGTGCTTATCTCGGTGAGCGATCTTACCCAGTATACCTATGCGGCCGACCGCATGAACCATGCGGTGCTCAATTTTTATAAGCCGCAGGGGCGCGCCGTGAGCAGCCTGATCCGCACAGTGCTGGAAAGCGCACATAAATACGCCATTCCGGCCAGCCTATGCGGCGTGGGCCTTATGAGCCCCGAGCTGTGCGAATGGTTCGTGCGTCTGGGTGCGCGCAGCCTGGTGCTGCCTGCCGGGGCAATACCCGAAGTGCAGGAGTACCTGGCCGGTACCGACCTGCGGCAGAAAATGCCCCTGGAATTTCAAAAATAAGCGCCGGATTCCCGCGAAATACTTGCGCACAGGGCCAAGATGCGGTAAACTATTAAGTTGATATGTTAAAAAGCCGGCCGCATGTATTTTCGGCGGCAAACGATAAAACCACCCATTACAATAAGGAGAATCACCCCCTATGGATCTGCGGGAACAAATTGAGCGTCGGCGCACCTTTGCCATCATCAGCCACCCCGACGCCGGCAAAACCACACTTACCGAAAAACTGCTGCTGTACGGCGGCGCCATCAATCAGGCAGGCTCTGTAAAAGGCAAGCAGAGCGCCCGCCACGCCGTGAGCGACTGGATGGATATTGAAAAGCAGCGCGGTATCTCTGTTACCAGCTCGGTGCTGCAGTTTGAGTACCAGGGCAAATGCATCAATATTCTGGATACCCCCGGCCACCAGGACTTCTCGGAGGATACCTACCGCACCTTGATGGCAGCCGACAGCGCTGTAATGGTCATCGATGCCGCCAAGGGCGTGGAGGCCCAGACCATCAAGCTGTTCAAGGTGTGCACGCTGCGCCATATCCCCATTTTTACCTTTATCAATAAGATGGACCGTGAGGCCCGCAGTCCGTTTGAGCTGATGGAAGACATCGAAACCGTGCTGGGCATCAAAACCTACCCCATGAACTGGCCCATCGGCTGCGGCAAGGATTTTAAGGGCGTGTACGACCGTGCCAGCCGCAAGATCCTGGCGTTTTCCAGCGATGGCCGCGCCAACGGCGTAAAGAAAGTGGACGAAGTGCAGGCCGAACTCGGCAGCCCCGAGCTCGACAGCCTGATCGGCCCCTACCTGCACCAGCAGCTCAGCGATGATATCGAACTGCTGGACGGCGCTGCCGAAGAGTTTGACCTCGATGCCGTGCTGCGCGGCGAACTCAGCCCTGTATTCTTTGGTTCGGCCCTTACCAACTTCGGCGTAGAGCCTTTCCTGGCCGACTTTTTGCGCCTCACCCCGCCGCCGCTGGCCCGCGTGGATGTAGACACCGGCGATAAGGTAGACCCCGCCAGCAAGGATTTCAGCGCTTTCGTGTTCAAGATCCAGGCCAACATGAACAAGGCCCACCGCGACCGCATTGCCTTTATGCGCATTTGCTCGGGCAAGTTCGAGCGCGGCATGGAAGCTTTCCATGTGCAGGAAGGCAAAAACATCAAGCTGGCCACCGGCACACAGCTCATGGCGCAGGACCGTGCCATTGTAGACGAAGCCTGGGCAGGCGATATCATCGGCCTGTTTGACCCGGGCATCTTCTCCATTGGCGATACGCTGTGCACCGGCAAGCAGCATGTGCGCTTTGCCGGCATTCCTACCTTTGCCCCCGAGCATTTTGCCAAGGTGGAGCAGGTAGACACCATGAAGCGCAAGCAGTTTGTAAAGGGCATGGAGCAGATTGCCCAGGAAGGCGCTATCCAGATCTTCCGCGATCTGGGCGCCGGCATGGAAGAAGTGATCGTAGGCGTTGTGGGTGTGCTGCAGCTTGAAGTGCTGGAGTACCGCTTAAAAAATGAGTACAATGTCGATATCCGCATGCAGCAGCTGCCGTATGAGCATATCCGCTGGATCGAAAACGACCCCGACACCCTGAACCCCCGCGACCTCGATATCACCAGCGACACCCGCTGCATCGAAGACCTCAAGGGCAACCACCTGCTGCTGTTTACCACCCAGTGGAGCATCAACTGGGCCGAGCAGCACAACGAACAGCTCAAAATGAGCGAGTTCGGCAATATTTAAAAATAAGAGTTAAAGAGAAACCAAGGCCGGGGGCGTTTGCCCCCGGCCTTAACTTATTCTTAGGCTGAATGCCATAAGGAATTACACTACTCTCAAACACAGGCGCGGATTTTACCACATGGGTGGCCGATTGACTAC
>CAVGKH010000004.1:0-46533 GCA_963629755.1 Gemmiger sp.
ATTTTATTGTAGACCACTACGGCTCGCAGAAATAAGCGCTTTCTTTTATAAGAAGCACAAGCTGTAAAACAGCACGCCGCCCCCGGTGCAATGCATCGGGGGCGGCGTGCTGTTTTATGAAGATGATTGGGAGAGATGGCTTTCTTATGGAGAGTTTGCCGATTTACTATAGCTACCGCAAAAACCAAAGCAGCAGGTCTTAGTTTTCGTCGGGCAGCTGGTTCAGCAGCTCCAGCACATGGTCGAGGCCGCTGTAGAAGCTGCACAGCAGCGGGGTCTTTACATCTTTCAGATCGGGCAGCAGAGCGCGCATGCTGATCTGTGCCATTACAATGGCATCAAAGCCCTGCTTATCCAGCTTGCGGATGCTTTCCATCAAGATCTTGTTGTGCAGAGCGGGGTCGCCGCCGCTCAGGGCCTCCCAGGCGGGCTGATCCAAAAATTCCTCGCAATGCATCTCCTTGCCCTGCTCGCGGCCGATCTTTTCGATCTGACGGCGGCTGGGGCCCAGGGTGGTGGGCAGCGTGGCGATCAGTGCGATCTTAGTGCCAGCCTGCACGGCCAGGCGGGCCATAGGCTCATCGATCTTTACCACAGGCACGCGGGTGATCTTATCCAAACGGTCGGCTACCTCGCCCACGGTAGAGCAGGTATTCACGATCAGGTCTGCGCCCATCTTTTCGGCGGCCAGTGCGTACAGGGTCATGCGGGCTTCCACATCTTCGGTGGGGTGGCCAGCTGTGCGCACATCGGGCAAAAGCGAGCTGTCGGTGATGAAATCGATGCGCAGATCGGGCATATGCTCGTGCAGATAGGCGATGGTATCCTCGCGCTTGGCGAAGCTGGTTTGCAGAATGCAGATATGCTTAGACATAATATATTTTGCCTCCCGGATATTGGCAGGGCCTGCTGCAGGCAAAGCCCCGTCCTGTTTTGTATAATTTTGGCAAATTTATACGAATCGTTTATTTTGTCTTGCGGGCGATCTGGGCTTTTACTGCCTCCACGATATCAGCCACGGTCATATGGTTGTCGCGGTACAGATCCTCGGGGTCGGCAGCGGATTCACCGAAGCGATCCTGAATGCCAATGCGCTTCATGGGCACGGGGCACTCTTCTACCAGCACCTCAGCCACAGCACTGCCAAGGCCATTGTAAATGTTGTGGTCCTCCACCGTTACCACAGCGCCGCACTCGGCAGCTGCCTGCAGAATGGGAGCCTTGTTCAAGGGTTTGATGGTAGGGATTTCCAGCACGCGCACCTCAATGCCCTCTTCGTGCAGCTGGTCAGCAGCCTGCACTGCCTTGGCGGTCAGAATGCCACTTGCCATAATGGCTGCATCGGTGCCATAGTCGCGCAGGGTGTATACCTTGCCGATCTCGAATTTATAATCAGGGGTATGGATATCCGGCACAGGGTTGCGGTGCAGGCGCACATACAGCGGGCCTTTAAAGGCCAGGGCAGCATCCGCCAGGCTGTAGGCCGAGATCGCATCGCTGGGCTGAATGATGGTCATATTGGGCAGGCTGCGCATAATGCCCACATCTTCTACTGCGGCATGGGTAGCGCCGTCGCAGCCTACCTGCAGGCCGGTGTGCGTGCCTACAATGGTCACATTGGCATTGGTGTGGCACACGAAGGTGCGAACCTGCTCGCAGGCGCGCATGGTGGCGAACACGGCGAAGGTAGCCACAAATACCTTGTTGCCGCAGCTGGCCAGGCCCACTGCGCCGCCCATCAGGTCCTGCTCGGCAATGCCGAAGCGGAATTCACGGCCGGGATATTTTTCGCCGAAGTGCTCAATGCCGCAGGCCTTGGTATCAGCGCTGCACACTACGAAATCCTGGTTTTCAGCGCCCAGCTCCATGAGGCGCTTGCCAAATGCCATTCTGGTTGCTAAAGTACCCATTACTCGATCTCTCCTTCCGCTTCATTGATCTCTTTGATCGCCTGCTCGGTCTGCTCCTCTGTGGGGGCCTGGCCGTGCCAGATGTTGTTGTCTTCCATAAAGCTTACGCCCTTACCCTTGACCGTAGCGGCCAGAATCACGGTAGGTGCGCCGCGCTGGGCCAGGCTCTCGTGGAATGCCACCAGCACGCTGCGCATGTCGTGGCCGTCGCACTCGATCACATTCCAGCCAAAAGCACGCCACTTATCGGCCAACGGCTCTACGCGCATGATGTCGTTTACCCAGCCGTTGATCTGGATGCCGTTCACATCCACCATGGCCACCAGGTTTTCCAGATGATGGTTGGCGGCTGCCATAGCGGCCTCCCATACCATGCCTTCCTGGATCTCGCCGTCACCCATCATTACGAAGGTGCGATAGTTCTGCTTATGCAGGCGGGCGCTCAGCGCCATGCCCACGCCGATGGAAAGGCCGTTGCCCAGCGAACCGGCGGTCATATCCACACCGGGGGTCCGATTCATATCGGGGTGACCCTGCAGAATGCTGCCGTACTGGCGCAGGGTGTGCAGCGTTTCAACCGGGAAATAACCGCGGTGTGCCAGAGCAGCGTAATACACCGGGCAGCAGTGGCCTTTAGAAAGAATAAAGCGGTCACGGTCAGGCCACTGGGGATTCTGGGGGTCAATGTTCATCACATGGAAGTACAGTGCGGTGATCATCTCGGCGGCGGAAAGGCTGCCGCCCGGATGGCCGGAGCCTGCCTCGTGGATCATGGTGACCACATCGCGCCTGAGCTCGGCGCACTGGTGCTCCAAACGGCGCACATCCTGCGGTGTAAAACGATACATAGTAAATCTCCTTTCTATGCTTGCGGGTATCTATTCTCTGCGCCCCATCTTCCAAGGCGCTTTTGTTTTTCTGCTATTATAATACACCGCATTTCCCTCTTGGTCTAATACTGATTTTCTGCTATAATCTATAGAGAGCCTCTATAGATTATTTTATAGATAAAGGAGCTGTTAAACCATGACTCTGCAGCAGCTGCAATATTTTCGCGAGCTGGCCCGCACCCAGCACTATACCCGCGCCGCCGAATCCCTGATGGTAAGCCAGCCCAGCCTGAGCTACGCCATGGGCCTTTTGGAAAAAGAGCTGGGGGTAAAGCTGTTTCAAAAAAAGGGGCGCGGCGTGGTGCTTACCCCGGCCGGGCATCTGTTTGCCCGCCGGGTAGACAACGCCCTCAGTGAGCTGGATAAAGCCCGCACCGAGCTGGAGGGATACCGCGAAAAGCAGCAGCACACATTGGTGATCGGCTATATTTTCAGCCTGGCGCAGCAGGTGCAGCCCATGATTGCCGAGTTTTTGGCGCAGCCCGAAAACCAGGGCGCTGCCGTAAAGCAGATGGTACAGCATTCCAGCATGGCTATGGCGGAAAGCCTGCGCACCGGTAAGGTGTCGGCCGCCGTGTGCATTACGCCGCCCGAGGGCGCGCAGTGCTGCCTGCTGGAAGAGCAAAACCTGCAATTTGCCGCCGCCAAAACGCACCCGCTGGCCGGGGCCGGAGAACTGCAGCTTTCGCAGCTGCTTGACCAGCCCTTGATCCTGGTAGGCGAAAGCACCAGCCTGCGCGGCACGATCTTAGACTTTTTCCGCCGTCAGGGCACCGAGCCGCTGATCGGCGGCGAGGCCGAGGAGTGTAACGCCGCTGCGGCCATGGCCAGCGCAGGCCAGGGCTACACCATTCTGCCCGGCACGCGCGATCTTGAGCGCGACGGCCTTGTGCCCTTGGCTGTGCAGGGCTGCAGGCTCACCCGTCCCGTGTATCTTGCTTGGCGCAGCCAGAATGAAAATTCGCTGCTCACCCGCCTGTGCCGGTTCGCTGCCGAATACTTCGCCCGCTCACAGCCCAAAGCGCCGAATTAAGCCGTTTTTCGAGTGTCCTGTTTCACAAAACTTCTTCAAATAATCCTTATAAACTTAATAGAATTCCAGTATTGGACTTATAGCGCCCCCGCCGATATAATATACTTGTAAACCGAAGCACAACAAAGTGCTGGGCCGCCGGCCTGAACAGCGGCGGCCACCCCCCCAAATAGAAGGGGCAGTCATAAAGCCCCATTCCATATATCCTTTACCAAATCATCTCCTTCTTCGTTCGTTCCGTATATGTAAGGCGGGCAATGACTAAAGTCATTGCCCGTTTTACATTTATACCGGCTTTTTATGCGCCCAATAAAGAACTGCCGTGCAGGCTTTTGCGTTCTGCACGGCAGTTCTTTTATTTTTGATGATATAGGACCTGTGCCTTACGAAAGCATCATACGGTCGTTGGCGAACTCACCGCCGCTGGCCTGGCCGAATTTTTCCAGCAGGTCGCTTACCTGCAGGTTCTTCTTTTCTTCCCCGCGCACATCGTAGATCACGCGCCCCTCGTGCATCATGATCAGGCGATTGCCATAGTGAATGGCATCCTTCATGTTATGGGTGATCATCAGTGTGGTCAGCTTGTTTTCGCTCACGATCTTATCCGAGATCGCCAGCACCTTAGCGGCCGTTTTGGGGTCAAGCGCGGCGGTGTGTTCGTCCAGCAGCAGCACCTTGGGGCGCTTGAGGCTTGCCATCAGCAGTGTAATTGCCTGGCGCTGGCCGCCCGAAAGCAGCCCCACCTTGCTGGTCAGGCGGTTTTCCAGGCCCAGATCCAGGCTTTTTACCAGCTCATAGTATTTTTCGCGTTCTTCCTTGGTAATGCCCCAGCGCAGGCCGCGCTTCTGGCCGCGGCGGGCAGCCATAGCCAGGTTTTCATCAATGCCCATTGTGGCAGCGGTGCCGGTCATGGGGTCTTGGAATACGCGGCCCAAAAAGGCCGCACGCTTATACTCAGGCAGGCTTGTTACATCCTTGCCGTCAATGCTCACCGAGCCTCCGTCGATGGGCCACACACCGCAGATCGCATTCAGCATGGTGGATTTGCCTGCGCCGTTGCCGCCGATCACGGTTACAAAGTCGCCCTCCTCCAGCTTCAGGTTCAACCCATTCAGCGCCACCTTTTCATTTACGGTGCCGGGATAAAACACTTTTACAACATCTTTCAGTTCAAGCATGGCGCGAACCCTCCTTTTTATAGGCTGCCTTGGTGAAATACTTGCCCTTCAGATAAGGCACCGCCAAAAACAGCGCCACAATGATGGCGGTAAACAGCTTGCTGTCGTCGGTGGGCAGTTTGAGCCAGTAAACGATCTGCAGCACCATGTAGTAGATCACACCGCCTACTATCACAAAGGCCAGGCGGCCCATAAAATTGAGGTGTTTGCCCAGCACTGCGCCGCCGATCACCTCGCCGATGATCACAGCAGCCAAGCCGATCACGATGGCGCCGCGGCCCATGTTCACATCGGCAAAGCCCTGGTACTGTGCCAACAGTGCGCCGCTGAGCGCCACGATGCCGTTGGAAAGCGCCAGCGTAAGCACGGTGATCGCACCGGTGTTCACGCCTTGGGCGCGGGCCATGTTTTTATTGCAGCCGGTCGCGCGGATCGAGCAGCCCAGCTCGGTACCGAAGAACCAGTACATTATGCCGATCAGCACCACGGTAAGCGCCAGGCTGATGGCAATGGCCTTGGGGATATAGCGCAGGCTCACCAGCAGCGGGAATTTATCCACGCTCACAGCCTGGTTGGATTTGCCCATGATATTCAAATTGATGGAATAGAGCGAGATCTGGGTCAGAATGCTGGCCAGAATAGCCGGAATGCCCAGCGCCACATGCAAAATGCCCGTGACTGCGCCCGTGAGCATGCCCACGACAAAAGCCACTGCCATAGCCAATGCCGGGCTGCAGCCGCCCAGGATCAGCATAACGGCCACTGCGCCGCCTGTGGCGATCGAGCCGTCCACCGTCAAATCGGCTACATCCAAGATCTTAAAGGTAAGGTATACGCCCAGCGCCATCAGGCCCCAGATGATGCCCTGTGCGCACGCGCCGGGCATCGCGCGCAAAAGTGCCATAGGATCGAGCATAGTTTTTTCCTCCACACATCGGGTGCCCCGCATTTTGCTTCATGCGGCACTCCCCTTTTCTGAATTTGCCAAAAGCGGCGGCAGCCAAAGGTGGCCAGCCGCCGCTATGGATCTTTGCGCCTTGTTATCAGCCCTCAATGGCCTCGTAGCCCTCGGGAATGGTGATGCCCAACGCCTCGCAGCGGGCAGCATCGTATTTCTTGGTCACCTGGGGTGCGTATTCCACAGCCATGGTAGAAACATCTGCGCCGTTTACCAAAATCTCGTAAGCCATTTCAGCAGTCACCCGGCCCAGGTCGTAGTAGCTGATGGAAAGCGTAGCCACGCCACAGCCGGAGCAGATGCCCTCTTCACCGGCGATGATGGGCACGCCTGCGGGCTGTGCCACATTGTTGATGGCCTCGGTGTTAGAGGCTGCGGTGTTATCGGTGGGAATGTAGATCACATCGCTGTTTTCGCAGGCGGTCTGAGTCACGCTGGCAACATCGTTGGAGTCAGAGAAGGTGTACACGCTCACGGTGTAGCCCATGCCCTCCAGATCTTCGGTGATCACATCCGACTGGTACTTAGAGTTCGGCTCGGCCGAGCAGTACAGAATGCCCACATTCTTGGCATCGGGGAACAGCTCGTTCAGCATGGCAGCCTGCTCGCTCAGAGGAGCCAGGTCGCTCGTGCCGGAGATATTGCCGCCCACAACGCCGGTCCAGTCGTCGATCGAAAGTGCGGTAGCATAATCGGTGACCGAGGTGCCCAGCACGGGAATGGTGCTGGTAGCGGCAGCCGCGCTCTGCAGGGGTGCCGTAGCATTGGCCAAAATCAAATCAACATTAGCAGCCACAAAGCCGTTGCAGATGGTAGCAGCAGTAGGGGCATCGCCGTTGGCGTTCTGGTCGTCAAATTTTATGGCATCGCCCAGCTTTTCGGTAAGGCCATCCTTAAAGCCCTGGGTAGCGGCATCCAGAGCCTGGTGCTGCACCAGCTGGCAGATGCCCACGGTATAGGTTTTGCCGTCGGTTGCGGATGCAGCGGAACCTGCTGCTGCGCCGGAAGCGGCGGCAGGGGCAGAAGAAGCGGCAGAGCCGCCGCAAGCGGTAAGGCCCAGTGCCATGGCACCGGCCAAAACGGCAGAAATTACTTTTTTCATATTTCTTTCCCTCCTGATTTTGCAGGCGATCGGCGCAGCTCTATGCTTTATCGCTTTAAAGCACCGATGTGTTTGATATGCAAAGAGTATAGCACCTTTTTAGGGCAAGTGCAAGCTTTTTATCAACCGGAAATCGAAAAATAACTATTTTGTAATTTTTTTCTCTCACTCCTTATCAAACAAGCCCGTCCCCTGCCGGTTTCCCGGCAGGGGGCGGGCTATATGTGCGTTATGTTTTGTTTATGTGCTTATGCGGTTTGCCGAAAAGGGCTTACTGCATGGCCAGCACATCGGCGAATGCCTGGATAGCGGTGCTTGCCTGACCGAAGTCGCGCATCTGCTGATCGACACCCAGCTTGATGTGAGGAATTCCTGCAGCGTCCAGAGCACGCTTCAGGTAGGGGTATTCCATTTCTTCGGGGTCGCAGAACTGCTGCATGAACAGAACCAGGCCCTGTGCGCCGCTCTCCTTGATCTTGGCAACAACATCCTCGGCACGGCGATTCTTATTAGAATGCTGGTCGTACAGCAGGATATCGTAGTCCATAGCGGAGAACTGCAGAGCCAGAGCCAGCAGGCCGTCGTCTACATTCTCGGGAGCATCGAAGCGGAAAGCGCGGCTCTCATGAGCCACATCGTCAGCTGCGATAGCAATATTGTTGTCGATGAAGATCTGCAGCAGCTTGGGGTTGTCGCAGATGATACCGCTGGTAACAACCTTGGTGCCCTTCCAGTCGGCCTTGGGCAGAGCCTTCAGCTCTTCGTTCAGAGCAACCAACTTCTCGGTGTACTCGTCCTTCAGCATGAAGAAGCTTGCCTTCAGCACAGCAGAACGCTGAATGGGGTTCACCACATCGCAATGCTCGTTGGCCAGCTTCACGAACTCGCGGCGGGCAGCACGGCTTGCGTTGTAAACCTTGATGGCATGCAGAATGTCCTTGTTGGTCACATCGTGGCCAGCCAGGAATGCCAGTTTCTCCAGTACGCTGCGGTACTGGTCTTTGCAGAACTCAATGCCGAAATCGTCGAAACGGTTCTGGGGATGAGCCAGGAAGATGCAGGGGATCTTGCTGCCCACGGCAACGCGGAAGTTCTGGCTCATGGGGCGCAGAGTATCGCAGATGGTGGGAGTAATCAGTGCATCCAGCTGATCCATGGTGCCGTCCAGCAGCATTTCCAGAGCCAGCTGTGCGATGGTGCAGTAGAAGGTTGCGCAGTATTCCTTAGCGCGGGAAATTTCCTTATCGTTGCTGCCCCAAATGCCCATGGGCACCATGCCAGCAGCGTAAACCAGCTCTTCGGGAGCGTAATAGGGCAGAACACCCACGACTTTTTTGCCTTCAGCCTTGAATTTAGCCAGCTGTGCGCCGGGGTTGGCGGCGATGGCTGCAAATTCCTGAATCTTTGCTTCAATGCTCATGGTTTAGCCCTCCTTGTTCTTCTTGTTCTCAGCCATAGCTTCTACCAGGCCCTGAACGCGGGTCTCATACTGAGCCTCGTTGAAGTTACGGGGATCGGCCTGGTCGCCGTCAAAGCCTGCGCAGGGCACGCCCAGATCGGCGGTAAAGCGGCGCTGCATCTCGGCCATATAACCAGACCAAGGCTTGCAGCTGCGGTTGTAGTGAACCAGCACGCCATCGACCTTATTGTCGCGGCAGATGCCTTCACGCCAATCAACGCCCTGCTCGATGCACACGCTGTTAGGAGCCTTGTAGTAAGCGCGGGCCATCTCGTCGAGGCCGTTGTACACAAAGCCGAATGCAGGTGCATACACAACGGCGGTAACATTCACGCCGTTCTGCTTCAGGGGCTTGAACAGATTAGGCAGTTTGGGCCAGCAGGGAATACCCTCGAACATCACGCGGTACTGCTCGGGGAAGGGCAGAGTGCTGGTGCCTTCCTTGATGTTCTTTTCCAGATCCTGCTCCAGCAGGGCGAATGCATCACCGGCGGCCTTGGTGGCACGGGCGGTAACAACATCGGCCATGTGGTTGAACAGGTCGAAGCCGCTCATGGGCGAGGGCTTGTACTGCAGGTAATCGCAGACCTTCAGCCAGTTCTGAGCAGTGCGGTTTGCGGAAGCGCAGGCATCCTCAAACTTCTTCTCGTCGAACTTCTTGCCGGTCAGCTCTTCCAGCTGCTTGATGCACTTGTCGAACTGAGCACGAACATACTTGACATTCGAGTCATGTACTTCCACGCTGTTGTTGTAGGGGATATCGATCATGATCAGGGGAATATTGCACATACGGGCAATGTTCTCGTACCACTTGGTCATGCAGTTGCAGATGTTGTTGCAGCACAGCACGAAGTCGGGCTGAGGAATACGCATCTGCTTGTAGGGCTTGATAGCCTCGCGGCGGAAGTTCTTGTAAGCGATCTCCTTCTCGGTGGTCTCGGGCAGAGCCTCGATCTCGTGGATATCGTCCAGAACGGTGTAAGGAACCTGCGTCTTGGGGTCCTTCTTGGGCTTGCCGGTAGCCTCGTCGATGATCACTTTGCCGTTCTCATCCTTCATAGGCTTGCCGGAGTTAGGGTCGATGATGAACTCGAGGGTTTCAGGATCGAACTTACGGGAAGCGCGCTTGCCGGCAGCATAGGCCAGGCTGATACGAGCGTAACCGCAGATATCGTTATCGAAGCCCAGATCCTCGGCAGCCTGGCACATGATCTCGCCGTCACGCTGTGCAGCGATACCAGCAGCCTGGTTCTCGGGGTACATAACATTCAGGTCGAATGCAGCAGCCAGCTCGCAGGGGAACTTAGAGCTGGACCAGCCGACCAGCTTGCCCTGCTTCTTGGCCTCACGGGCATCAGCGTAGATGTCGTCAACGACCTTGCGAAGAGCCAGAACGCCAGGACTTACTTGTTTTGCCATTGTTCATTCCTCCATATCATTGTTCGTTTGGTTTTCACTGCCAAAAACAGAGTTCTTTTCGGCAGCTTGGTTCTCATCGCGGCCTTTTGCGCTGCCTTTCCCAAAAAGCAGCGGTTTCGGCCGTTCCGTATTTTTACCGGCCCCGGGCTGAATGCCGGGGTCAAAGGGTAAACTGAAAAACTGCGGGGATACTCCCCTTTTATTTGGCGGCTTTGGCTGCTTTCTGATAGGCAAACAAAGCTGCTCCCAGTGCGCCGTTATACTGGGTAAGCGGGCTTGTGTGGATCTCGTGGCCCAGGTCATTCTGCAATGCCTTTACCACGCCGCCGTTCTGCGCCACACCGCCGGTCATGACCACCCAGTCCTGCACGCCGATGCGGCGGGCCAGGCCCACCACCTTACTGGCAACAGCACGGTGGATACCGGCAATAATGTCGTTTTTATTGGTGCCCTGTGCCAGCTGGCTAATCACTTCGCTCTCGGCAAACACCGTGCAGGTGCTGCTGATGCTGATATCCTTGGTGCTCATTGCGCCCAGCTTTTCCAGGTCGTCCACACGCACTTCCAAAACGCGCGCCATCACATCCAGAAACCGGCCGGTACCGGCAGCGCACTTGTCGTTCATGGCAAAGTTCACCATGGCGCCGTTTTCAATGTGCAGGATCTTTACATCCTGGCCGCCGATGTCGATCACGGTGTGAACTTCGGGAAAGAGGAACGATGCGCCCTTGGCATGGCAGCTAAGCTCGCTCATCTGCTGGTCTGCAAGGCCCATCAGACTGTTGCGGCCGTAGCCGGTTGCCAGGGTATAAGCCATATCCTCTTTTTTCATGCCGCAGCCGTCCAGCACCTGCTTGATCGCGCGCTCCGGGCCACTTGTGCCGGCACCCACACCGATCAGGGATTTACTCACAATATCGCAGCCATTCTTGAGAATGATGCACTTGGAGGCGGTGGAGCCGACATCAATGCCCAGCGTGTAAATATCGCTCATTGGAATAACCTCATTTCTGAATCGTCTTTTCATCAGTCTGCCATATCTGCCGCTGCTTTATGCGGGGCAAAAAGCAACCTGCCTGCAAGGATACCGCTGCACCGTATCTTTTTCAATGCCGCGCAGTCTATACCCCCACTGGGGTATACCCCGGCCGGAAAAGCCCGGCCGGGGCACCCAAAAAGATCGAGAAAGATTACTTGGTGTAGAGGTTGTTGTAGTCGCGGATGATGCGGGGCAGCAGCATCTGGTGTACGGGGCAGATGCTCTCGGGGTTCTGGTACACAGCATCGGTAAATGCCAGCATGTAGTTACGCAGCATGGGCATATCCACGATCTCGTCCACAAAGCCTTCCTTTGCGCAGAAAGCAGGCTTGGACTTTTCGTTGTACTCGTTGATCAGGGCGTTCATCTTGGCGATGGTATCGTCCAGAGGCTTGCCGGCCTTGCGGTCTTTTACCAGACGGCCGGTGTACATAGCAGCAGCAGCGGTCTCGCCGTTCATAACATTGATTTCGGTTGCAGCAGTACCAATGCTGAAAGCGTTGGTATCGTTGCCCTGAGGTCCGCCCAGAACATAGTGAGCAGCAGCAGTGCCCTTGCGCAGGGTGATCTCCATCATGGGCAGGTTGCTGCTCTGGATGGAGTAGATTAGGCTCTGGCCCAGGCCCAGCAACTCAGCCTTCTCGGCGTCGTTGCCAACATCGATACCAGTGGTATCCTGTATCCAGATCATGGGGATACGGTCACGAGCGCACAGAGTGACAAACTCGTTCATCTTGATCAGGCCCTGGCGATACAGCTTGCCGCCGGCGCCGATGGTGCCCTGCTTGTACTCAGGGTAGTTGGGGAAGAAGCCCTGCTGGTTAGCAACAACACCCACCAGCAGACCATCGACCTTTGCCAGACCGGTGATCATTTCGGGGCCGTAGCCCTTCTTGTACTCCATGAACTCAGAGCCGTCGACCAGACGAGCGATGACGTCTTCCATCTTGTAAGCGCGCTTGGTGTTCTTGGCAACGATGCTGTACAGCTCGTTGGAATCGGCTGCAGGAGCCTTGGGGTCATCTACACGGAAGAAGTCTACATCGTATGCGGGCAGCATATCCATGTACTTCTTGATGCCGGCGATAACGCCTTCCTCAGCCTGATAGACCTCACGGAAGAAGCCGGTCTCGTTGTAGTGGATGGAAACAGATCCCGGAGGATCGCTGCGCAGGCCCTCGGTGCCCTTGATCAGAGCCTCGGCGCCCTCCTGGTCAACATAACCCTTGGGGTTCATGCCGCCCACGATGCCAGCGCCGCCAACAGCCATGTTAGCCTTCTGATGTGCGATCAGAATGGTGGGGCTGATGGAGTGATAGCCGCCGCCTGCAGGGTTGGTGCCGTAGATGCCAACGATCACGGGAACACCCAGCTGGTTCAGCTCGCTGTTGCGGTAGAAGGGCGTGCCGCCGCCGCGGCGGTTGGGGTAAACCTTCTCCTGCTCGTCCAGCTCAACACCAGCGCAGTTCAGCACATACACCAGAGGAATGCGCAGGCGCTTTGCAGTGTCAGAGCCGCGCAGCAGGTTATCGGCCTGGCCGGGTACCCAGGTACCGGCATGCTTCTTGTTATCAGAAGCAATGATCACAGCCCACTTGCCGTTGATACGGCCCAGTCCCTTAACAATGCTGGTAGAACCAGACTTATTGTCGCCGGGGTTGTAAATGCTGTTCAGGGGACACCAGGTGCCGGGATCGACCAACAGAGCGACACGCTGCAGAGCGGTCATCTGGCCCTTGGCATTCATATCGGCATCAGACTTGCCGAAAGCCTGAGCGGCGGTGGTCAGTTCATGAATCTGCTTCTCGATCTCTTTCAGTTCTGCCTCGTTGGCGGGGTTAGCCTTAACGGCCTTTGCCAGGCTGGGCATGTTCTGGAAGTAACGAGGCATGGAATAATTACCCATGGTAGTTGCTCCTTTCAGATAAAGCAAATAATTTAAAATAGCGGAAGCACCATCTTTTGGCGGGCGGCGCTCCCGCTTTGGTTCAAGCCGGAAAATTCAAGCAGCGAAATGGCTTACTTGTTGATGATCTCGAGGCCCTTGAAGTCCTTGGCGATCTTGATGAAAGCCTGGCCGGGGTCGATCTTGTTGCGGATCACATCGATCAGCTCGTCGCTGGGGCCTTCCATCAGCTGTGCACGGGAAACATCGATCTCGAAACCGGTGTTCTCCTGCACCATCTCGGGGCTGGAGAACGGATAGTAGTATGCCAGATACATACGCTTGGTCTCTTCGTCGAACTTCATGATGCCCAGATCGGTAACGACCATCTGAGGGCCGCGGTTGCCGGGCAGACCGGCGCGCTCACGGCCTCCGGGGCCGTCCATCCAGCCGCAGCTGGTCACATAGTCGATCTTATCCATGAAGCGGCGCTTCTGATGCTGCATCATGATGATGGTGTTGCAGTAAGTAGCAATGCCGTTTGCGCCGCCGGAACCGGTGAAACGGGTGGTGGGCTTCAGGTAGTCGCCCTTGCCGTAAATGCAGGTGGAGTTCACATTGCCGTAGGGGTCGATCTGAGCACCGCCGATGAAAGCGACCAGACGGTCGGAATCATGCAGCCACTCGTTGGCCTCGAAGCCCACAAAGCGAATGTTGGGCCACTGCACAGCGCAGTGAGCCATGAAACGGTTATCACCAACAGAGCGGGGAACCTCAACAGGGTTGCAGTCCATCAGGCCGCTCTCCACGATGGGATGGCAGCTGGGGCACACAACAGCCTTTGCCAGAGAAGCGCCAATCAGGGGCAGGCCGGTGCCTACGATCACGATCTGGTTCTCTTTGATGTTCTTTGCAATGGCGTAAGCCTGCATTTCCTGCTTGGTATACTTAGTAAATTCAGCCATTTTCCGTTACCTCCGCACTTAGTGTCTGGTAGAATAGCCCAGATGAGGCTCATTCTTCAGATTCATCAGGCGAGCGCCGCCCAGCACATTCAGCAGGGCATCCTGGTCCTCGCAGCCGTAGATATACTTCTGCAGATAATCCTTGAAGGTTTCGGGAATGGCGGTGCCGTTGGCAGCGTCCTCGGCAGCCTTCTGAGCCTTAACAGCAGCAGCGGCCAGCTTCTCGTCGCCGGGCTTTGCATCGGCAGCCTTCTGGGCCTTGGCAGCAGCCTTGGCCAGCTGAGCCTTGGCATCCTCGGCATCCTGGTACTTAGAAGCCTTGTCGTACTCCTTCAGGCCCTTATCGTCATCGTCGTAGTAGTTGTAGCACTGTGCGGGCCATGCGCCGTAAGGAGCACGCACAACAGCGTCAACACACTCGCCGAAGATGCGGGTCAGGGTGGGATCGCGGCGGATCCACTCGTCGCTCACGATCTCTTCGCAGGTCACGATGACCTTGCGGGCTGCAACAGCGATGTCGATATCATGGAACTCGTCGCCCTCGATGATGCAGGTGCCGTCGGGAGAAGCCTTCTGCACATGAATGATAGCGGTATCGATGCGGGGCACGGGCACTGCAACGACCTTATCACCGGGCTTGAAGGGGTTGTCTACTTCAACGCACTTCTCATCGGGAACCTTAGCCATGGTCTTGCGCTTTTCGCGGCTGATGCCCCACTCGGTCATCAGGCTGGAGCCCTGCATCAGCTTAACGGGCAGGTAAGGCAGACCCAGAGAAGCAGCATGCAGCATGAGCATCAGAACATCCTGCGAGTAATCCTCGTAGGTGAGCTTGCCCTGCTCGATGAAAGCACGGAAACGGCGGCTCACATTGGTGTAGCCGGAGTTTGCGGTATAGCAGTTGATGTATGCTGCCACGCGGCCTTCGCCGATCAGCATATCAATGTCGCCGCCACCAGGGCCTGCGAAAGCTACAAAATCGCCCTGGCCCTGACGCAGGATCTCAGCCACTGCGGCGTAGGGCTTGCGGTTGGTGGTAAAGCCGCCGAGTGCCAGGCAGTCGCCGGACTCAACAAACTTTGCAACAGCGTCGTGGAGAGTGTAAACCTTGTTCACAACAATTACCTCCTAAATATGTTCCTTTTCGTTTTTTTACAATCCGGCACAGCGGCGGCAAGGCCAAAGCCCTGCCGCCGGCCGGTGCAAATTTAAATTGGATTTATTATCCAGCTTGCAGCGAAGCGCTTCTATCAGATCTTGAAGATGGTCAGGAAGAAGCCTGCAGCCACAGCGGAGCCGATAACGCCGGACACATTGGGGCCCATGGCGTGCATCAGCAGGAAGTTGGTACGGTCGTACTTGGCGCCCTCAACCTGAGAAACACGGGCAGCCATAGGCACAGCAGAAACACCGGCAGAGCCGATGAGGGGGTTGATCTTACCGCCGGTAACAACATACAGCAGATCGCCCAGCAGCAGGCCGCCCACGGTAGAGAAGGCAAAAGCCAGCAGGCCAAGAGCAACGATACCCAGAGTCTGAACAGTCAGGAAGTTGGCAGCCTTAGCGGTTGCGCCAACGGTGAGACCCAGCCAGATGGTGGAGATGTTGCACAGAGCGTTCTGAGCAACATCGCTCAGACGGTCAACAACACCGGACTCGCGGAACAGGTTGCCCAGCATCAGGCAGCCCAGCAGAGGAGCCACAGAGGGCAGCAGCAGAGAGCACAGCAGAACCACGAAGATGGGAAAAACGATCTTCTCGGTCTTGCTGACCTGGCGCAACTGCTTCATCTTGACCTTGCGCATCTTTTCGGTGGTCAACAGGCGCATGATGGGGGGCTGGATCAGCGGGATCAAGGCCATGTAGGAGTATGCGGCAACGGCGATAGCAGGCACCAGAGTGGGGCACAGCTTGGTTGCAACATAAATGGCGGTGGGGCCGTCAGCGCCGCCGATGATGCCGATAGCAGCAGCCTCGGTGGGGCGATACAGGCCAGACAGGTTTGCAATGATAAATGCAACATAAATGCCGAACTGAGCGGCAGCACCCAGAATCAGAGAAACGGGGTTAGCCAGCAGGGGGCCAAAGTCGGTCATGGCGCCCACAGCCAGGAACATGATGCAGGGGAACAGCTCGCTGCTAACGCAAGCATTGTACACCATACCCAGAACGCCCTCGCTGAAGGTCTGGGTGCCTGCGCCGTATTCCATCAGGCCGGTCAGAGGCAGGTTAGTCAAAAACATACCAAAGGAAATGGGCAGCAGCAGAAGCGGCTCGAACTTTTTCACGATCGCCATGTACATCAGCACAAAGCTGACCACGATCATGACTGCCTGCTGCCAGGTGAGTGCTGCAAAGCCGGATTCAGCCAGCAGACTCCCCAGAACAGAGAAGAAATTCATTAGACAGCCTCCTAATTCGATTAGCCAACGGTGAACAGAACAGCGTCGGTATCAACCACATCGCCCTTCTTCACGCTGATGGAGGTCACAGTGCCGTCGCAGGGAGCAACAATCTCGTTCTCCATCTTCATGGCTTCCAGCAGAACAACGGTGTCACCAGCGGCAACCTTAGCGCCAACAGCAACCAGCACATCCAGCACATTGCCGGGCATGGGAGCGGTTACCTGCTCGCCTGCGCCAGCGGGGGCAGCAGCGGGAGCGGGAGCGGCGGCAGGAGCGGGAGCAGCCACAACGGGAGCGGGAGCGGCAACGGGAGCAGGTGCAGCCACAGGAGCGGGAGCAGCTACAACAGGAGCAGCAGCGGGAGCGGGAGCGGCGGCCTGGCCGTAGGTCAGGGGGCTGAAATCATCGACCTTCTCGATAACAACTTCGTACTTCTTACCGTTCAGAGAGCAAACATATTTCATGGTAGTGGATTCCTTTCTCAATCTTGTTAATTCGTTCAGTAGGATGAAACCTTCGTGTTGGGGGGCGGGCCGAAGCTTAGATCTCGGTCACGCTGACAATGCGGAACTTATCCAGTGCCAGACCGGTAGCATCGCTCACGGTGCTCAGCAGCACAGCATAAGTTTCTTCGTCCAGGCCGGCGGGCTTGGCAGCGGGTGCTGCGGCAGCCTTAGCGGGAGCAGCGGGCTTTTTGTTTTTACCGGCAGCCTGGAAGATCGTGCTCATGATCTTGATGGCAATGATCAGGCAGGCCAGGCACAGGAACACCACAGCCAGGCCGATCACAGAGATCAGCAGCACTTCGCTAACAGCCAAAGAATCGGGATTACCTAACATCGTTACACCTCCTTGTTGTCAAAATCTCAAAGATCTGTAGTTTACAGTGTGCAAAGCATTGTCCGTATAAATGCAGAGTTTTGCTCACTTATACCATACCATATTTTCAGGCAGCCGCAAAGCCCCCAATTTTATGCAAGATCAGGGCCTTTTTATCGATTATCCGAGATGAAACTGCGCCTCGTTCTCTTGCTGAGAACGGCCAAAAATAAGGTTTTCAAATAAGAAACAGTGTTTCTTATTTATAGAATTCTACCATTTTTAGGGCTGTAAAGTCAATTCCATCGGGCGTTTCTGTTCATAAAAAACACAAAATTCGTAGAAAGCTACAATACACAAGTTCCAAAATCGTGTAATTTGCCCAAACGCTCTTTCTTGACAGTTCCCACTGGGAAACCATACAATAGAAACAGAGAACATTTAACAGTCAATGCGCCTTTGTGCCGCAAAACGCGGTCAAATGCGTTTTCTATTTGGAAACGAGGGTATAAAATCATGAACTCTGCAGAAAAAACCGTAACTCTGCTCAAGATCCTGGCCCGCAAGCCCTATGTGTACGGCGTTACCGAACTGGGCGAAAAAATCGGCTGCGGCAAAAGCGGCACTTTCAAGCTGCTCAATGTGCTGGTGCAGGAAGGGCTTGCCGCGCAGACCGCCGAGCACAAATACACGCTGGGCATGGTCACCTACCTTTTGGGCAAATGCTACGAAGACCATGTGGGCGTTGTGCGCTTTGTGCGCCCCTATCTTGAGCGCCTGCGTGATCTGACCGGCGAGACCGCCACCTTCGGCATGCTGGTAAACGGCCTGCCCACCAGCATCTGCCGTGAAGAGGGCACCCACATGGTGCGCGTGATGGGCCATTTGGGCGGCACCCGCCCGCTGAATGCCGGCGCCATTGGCAAAATGCTGGGCGCTTATATGGACGAAGCCGATCTGCGCCGCCACCTGCTCGAGACCCCAGCCCACGCCTATACCGAGCGCACGCTCACCGACCCCGAGGCCATTCTACAGGAGCTGCGCCAGGTGCGCGAGCAGGGCTATGCCGTCAGCGACGGCGACTTTAACCTGGATACTATCAGCTTCGGCGCGCCGGTTACGGATACCTCCGGCGCGGTATGGGCCGCCGTGGCACTCAGCGCCCCCCGCACCCGTGTAGACAGCGCCACACGCGAGCGGTATCTGTTCCAGGTGCGCGAGATTGCTGCCCAAATCAGCCGCGAGCTGGGGCAGACTCTGGCGATCGATTGATCGAAGCCCGGCAGCTCTTGCCTTATTATTTATATACATTATAAATTATTGCATAAATATGCAGCCCATGCCGCTTTACAGTTATGCACCCGCAGCTCAAATTATACGAATCGTATTATTCATAATGCCTATAAGGAGCCTTGCTTTATGCCGCAGCCGCCAAATTATGTTTTGACCCCTGATCTGTACGATGGAGTCAGCTGGTATTACGAGCCTCACATCTATCAGCCCTACCGCTTTGTGCTGGGCAAACCCGGCCCCCGGCCGCTGGTGTGCATTGGCATCAACCCCAGCACCGCCCAGCCCGGCGCGCTGGACCCCACTTTAAAAAGCGTGGAGCGCCTGGCCAATTTTAACGGCTTTGAGGGCTGGATCATGTTCAATGTGTACCCGCAGCGCGCCACCAATCCCAACGATATGGACAAAGAGCCTGACCTGGCCCTCTGCCGCGAAAACCTGCTGTGGCTGCAGGCCGTTTTAAACCAGACTCAGCCTACCATGTGGGCCGCCTGGGGCACGCTGATCGAAAAGCGTGCTTATCTGCCCGGCCTTATGCGCGATATGGTGGCGCTCACCGATGAAAAAAATATTCCCTGGGTCACCATGGGCCGCCGCAGTAAAAAGGGCCACCCGCATCACCCTCTGTATCTGCGCGGTGATTCCACACCCGACCCGTTTGATGTAAAGGAATATCTGGAAACCTGTTTTTGAGCAGGCTTTGAAAAAGAGCTGGCAAAAGAAAGTGCGCTGGGGCACTATTTACAAATTGTTCATATCGTTTGCTAATTCTATTCACACTTGCCCCTTATAATAAAGCCATCGAAAGGAGATAAGCCCTTTCGATATCCCCTCTTTCTTTTTTCATTAACAATTCCCAATCTTTTTCAATCCAAAATTTTCTACTTCCTTTACTCCTTTCTTTTTTCAAAATTCCAAGATGCAAAAACCGCCCGGGCCGCACAAGGCTTCGGGCGGTTTTTGCATCTTGGGCACGACTCGGGCAAATTCGCGCCCTATCGTCTGGTCAAAGCCCGGCAAATAGTATATAATGGCATTATCTTACCTTGCTTATACAATAAGCCCGCGTGTTAAAAAGCATTTTCGCAGTCTGCCGTGCAGCCTGCCCGAAAGGATGAAAAAATCATGAACCAGAGTACTGGCCGCCTGCGCCGCTGCGCCGCCCTTCTGCTGGCCGGCTGTGTGCTGGCTGCAAGCCTTACCGCCTGCCGCCAGCAGACCGATGCTGACAGCGCTTCCTCTGCTGCCCAAGCCGAACCGGTTTCTAAAGACGATCTCAACTACGATGCCTCCCAGGGCGTGATCGATACCACTAAATTTGAGGGCACTGTGCTGCCCGAGACCGAGGACGCCGGGGCCGACTATGTGGATAACACCTTATTTTTGGGCGATTCCAACACCGTGCGCTTTATGATGTATGGCGATGACAAAACTGGCAAGGCCTACACCTCGCTGGTTAACAACATCGGCGTGGTAAGCATGGGCGTGGGCGCCATCACCACGCTGAAATGCGAGGAATTCAAGGGCATGAGCAGTGCCGTTACCATGCCCGAGGCCGTAAAGATCATGCAGCCGCTGCGCATCATCATCACCTTTGGCACCAACAACCTGAGCGGCACCAGCACCAAGGCCGATAAATTTATTGAGAGCTACAAAAAAGGATTGAAGGCCATTCATGAAGCTTACCCCTATGCGGCCATCATCGTAAACAGCATTCCGCCGCTGGATGCCCAGCGTGAAAACAGCAATTTGAGCCAGACCCAGGTGGATGCCTACAACGAGGCCATCTGCCAGATGTGCACCGACGAGGGCTACAAATATTTAAACAGCGCCGAAGTGCTGAAAGATGAAAAGACCGGCTGGGCCAAAAAAGACTACACTCTGGGCGACGGCGTGCATCTTTCTAAAAACGGCGTGGATGCCCTGTTCAGCTACATACGCACCCATGCTTATGATAATGAAGATACGCGCCCCAAGCCGCTGAAGAGCATTCCTACCCCCATGGGCGTGGAGCCGGGCCTGATCAGCAGCGACCCCATCACCGTGCGCGGCGCTAAGGTTCTGATTAGCGCCGTTTCCACCGAAGGCGGCAGCGTTTTGGCCTCGGCCTCCAGCGCCAAGGCCAGCCAGAGCGTAACGCTGACGGCCTCGGCCAACGCTGGCTATGAATTCACCGGCTGGGAGCTGGTTTCCGGCGTAGCTACACTTTCCGGCACCGGCAGTAGCACCATTACCCTCACCGTGGGCAGCGGCAACGATGCCAACGGCATTGTGGTGCGCGCCAACTTCCGCGCTGCCGAAGAGACCTGGGGCGACTGGGAAACCGACGACGAACCCACCTGTGAATCGAGCGGCAAGGCCCACCGCACCTCGAGCTGGGGCAGCACCGAAGAAAAAACGCTGGATGCCAAGGGCCACAACTGGCAGGGCGATTGGGGCAGCTGGAGCGGCAGCGGTGCCACGCAGACCCGCACGCGCGCCCTTACCTGCAGCCGCTGCGGCAAAATCAAAACCGAACAGGAAAGCCGCGATAACCCCAATTATACAGCACCCACACCTACGCCTGCGCCGCAGCCCTCTGAAACGCCTGCGGAATCCAAGCCCAGCACCGAACCTGAGCAGTCCTCGCAGCCGAAGCCCAGCACCGAGCCTGCCGATTCATCGGCAGCTTCCAGTTCTGCGCCTGATCCCGAGCCTTCGCAGCCCGATGAGTCCGCAGCTGCAGAAAATGCTGCCAATGTTGCCAACGCTGCCAACGCTTCTGCCGAGGCAGCGCCTGCCGGTACCGATTCGGCAGAATAAGCCATCTGCCTTACACGGGCCGCCAAATTCTCCCACTTTTCCTGATCTGTTCAACCCGATCCATTGAAATTTTCGATTGGATTATTTATAAATTCCATAAAGCGATCTTATGCTTTGATTTATAATAGGGCTATACCCACGCTGCGGCTGGGTTAGAGAAAGAAAGGGAGCTTTTTACCATGGAACAAAACAAGCAGGCAGCCGCACGGCGACTGCTCGAAATAGCCATCGTATTCTTTTGGGCCTCTGAATACTGCCATGCACCGTATTTTACGCCCTACCTGCACAGCCTTGAGATCGGCTCTACGCTGATCGGCATGATCATTTCGTGCTATGGCTTTACGCAGATGCTGGTGCGCATTCCGTTGGGCATTGTTACCGATACCACGGGCGCTTACAAAAAAATCATTACCATCGGCCTTTTTTGCACCACCACCAGCAGCCTTGGTTTGTTTTTGACCACCAACATCGTGGGCATTTTCCTGTTCCGTATGCTGGCCGGTGTGGCGGCCTCCACCTGGATCGCCACCACCGTGGTATATATGGCCATGTTCACTGAATCAGAAAGTGTGCGTGCCAGCGCGCGTTTGAATGCACTGAACAACGGCGGCAAGCTTCTGGCCTTTGTGCTGGGCGGTGCAGCGGCAACGCTGTTAAACTACCGCGTAACGCTGTTTATGAGCTTTGCCGTGGGGCTTATCGGCCTGATCGTCATGCCGTTCGTCACCGTGCCCTCCATTCGCCGCACGCCCTTGAGCCTTTCGCGCCTGGCGGCCGTGTTTACCGATAAAAGCATTCTGATCCCCTCACTTTTGATGGCCGTGCAGCAGATGATCCTGCATTCTACCGTATTTTCTTTTACCAGCAACCTGGCCGAGAGCAAGGGCGCTGCCGCCTGGATGCTCAGCCTACTTTCGGCGGTTTTCACGCTGGTGCAGATCTTGAGCGCGAAAGTGATCGCTGACAAAAAGTTTCAGAGCATCGACCGCCGCGCCGCCATTTTGTTCGGTTTTGTGCTGCAATTTGTGTATCTTGCCATTCTGGCCTTGGCCCCGAATGCCTGGGTGATTTTGATTGGGCAGGTGATCTGCGCGTTCGGCGGCGCGATTTTGGCAAGTCTTCTGCTGGCCGAGTGCGTAAAGCATGTAAGCCAGGGCGAGCGCTCTACGGTGGTGGGCGTTTACCAGGCAGTTTACGGCCTGGGCATGACGCTTGGCCCCACGCTTTTCGGCCGCTGGCTGGATTCCGGCTCGTCCACTTACGCCTGCTTTATGCTGCTGGGCGTGTGCGCCGTGCTGGTAGCAGCCATGTATTGCATAGGTTGGAATCGTAAAAAGTGATAAATTCGCTTTCGTAATTTTAGTATCTTTGACAAATCAAACGCAACCTATGCAAAAATTATATCAATTTATGAAAATAATTCATTGGACACCTCCTGTAAGATGCACTAAAATTTAGACTAGTAAGTGAATGCGTTTTTAAGCTTGTATAAACAACACATTATTTATGAGCACTTCTCATGAATAATTGCCCAAAAACGATAATCAGTAAGGAGAGATTATTATGTCCAGAAAGTTTTCTTTGGCATATCTGACCCTTCCCGGCATCTGCCCCCAGGATCAGATCCGCATCGCCGCTGAGGCCGGCTACGATTATGTGAGCCTGCGCACTATTCCCATGTATCTGCCCGGCGAGCCCGAGTACCTGATGGACCGTGACCCTCAGCTTTTCAAAGAGACCAAGGCCGCTTTGGAGCACTACAACATGAAGCTCATGGATATCGAGCTGGCCCGTGTTCGCGAGGATCTGGATATCGCCGATTTTGAAAAGGCCTTTGAAAAGGGTAAAGACCTGGGCGCTACCGATGTGCTTTCCAGCATTTGGAGCAAGGATAAGCCTTTCTACATGGAGCGCATGGGCCAGATTTGTGAGATGGCTAAAAAGTACGACTTGATGGTGAACCTCGAGTTCGTTACCTTTGCGGGCGTTACCAACCTGGCCGAGGCCAAAGAAGTGCAAGATACCCTGCGCGGCAATGGCATCAATAACCTCAAGATCATGGTCGACACCCTGCATGCACACCGCAGCTTCGTGAAGCCCGAAGAGATCAGCGAGCTGGCCAAGGCCGAGCCCGACCGTTTCGGCTTCATTCACCTGTGCGACGGCCCCAAGAAGGTGCCCGCTATGGACGACCCCGAAATGCTGGGTGTGGCCCGCGGCGCACGCCTGTACCCCGGTGAGGGCGGTGCAGATATTGCCGGTATGCTGAAAGAGCTGAAAACCAACCCCATCTCCATTGAGCTGCCCAACTTTGAGCAGATGAAGGCTCACGGCGCTGACGGCCATGCCCGCCGCTGCCTGGAGACCGCCAAGAAGTATTTTGCCGAGCACGATCTGCTGTAAAGCGATTCATCGGCTGAATTGATATGTTAGGAAGAGAGGATTGATTACTATGGCACAGATCGATATCAATACCAAATTTATTACCCTGCTGGGCAAACCGCTGAGCCAGTCTTTCGCAGCCCGCATGCAGAACCGTGGCTATGAGGCTGCCGGCCTGAACATGAAGTATTTCTATACCGAGGTGGAAAACGACCATCTGGGCGATGTGGTAAACGGCCTGCGTTACATGAACTTCGCCGGCTTTGCCGTTACCAAGCCCAACAAGGTTGAGGTGCTGAAGTATCTCGATGAGCTCGACCCCCTGTGCGCCAAGATGGGCTCCAGCAACACCGTTGTGAAGAAGGGCGATAAGCTGATTGGCTACAACACCGACGGCATCGGCTTCTACACTGCCATCACCAAAGACGGCATCGATACCAAAGACTGCACCGTGTTCTGCTTCGGCGCAGGCGGCGTGGGCCGTGCCATGTGCAGCGTGCTGGCATACTACGGCGTAAAGAAGCTGTACATCACCGACTTCTACGACAGCGCCGCTCAGGCTCTGGTAGACGATATCAACAAGAACTTTGCCCCCGTGGCCGAGTTTGTTCCTTTCAAGGACTTCAGCAAGATTTCCGAGTGCAACATGGTCATGAACGCTTCCGGCATCGGCATGGCTCCCCACCTGGGCGAGACTCCCCTGCCCGAAGAGTATGTGCGCAAGGATGTTTACTACTTCGATGCCTGCTACAACCCCGATAAGACCCAGTTCCTGCTGAATGCAGAAAAGGCCGGTGCCAAGTTCCTGAACGGCCTGAGCATGAGCCTGTATCAGGGCACCGAGCAGATTCGCCTGTGGACCGGCGAGGAAGCCCCCGAAGAGGCTATGCGTGAAGAGCTGATGACCATTCTGGAAGAAAAGAAGAACAACAAGTAATTCTTTTCACAAAAGTGCGGGTAAGCTTCCCGCAAGTGCAATTTTCTTTTTCCCGGTTCAGCTAGGTGCTGAACAGACCCTTTTGTTTCGCTATGCATTGAAAGGCGGCGGTTTGAAATTCCGTTTTTCGCCAGGCCGCCGCTTTTCAATTTTTGAGGCATAGATATATGGTAAGGAGGTTTTGGAATTGAAAATCGTCAAATGGTTGGACGAGCACTTTGAAGAGTATTTAATGGTTCTCTTCCTCGTTCTGATCACCTGCGTCATGATGCTTCAGGTTATCGTGCGCAAAATCCCGTTTATCCCTTCGTTCACCTGGGCTGAGGAGTTCTGCCGCTTCATGTGGATCATGAGCGTATTTATCTCTCTGCCCTACACCATCCGCAAGAGCAACATGCTCCGCGTGAGCGTTCTGCTGGATGCGCTGCCCCATGCGGTGCGCAAAACCGTGAACATCATTGTGGATGTGATCACCCTGTTCTGCATGGCCGTGCTTACCTACAGCTCTGTAGGCGTTGTTACCAAGATCGCAGCCAGCGGCGAGACCTCGCCCGCAATGCTGTGGCCCATGTGGATCGTGTATGCCATCATGCTGATCGGCTTTGCTCTGGCTTCTGTGCGCGGCGTGCAGCAGATTGTGCTGCATATCATGCACTTCAATGAGAAAGAGCTGAGCACCATCGAACAGACCATGGCTGATGCCGCCGAAGAGGCAGCCGCAGCCGGTGCAGGCGAAGGAGGGCAGAACTAATGGCAGCGTTACTCGTATTTGTTGTATTCCTGGTATGTATTGCCGCTTCGGTGCCCATCGGCGTTTCCATGATCGTGGGTTCCTTTGCTCCTATCTTCTCGATGGGTAAGGGCGGCTCTATCGAGCAGCTTTTGAACAACACCTTCTCGGGTGCAAACTCCACCCCCATTCTGGCTGTGCCTCTGTTCATTCTGGGCGGCGTTATCATGTCTGAGGGCGGTATTTCCCGCAAGCTGTTCAACTTCTTTGCTTACTTTGTAGGCAAGATTCCCGGCGGCGTTCCCTGCGCTGTTATCCTCACCTGCCTGTTCTATGGTGCTATTTCGGGTTCCGGCCCTGCTACCACCGCAGCCGTAGGTGCAATGTGCATTCCCTTTATGATCGATTTGGGTTACGATAAAACCTGGGCAGCCGGTTTGATCTCGGTTGCTGGTGGTCTGGGCGTTATCATTCCCCCCAGTATTCCTTTCGTTTTGTATTCTCTGGCCACCGGCGTTTCTACCGGCGATCTGTTCCTGGGCGGCGTTATCCCCGGCATCATGATCGGCGTGTTCCTGATGGCTTACGCTGTGTTCTACTGCGTGACTAAGGGTGAAGACCGCGGCCGTATCAACGCCAAGATGACCGAACTCGGTTCTAATGGCTTTATGCCTCTGTTCCTGGAGAGCCTGCCTGCTCTGCTGTGCCCCGTGATCATTCTGGGCGGCATTTACACCGGCTTCTTCACCCCCACTGAGGCCGCCGTTGTTTCCGTATTCTACGCCATTCTGGTTTCTCTGTTCGTTTACAAGAGCATCAAGGTTTCTGACCTGATGGGCTTCCTCACCGCTTCTGTTAAGACCTACGGCGGTCTGGCATTCGTGCTGGCCTTTGCAACCGCATTCGGCCGCGTGCTGAGCCTGACCAAGGCCACCAAGGTAGTTGAGAACTTCATTCTGGGCAACTTCCACTCCGGCTGGAGCGCTCTGGGCGTTTGCGCCATCATCTTCCTGATCCTGGGCATGGTTATGGATACCGGCCCCGCCATCATCATTCTGGCCCCCGTTCTGCTGCCTGCTATGGAAGAGCTGGGCGTTGACCCTGTACATTTCGGCGTTGTTCTGGTGTGCTGCCTGTCCATCGGTCTGGCAACTCCTCCCTTCGGCCTGGATATGTTCGTTGCCGGCAATATCTCCGGCGACCAGCCCATGTCTGTTGCCAAGCGCAGCGTGCCCTTCATCATCGCCTTCCTGATCGCTCTGGTTCTGATCGTATTTATCCCTGCGATCTCTACCTTCCTGCCCGGCCTGCTGTAATAGGCGGCCCCGCAAACGGTTGAGTTTTTGCTCAGCCGATGGTATAATTGATGTGGTTTTTAGTGCTGCCCGGCAATCAAGCGGCCGGGCAGCACTGAAATAGAGTGAACGACATACATTTAGGAGGATTACACAAATGAAAAAGGTAATTTCCCTTGCTATGGCTGCTGCCATGGCAACCTCTCTGGTAGCTTGCGGCGGTTCTTCCGCTTCCAGCACCGCTCCCGCTGCTTCTGCCGGCAGCACTGCTGCTCCTGCTGCATCTGCTGCTGCAGGCGATGTTGATTATTCCGCTCTGGATGCTGTAGAACTGGTTGGCGGCGACTCCACCGGTAAGGGTGCAGCAGGCCAGATCTTCGGTGAACTGGTTGCCAGCAAGGTTGACGAGATCACCGGCGGTCAGCTGACCATTGACTACCATCCCAACGGCGACCTGGGCGGCGACGCCGACCTGCTGCGCCAGATGCAGTCTAACGACATTCAGCTGGTCGTTTGCCAGACCGCTCCCACTGTTTCTTTCATTCCCGAAGCAGCTGTGTTCGATCTGCCCATGGCATTTGCTAAGTATGATGGCGACACCATCGATGCTGTGCTGAACGGCGAAGATTCCGCCTTCCACACCGATATGGCCGCTGCTTACGAGAACGCTGGCTTCCATCTGCTGGGCTTCCTGCAGAACGCCACCTATCGTCTGACCACCGCTGATAAGGATCTGAGCACTCTGGCCGACTTCAAGGGCCTGCAGATCCGCACCATGGAGAACGCCAACCACATGGCATTCTGGACTGCTATCGGCGCTGAGCCCACTCCTCTGGCATGGGCTGAGGTTTACTTTGCTCTGCAGAGCGGCACCATCCATGCTCAGGAAAATGCTGCTGATACCTGCGTAGGCGCTAACTTCCAGGAAGTTCAGAAGTACCTGGCATGCACCAACCACATCCTGTACTGCAACCAGATCTGCATGAGCAAGGAAGCTTGGGACGAACTGGATCCCGCTTACCAGGCAGCTCTGACCGAGGCTGTGAACGAGGCTATTGCTGAAATGCGTCCCCAGCTGGAGAGCATCGACCAGGAGAACAAGCAGAAGCTGGTTGACGGCGGTATGCAGCTGATCGAGTACTCCGACGAGTTCTTTGACGAAGTTCTGGCTGTTCAGGGCGTTCAGGACCTGTACACCAAGATCGACGCCGATGTGAACGGTCTGGGCACCACCCTGCAGGAGAGCCTCGCCAACGCCTAATTCTCTTGCCGGTTTAAAACAAAATCGCTTGAACGCTTTGTAAAAAGCAACGAGAGCCGCTCCGATACGGGGCGGCTCTTTTTTATGCCCTGCTATAGTGGGGCATAGGCAGTTTTTTATATTGGGAAACATTAAATTGATGGGTAGTTAAATCTCATTAAGTTTAGTGCATAAGATCGAATGAGCACCATGTGGTTCGTCACGGTTGGCCGTTCCGGCCAAATGTTCCTCACCGCATAGTGCCCATTCTTAAAGCCAGCTTATATTCCAAAAAATACACGAATTTTAGTGTTTTATTGTAGGGACAGGGCTCTGCTCCGCCCGCAGGTGACCGCATGGCTAACGGGCAGAGCAGAGCCCTGCCCCTACGATACCTGCACAAAAAGTATCTTTTAAACCTCAATTGTCACACATTGTAAGTAGGGGCTTGCAATGCAAGCCCGCTCGTGAAGCACAGCAGACGAATAAAGTAATGCGCACGCCCTGGCGGGCCTGCATTGCAGGCCCCTACTCGCTCACTTATAAGGTTTACGCATAACACAAGGGCTTACCCCCTTGTGCCGAGGCGCTCTTGGCCGCAGACCAACCGTGACGAGATATAAAGGGGTCAGCCCTTACGGCGATATGCTAAACTCTAACTTATAAAACAGAAAGACTACTGCGAGAAGCTTAGCCGCTGCTTTGCTGCTTTTTCTCTCTAAAAATCCACCATTCAAACAAAAAGGCACTCCCGGCTATAAGTTCCAGGAATGCCTTTTTGTTAAAATACGCTGGTTACTGTATTATGCCTTTTTACCCACGGCCTTATTCACCAGCCAGCACAGCACACCGGTGATCAGCATGTCGGGCAGAGTGTTGCCCAGCACAATATCTACGCCCATCAGATAGCGGTAAACAGCAAAGCCTACCAACCACACCAGCAGGTTGGGCACATCAAAATCTTTGCCGAAGCAATCTTTTTTCAGCATAAAGAAATTCACGATCTGAATGGCGATCATGGGGGCGAACACGGAGCCGATCAGATACAGAAAGTCGGTGATGTCGTCCATCGGGAACAAGATTGCACCCACGGTGCCGATCACGGTCACGGCAATGGCCGTTTTCTTGCCGTTCAGCTTGCTCCACAGGCTTTCAGCCGAAATACCGGCCGAGTAAGCATCCAAAAATGTGGTGGTCACGGTAGAAAGCACCAAAATCACCAGCGCGGCCACACCAAGCCCGGCCTTTACCATGATAGCGGCAATATCGCTCCCGCCGGTAAAGATGGCAGCGCCCATGCCGATCACATACATCCAGCACGAGATCACGCCGTAGGTCACGGTGCTTGCCAGCGTGGCGGCAAAGGGCTTTTCGGCCTCACAGGTGTAATCGCTGATAAGGGGCAGCCAACTCAGCGGCATGGCCACGGCCAGCTCAACAGCAGCGCCAAAGCTCATGGCCTCGCCCAGATCTCCGCCCACAGCGGCGCTGCCGCCGAAAATTACAAAGCACAGCACTACGGTAAGCAGAAACAGCGCCGTCATCACGATCTTGTTCACAAGGCCTAGGTCGGTGATGCCGATCATGATCCACACCACGATCAATGCACCGATCACCAGGCACCACAGCCAGGCGCCCGCGCCCAGCACACCGTTGGCGGCCAGTGCGCCGTCATAAATCATAATGGCCGTCCAGCCCACAAGCTGCAGCACATTCAAAGCGCTGAACAACATGCTGCCCTTTTGGCCAAAGCTCATTTTTACGGTCTCCATAGCCGTTTTGCCCGAGCGTGCGCCGATATAGCCCGCTAAAAACAGCATTACGCAGCCGATCACATGGCCCACCAGAATAGCAGCCATGCCCTTTGCCATGCCTAGAGGGGCAAAGTAAGTACCCGTTAAAATTTCAGCGATGGAAACACCCGCGCCGAACCAGATGAGTGCGTTTTGAAAAACGCTTGTTTTTTTGCTGTTCATTGCTCATACTCCTTTCGATATTCGGGTTTGATATCGAAGGCGTGATCCATAGGGCCGGAACCGTGGCCCAGGTCCAGCATGGCAGCCAGTGCGCCGCTGATATAGGCCTTGGCTTTTTCTACGGCCTGCTCCAGCGGATAGCCCTTAGCCAGGTTGGCCGCAATGGCACTGGAAAGCGTGCAGCCGGTGCCGTGGGTGTTAGGGTTATCGATGCGGCTGCCATTGAACCAGTGCGCTTTGCCGCCCTGCCACAGCAGGTCGTTGGCATCGTTCAGCTTGTGGCCGCCCTTCAGCAGCACAGGGCAGCCCAGCTTTGCACCGATCTCGGCGGCAGCCTGCTCCATGCCCTCGGCGCTGGTGATGGCATGGCCGCACAGCAGCTCGCCCTCGGGAATGTTGGGGGTGATCACGCAGGCCATGGGCAGCAGCTCTTTCTGCAGGGTATCCATGGCATCCTCACGCAGCAGGCGGCTGCCGCTGGTAGCCACCATTACGGGGTCTACCACGATGTTTTTAGCCCCATACTGGCGCAGTTTGCGGGCGATCACGCGGATCAGCTCAGCGCTGGATACCATGCCGATCTTTACGGCATCGGGGAAAATGTCGGTAAACACGGCATCGAGCTGTGCCTCTAAAAAGTCGGGAGTTGCCTCCTGAATGGCGGTCACGCCGGTGGTGTTCTGGGCGGTCAAGGCGGTGATGGCGCTCATTGCATATACGCCGTTCATCGTCATGGTTTTCAGATCCGCCTGAATTCCGGCGCCTCCGCAGGAATCGCTGCCTGCGATCGTTAATGCTGTTCTCATGTTCACAAACTCCTTTCAGCATTTTCAGCACAAGGCGGTGCCCTCAATGTGCTGAATTATATATCCGGCAGCAGCATGCAAAAAGCCGCCGCTGCCCCAAAAAGGGAAGCAGCGGCGGCCTTATCCTATGCGCTTTTGTTCCCTTCGTTGGCATGATCCAAATCAGGTCAAAGGGTCGAGGGCTTTCTGCGCCCTCCTCTCAGCCTGCGCCAGCAGACTCCCCAGAAAATATTTGATTTTGTTTTTGATTGGTGCTCTTGGCCGAATGGTCACCATGTGGTTCGTCACGGTTGGCCTTGCGGCCAAATGTTCCTCACCGCATGGCGGCCATTCATCAAAAATCACGAAAATGCATGAATTTAAGGTTTTTATTGTAGGGGCGAGGCTCTGCTCCGCCCGGCAGCCGCACGGTTACCTGCAGGCAGAGCAGAGCCCTGCCCCTACAGTCAACCACATAAAAGCCATGCGCCAAGCCTCAATTTCCGCTTTTACAGTGTAGCACTTTTGAGGCAGAATGCAAGATTTTTTTATTCGACCTTTTCGGCAAGCTTTTGCTGCTTCATGCCGTCCAGGCAGTTCAAAATAATATCGCCGCCAATGAGCACCAGGCCCAGCCAGAAGTTCCAGCCAAAATGTTCGCCCAAAAACACCACGCCCAATATTGCCGAAAACACGGGCTGCAGCGGGTAAAACAGGCTGCAGGTGGTGGCAGGCAGCAGCGAGAGCGAGCGGCTCCACAAAAACTGTGCCAGACCGCTGGCGCAAATGCCCAGATACAGCAGCAGCAAAACACTTTGCGCACTCAGACTCATGCCGTTTTTCGCCACAGCATAGGCCGCCGTGGGGATATGAAACACCGTGCTGATGAGCATGCCGTAAAAGGTGACCAGAATGGCCGGATATTTTGCGGTAAGGCCGCGAATGTATACCGAGGCAATGCCCCAGGTGACCACCGAAAGCAGCACAAGTGCCAGTCCCAACAGTTGGCCGCTGGTTTCTGCGCCGGCCAGCACCACCCAAGCGCCCGCAATGGCCAGCACCAGGCATACGATCTGCACCTTGCGGATGGGTTCTTTTAAGATCACCGCGGCCAAAACGGCAATAGTCACAGGGTTTACCGTGTTGATCAGCGCCGAAAGGCTGGCCCCCGCCATGGATACCCCGAGCTGGTTGATCACAAAGGTGAGGTAGTAGCCCATGATGCCCACAATGAGAAAATATTTATAGTCTTTCTTTTCTATTTTAATGTTTTTATAGGGCCTGGCCATAAAATAAAGTGGCAGGCATCCGATCACGGCACGGCTGGCCGAAATAAACGGCGAGGGCATGGTGCCCGAAAGATATTTTGCCGCCACATACACGCTGCCCCATAAAAAGAAGGTAGCCAGCAGCATAAGATACACCCATGCCACGCTTTTATGCTGATTTTTCATATTTTCGTTTCTCCCGCATCGGCCGCTGCACGGCGGCCGTTCTTCGTTGTTCTTTGTTTTATTGTAGCTCTTTTTGCCGGTACAAGTCCAATACAATTTGCACAATTTTTCATGCTGAAAATCTATGAGTTCATGCCCTGCCGCCGCTTTTGTGCACCTTGAACCGCCGCGGATTTGCGTGTATAATAAAAGCTATAGAATCATTATTACAGCATTGTTTTTTGAGAATAAAAGCGTTACATTCCGCGCCAAATCCCGCCTTGTAGGAAAGGAGTGCTTTTTGCCATGAATTTAAAGCAGCTTGAATACTTCCGCGTGATCGCTGAGCTTGAGCATTTTACCAAGGCCTCCGAGCGCCTGCTGATCAGTCAGTCGAGCCTGAGCCATTCGATCAAAGAGCTGGAAAGCGAGCTGGGCGTAGAGCTGTTTATGCGCCAGGGCCGCAATGTGAAGCTGACAAAATACGGCCAGATGTTTTTGCCCTTCGTCACACAGGCCCTGGATACCCTGGGCGAGGGCTGCCAGCGCCTGCGCGATTATGTAGACCCCAACACCGGCACGCTGAATATCGCCGTGCCGCCCAGCCTTGGGGCTTTTATCTCCTATATGACGGTTTATTATATCTCCGAGACCGGGCGCAGCAATATCAACTTTCAGATCAGCCAGGTAGGCACCTATGATGAGATCAGCCGCCAAGTGGTGCAGGGTGAGATCGATCTGGCGTTTTCGACCAACATCGACAGTCCCCTTGTGGATAAAGCGCTGGTAGGGCACCACGAGATGGTTCTGCTGGTATCCAAAAGCCATCCGCTGGCCAGCCGCCAGAGCATCAATTTAAAGGATATCGACGGCGAGCGATTTATTCATTATACGCGCTCCAGCCAGATACGCCGCACACTCGACGAAGAGTTTGAAAAGCTGGATATCCACCCTAAAATGGTAGCCGAAACCTTGCAGGATCATGTGATCTACGGCCTGGTGGCCGCCAACCAGGGCATCTCCATTGTGCCGCGGCCGCTGGGCACCGTGCCCTATAATGTAAAGATCATTCCGATTGAAAATGCCGGGCCAGACCCTCGCAAGATCTATCTTTTGTGGAACAAGCAGAGCTACCTGCCGCCCGCAGCCGTGCGCTTCCGCGATTTTGTGGTGCAGCACGGGCATATCTTTGATGATTACCTTCTCAGCATGATGGCGCAGTGAGCTGTATGCTGAATTTATGTTTTTTTTGCATGAGTCAATGAATACTTGGTATTAGACTTTTGGCTAAAAAACCGATATATTATTACTTGAAGAGCAGCGCAGACATGCCCCGCTCTGACAAACTGTTAAAAGAGCCGAAGCAAGCAGCGGCTCTGAATAGCACACGCAACGAAGAAGCAAACGCGTAAAGTTTGGAAAGGAAGGATTTTCAAAATGTCTGAGAACAAGAAACTCGTTTCCGATCGCATTGTTGACTACCTCGAGCGCCGCGGCGTTGAGTATGTCTTCGGTCTGTGCGGTCACACCGTTATCGGCCTGCTGGACGGCATGAGCCGTGCCACCAAGCTGAAGTTCATTTCCACCCGTCACGAGCAGATCGCTGCTCATGCCGCTGATGGTTATGCCCGTATCACCCACAAGGCATCTGTGCTGATGTGCCACCTGGGACCCGGCCTGACCAACACCCTGACCGGTGTTGCAAACGCCAGCTTGGACAGCATCCCCATGGTCGTTATCTGCGGCGATGTGCCCAGCTACTACTTCGGCCGTCACGCTCATCAGGAAGTTATCATGCACGGCGACGCTACCCAGTATCGTCTGTTTGAGCCCATCGCAAAGCGCGTTTGGCGTATCGACGATGTTGAGAGCCTGCCCTACATTCTGGACAAGGCATTCCGCCTGGCAGAGTCTGGCCGCCCTGGCCCCGTTGTGATCGATATTCCCATGGATATGTTCAGCTACGAGACTGAAGACTTCCTGTGGGAGCGTACCTACATGGACAGCCACGAGACCATTCGTCCCGGTCTGGATCCCGAGACCGCTATGAAGATCGCTGAGAACCTGGTCAACGCCAAGAACCCCGTGATCTACGCAGGCGGCGGTGTACTGCTGAGCCAGGCTTCTGAAGAGCTGGCTGCACTGGCTGAGTTCCTGGAGATCCCTGTTGCCCGTACCCTGATGGGCCAGAGCTGCCTGCCCGATAACCATCCTCTGATGGTTGGCCAGACCGGTTTCTGGGGCCTGGACTTCACCCACAGCCTGACCAAGAACGCCGACTACATTCTGGCTCTGGGCACCCGCTTCGGCGAGGCTGACTCCTCCAGCTGGTACCCCGGCGTGACCTTCGACGAGCGCAAGACCAAGTTCATGCAGATCGATATCGATCCTTCCGAGATTGGCCGCAACTATCCTGTTGAGATCGGCGCTATCGCTGATGCAAAGCATGCCCTGAAGCAGATCCTGGCTGCTGCCAAGACTCTGGTTCCCGAAGGCAAGAAGAACCCCGAGTTGCTGGCTGCCATTGCCAAGAACAAGGCAGACTTCAAGAAGAGCAACGAGGCTATCAGCAACGACAGCCGCTTCCCCATGACCCCGCAGCGTATCCTGCGTGATGTTAAGGAAGCTATCCCCGAGGATGCTTACATCTTCACCGATGTGGGCTGGAACAAGAACGGTGTTGCTCAGGAGTTCGATGTGAACGTTCCCGGCACCATTCATCACTGCTCTGGTTTGGCTACCATGGGCTTCGGCGCAGCTGCTGTTCTGGGCGGCGCAGTCGCAGCTCAGAAGCAGGGCCGCATTGCTCTGACCCTGACCGGTGACGGCGGCTTCGGTGCTGCTAACCCCTGCGTGATGGCTACTGCAGTTGAGCAGGGTATCCCCGCTATCTGGGTCATCATGGATAACAGCAAGTTCGGCACCATCAACGGCCTGGAGAACGGCAACTACGGCCATGCATTCGGCACCGTGTTCCAGACTCCCGACGGCAAGAGCTACAACCCCAAGTGGGAAGAAGTTGCTAAAGCCTACGGCGTTGACTCTGTGCGCGTGAACAGCGCTGACGAGTTCCTGCCCGCTATGAAGAAGGCTGTTGAGATGGCTAAGGCCGGCAAGCCTTTCCTGGTAGAGGCTCCCATGGAGAACATCGTTGTTCCCACCCCCGGCTGCTGGAACATCAACGATATCTACACTCCCAAGGCTGGCATCAAGAACGGCAAGCTGCGTCCCGACGAGAACGGCGAGTTCCATGCTCCCGATCACGGCCACACCCACAAGGCATAATTGCTGCGTGAGCAAAGCTGCTTAACCTAAGCCTAAAATAAATGTTGACCGCCCCCGGTTCTGAATAGAACCGGGGGCGGTTTTTATGTTGGTACGTACCGGTATTTAACGGCACTTTTGGTATTATAATCCTAGACCCATTATGCCTGTTTACTCAAAGTGTCTGCAAAGATTTTGGCCTTATCTGCGAACAGGCTTTAGTCAAGGCACTGCCTGCTGTTCTGACCATGCTACTGTGCTTAATGTGCGGGCTTGCATTGCAAGCCCCTACATGGTTCACTTAAAGCCTATATAATTTTATATAACACAAGCCTTTAAATCAAAAGCTCCCAGCAAAGGATATTTGTGCGTACTCTCCCCTTTTCAGCAAAAGTAAAAGCCCCCGGCACAGAAAAACTCTGTGCCGAGGGCATTTGTTTTAATGATTTATCCTTATTCGTACCGTAAGGCTTCGATGGGGTCGAGCTTGGCGGCTTTATTGGCGGGATAATAGCCAAAGAATACGCCGATAGCCATGCTGAAGCCGAAGGCTACAATAATAGAGGTAATGCTCGGCTTGCCCGAAACATCCATCAGAGAGCTCAGACCCAGGCCCAGCGCAATGCCAAGGGCTATGCCGATGGCACCGCCGATCAGGCACAAGATCACGCTTTCGGTGATAAACTGCATACGAATGGCGCTGCCGGGCGCACCAAGCGCCTTGCGGGTACCGATCTCGCGGGTGCGCTCAGTCACCGATACCATCATGATATTCATCACGCCAATGCCGCCCACCAGCAGAGAAATAGCTGCAATGGCGCTGATGCCCAGCGACACCGTAGAAAGCATGCTGGTCATGCTGTCCAGCAAGCTCGAAAGGCTGCTGGCGCTCACCGTCCAGCTGTCATTATAAGTATAATAGCTGGCAAAATAGTCGCCCACGGTGTTTACAAAGCTGCTCACATCGGCATCCGCTGAGGCCACTACGGTAAGACTCTGCCAGCCTTCGCCTGCCCCGGCAATGCTTTTAGCCGTTTCGATAGGAATATAAATGCTTGTTTGAATATCATCATCGCTCGTAGAGCCAAACATGCTCATATAGCTATCTTCGGTATATTTATATACGCCCACGATATAAAAGGTTTGCAGGGTATTGCCTACGGTCATGGTAAAGCTTTTACCGATGGCATTCACGGCACTGCCGCCGATGGCTTGCGTGATGAATTTTTCCGAAACACAGGCCAGATTGCGGCCCGCATCGGCTTCATCGTTTACCCAGCGGCCATACAGCAGCTGGGAATCCTCGTCCAGCGCCTGCAGGGCCGCATTGTTTTTGCCCGAGATTTGCGCTGTGATGGTGGTAGAAGCATCGCCGTATTTGGCAATGGTAGCGTTGCCCACCTGCTGCTCATACTCGATATGGTCGATCTTGCCGGGGAAAGCGGCTAAAAACTCCTGCACCATTTCATCGGTGATCAGGTCACTGTCAGAAGGGCTGGAATCCATAAAGCGGCGCAGCACAACGCCCTGCGCTGTGCCGCTTGTATTCGAGGAACTTTTTTGAGTCAGGCTTACCGTAATGTTGCTCGCGCCCATGCCGGACATGGAATCCGTGACCGAGCCGGTCATGCTGTTGCCCACCGTGACAATGGCGATCACCGCCGCAATGCCGATGATGATGCCCAGCATGGTGAGCAGGCTGCGCATTTTATTGCTTTTGATGCTGGCCACAGCCATGCCGATATTTTCAAAGAGCTGCACTGCGGCCTGCCCCCTTTCGCTCGCCCACGATCAGCCCGTCACGCAGGGTCAGCACACGCTGGCATTCTTCGGCCAGCGAGGGGCTGTGGGTGATAAGCACAATGGTTTTATGGTATTTTTCGTGCATTTCATGAAACAGGTCCATTACCACGCGGCTGGTCTGGCTGTCGAGTGCGCCGGTAGGCTCATCGGCCAAAATCAAAGCCGGTTCGTTTACCATGGCTCTGGCAATAGCCACACGCTGCTTCTGGCCGCCCGAAAGCTCGTTAGGCTGGTGCTTCATGCGCTGGCCCATACCCACGCGCTCAAGCCACTCTTTGGCACGGCGGGCACGCTCGGCGGCGGGCACGCCCGCATACAGCATAGGCAGTTCTACATTTTTCAAAGCGCTCTGGCGGCCGATCAGGTTGTAGGTCTGAAATACAAAGCCGATCTTGCGGTTTCGTATTGCGGCCAGTTCATCGTCTTTGGCGGTGTGAATATCTACGCCGTCCAGTGTATACTGGCCGCTGGTGGGGCGGTCGAGCACGCCGATGATATTCATCAGTGTGCTCTTGCCTGAGCCGGATTCGCCCACGATGGCCACAAATTCACCGGGATACACTGCCAGATCGATGCCGTGCAGAATTTCCAGCTCATTTGGCTGCCCCACATAATAGCTTTTGTGAATGCCGCTCATTTCGATCAGCGGCGTTTGCGGCTGTGCGCTTTCTTCACTCAGCACACTTTTTTGAATTACCTCTGCAAAGTTTTTGGCGTTTTCCATTACATGCCTCCCGGGCCGCCACCGCCGGGGCCACCGCCAGAACCACCGCCGCCAGGCCCGCCTGCGGGCGCATCGCCGCCGCCCATAACCACAGCATCCGCCTGATCTGCCGGGATACCATCGCCCTGCATGACATCCATCGCATCCGCCGTGCTGTCGGTGCTTTCAATACCCTGGGTCAAGTCGGCACTCGAGCGGATCATATCGCCCTCGCTCAAATCATCGCCTGTGATCTCTACAAAGTAATCGTTGGTATCGCCGGTGGTCACAGTCACCTCTTCAAAGGTCATATCCACGCCTTCGCCGCCGGTTTTGCGCAGCACATAGCTGCTGCCATCGTCGGCAGTGCCCACGGCATCGCGCGGCACCGTGAATACGCCTTCTTTTTCACTGATGATGATCTCCACCTTTGCAGAGATGCCAATCAGCAGGCCGCTGTCTTCACCGGATACCGTTACCTTTGCGCTGAAGCTGCCCTGTTCGTTGGCCACAGGGTCGATCTGGGTCAGCGTGCCCTCAATCTCGGCATCTCCTGTGGCATCGCTGGTGATGCGGCAGGCCATGCCAGTAGAAAGCTTGGAAACGCTGCTGGCGGGAATAGTGACCTCCACTACCAGTGCATTGGTATTCTGAATGGTAGCCACTGTGCCGCTGCACACCGAGCCCACCGTAGCGTTCAGGCCGGTTATGGTGCCGTCCATCGTGGCTTTCAAGGTGCATTCGTCCAGGGTATCCTGCAGGTCTTTCAGATTATCGGGGGTGCGGGCTGTCTGCTCCAACTTGGTGGCGCTGTCTTCTACATTCTGCGCCTTGTTGGTCAGGCTGGAATAGTTTTTCTCCTGGTCGTAGCTGTTGTGGGCGCTCTGCACCTGCTGCTCAGCGTTTTCTACAGCCTTTTTAGCAGAATCTACAGCCTTTTCGGCGCTTTCTTTGGCCGATTTAGCTTGCTCCTTGCTGTTTTCAGCTTCAGAAAGAGCTGATTCAATAGAGTTAAAACCGTAAAGGCCAAGTTCGGTAACAGAGCAGTTGTTTTGAGCATTTTCCAAATCCTTCACTGCTTGGTCATACTTTGCTTTTGCTCCATTTTCATCATTTCCGCCAATTTCTGCTAGTGCATTTTTGTATTCGTCGCTGTTTTCATCTGCACCTGATGCAATTAAATCGTTAAGTGCTTTCTGCGCTTCACTCAGCGCATCGGCAGCCTTTTCTTTTGCCTCGGTATAGGCGCTTATGCTCGCCGCAGCACTGTCATAGGCAGCCTTGATCTTATCATACTTTGCCTTGGCATCGTCATAGGCATCCTCGGCATCATCCAGATTATCCTCGGCATCGTCCAGATCGTCCTCGGCATCATCCAAATCCTCATCTGCCTGCTTGATCTTATCCTGCAAATCGATCAGGTTGTTTTCATGCTGTACGGTCGAGGTCTGCAAGTCCTGCACGGCGCGGTCGTAGCTGGTCTGGGCGCTCTGCAGGCTGTCGCTGTAGCTCTGCTGGGCCGAGGTGATCTGCTCCTGCAGGTCTTCGGTATCCAGCACGGCGATCACATCGCCCTTTTTTACCTTATCGCCTACGGTCACGCGCACTTCGGAAACTTTGTAGTTCTTGGCAGAATCGGCCACGGTCACGCTGGCCTCGCTGCCTGATTTTACGGTGCCGTTCACGCTCACAGAATCGGTCAGGCTGTTTTTCTGCAAGGTCGTAGTGCGCACAAACTGGTAGCTGGCCGCCGGGGCTGATTTAAATAAAAATCCGCGCAGCACCAGCGCGGCGATAAGCAGCACAGCCGCGATCAGTGCCGTGCGCTTTTTATGGCGGCGGATCCAGCCCAGCGGATCAAAGCGCCGAGGGGTCTTGGTTTCTTCCATGGTCTCGTATCCTTTCTTTTGAGGGGGCAAATGGGTTTACTGTTTGGCTTTATCTTACACCTTCCGGCCTGTGGAAGGTCAAGGGCTTACTGAATAAAACGATGTTGACTGCGTAATTCCTGCAAGAAAAAGCAAATTTTTCCATAAACCCAGTATAAGGCTTAATTGTGTTTAAAATTTGTAAGCGCCGTGAGAAAATAGCGCAAAAAAGGCACAGCCACTCTTAAATTGCATGGCTGTGCCTTTTACAAAATATTACAAATCGATTTCCAGCTCTACCGGGCAGTGGTCGCTGCCAAAGATTTCGCTGTGAATCTTGCAGTCTTTCACTTTTTCCATCAGGCGCTCGCTGACCAGAAAATAGTCGATGCGCCAGCCTGCGTTCTTCTCCCTCGCGTGAAAGCGATAGCTCCACCAGCTGTAGGCACCGGTTTTTTCAGGGTATAAGCGGCGGAAGCTGTCGGCAAAGCCTGCGGCCAAAAGCTCGGTCATTTTGCTGCGCTCCTGGTCACTGAAACCCGCATGGCCCCGGTTGGTTTTAGGATTTTTGAGGTCGATCTCTTCATGCGCCACATTCAAGTCGCCGCACACGATCACGGGCTTTTTTTCGTCCAGCGCCAGCAGGTAGGCACGCAGATCATCCTCCCACTGCATGCGGTAATCAATGCGTGCGAGTTCGTCCTGTGCATTGGGCACATACAGGTTCACGAGGTAAAACTCTTCGTATTCCAGCGTGATGGCGCGGCCCTCGTGGCTGTGCTCTTCTTTATCGATGCCCAAATGCACACTGATCGGCCGCTGCTTTGCCCAGCAGGCCGTACCGGAATAGCCCTTTTTCTCGGCTGAATTCACATATTCAAAATAGCCCTCGGGGGCAAAATCGGCCTGACCCGGCTGCATTTTAGTTTCCTGAATGCTGAAAATATCGGCATCCAGCCCGGCATAGCTTTCGGCAAAGCCTTTGGTAAGGCAGGCCCGCAGGCCGTTTACATTCCATGTGACAAGCTTCATACTTTAAACTTTCTGTATAATTTATTGTTTTTATTCCGTCTTGGCGCCGATGCCCAGTTCTTCGGCGTGCTCCCGCATACCGCTGATGCAAACGGTGATCACCTCGGCCAGCTCCATGCCCAGCATATCGCAGCCTTTCTGAATGATGGCGCGGTCGATCTTGGCGGCAAAACGCTTATCCTTAAACTTTTTGCGCACGCTGGAGGCCTCAAGATCTGTAACGCCGCCGGGGCGCATTTTGGCGGTAGCTGCGATCAGGCCCGAAAGCTCATCCACCGTAAACAGGCTTTTTTCCATTTCGGTTTTAGGCTCCACCTCATTGCGCAGGGTGTAACCGTGGGCCAGAATGGCGCGAATGCTTTCTTCGTCCACCCCGGCTTCGCGCAAAGGCTGCTCGGTATGGTCAAGATGTTCTTCGGGATACTGCTCAAAATCATAGTCGTGCAGGTAGCCTACGGCCTCCCAGTAGGCAGGGTCCTGGCCAAAATGCTTTGCCATGGCACCCATGCAGGCCGAAACGCCAATGGCATGTTCAAACAAATGCTGCTCGGTGGTAGTGGTTTTCAGCAGCTCTTTGGCGCGGGCAAGAGTCAGTTTTTCCATGGGGAGTTCTCCTTTTTATCCGATCAGAAGATCATCTTTTATGCAGATATTTTTTGTCCAGCCCCTGGCGCTCGGCAAGGCCCAGCACCAAAAGCGTAAGAAGCACTTCTACGGGCAGCAGCATGGTATTTTTGGTAAGGCCCGTGGTAAAATAATAATAGTAACCCTTGCCGTACAGCATAGCCTTCCACACGCTGCCCAGCAGCACATTGTTGCCGTAGTTGATTACAACGCGCACCGCCAGCACACGCCACCAGCGCAGCGGCTTTTTATAAAGCCCTACGCCGTAAATCAGGCCCGAAAGCATAGCCGTTACCAGATACCCCGGGAAATACGGCTCGCCGTAGCCGCTCATCAAAAAGCCCAATGTGTCCACGATGGCTCCCACCATCATGCCCACGACCGGGCCATAATAGCGGCAGCCCAGGCTAATGACCAGAAAGCTGAAATAAATTTTGAGGCTCGGCCCCAAAAGATACACGGGAAAGCACTCTAAGATCATAGCCAGCGCCGCAATGAGCCCCGCAAAAGCCAACACACGCACATTGCGCAGCTCGGCGCGGGCGTGCCGCCAATAATCAGCCGAAAATACCCTCTTAGGGGCAGCAGACAGGGTTTTTGCCTCCATACAAAAATACCTCCTTTGTTTTGCAGCGGGCTGCAAAAAAGGAGGGATGCATAAGGGGCGCGCGGGCGCGGCCCCCGCAGGCACTTTTGTGCAGCAGCGGGATGCGGCATTTGCACTGCGGCCTACCCTATGGGCAAGGCACTTCGTTCCGCCACAACTCCCCGTTGACGGACACTATACACGCAAACGCCTACTCTGCGAATAAATACTATCATTTCAGTCGGTTTTACCGGCTTGGCTTTATTATACGCCGCCCCTCTGCCTTTGGCAACAATTTTTTGGCTTTTCCCTGCCCCTTTTTCGTGGTAGAATAAATTTGATATTTATTGTTTTCATTTTATTTCTATATAGGAGAGCTTTCACCATGAAATTTTCTGAGCTTGTTTATTCCCGCCCGGATACCGAGGCTATGCTTTCGGCTTATGCCGATTTAACAAAGCGTGTGCAGAATGCATCCGGCCCTGCCGACCTTCTGGCTGCGTTTGCCGAGCATGTAAAGCTGGATACCGATTACAGCTTTATGGCACGCCTTGCCAGCATTCGCTACACCATTGATACCCGCGATGCCTTCTACACCGCCGAGCGCGAGCATTTTGACGAAACCGACCCCACCGTGGGCAATGCACAGCTTGCTTTGTACCGCGCCATTCTGGAAAGCCCCTACCGCAAGGCACTGGCCGAAAAGTACGGCGAGATCCTGCTCACCAAAATGGACCTGGCCGTGCGCTCCAGCGATGAGCGCGTGCTGGCCCTGCAGCAGGAGGAAAACCGCTTAGTCAGCGAATACCAAAAGCTCTACGCCAGCTTTATGGTGCATTTTGACGGCAAAGACCTCACTCTGCCGCAGCTTGGCGTATATAAGCAAGGCTCTGACCGCGCCATGCGCAAGGCGGCTTATATCGCCGAGGGCGAATGGTTCGATGCTCACCGCACTCAGTTTGACGATTTGTATACCAAGCTCGTGGAAAACCGCAATGCGCAGGCCAAGGCGCTGGGCTACCATGATTACAGCGAACTGAGCTACCTGCGCATGGGGCGTATTGGCTACGGCCCCACCGAAGTTGCGAACTACCGCGCACAGGTGCAGAAGGATGTTGTGCCTGTGGTGCATGAACTGCAAAAGCGCCGCTTTGCACGCGCCGGTGTGCCGGATGCCAAGTTCTATGATCTGCCTGTATTCTTTGCTGACGGCAACCCCATGCCCCACGGCACCAGCGATGAGCTTTTGGAGCGCTGCCAGCAGATGTATCACGAACTGAGCCCCGAAACCAGCGAATTTATTGACTGGATGTTCGAGAATGAATGCTTCGATGTGCTCTCGAAACCCGGCAAGGCCATGGGCGGCTATATGGAAGAGATCAGCGGTTACGGCCCGTTTGTGTTCAGCAACTGGAACGGCACCAGCGCCGATGTGGATGTGATCACACACGAGATGGGCCACGCTTTCCAGGGCTACACCGCCCACAAGCTTGGCCTTGTGCCCGAACTCAGCTGCCCCGGCATGGAGAGTGCAGAGATCCACAGCATGAGCATGGAATTTTTGACAAGCCCCTGGCACCATCTGTTCTTTGGCCCCGATACCGCCAAGTATCAGCTCATGCACGCTGAAGACAGCCTGTTCTTTTTGCCGTACGGCTGCGTGGTGGATGAATTCCAGCACATCATGTATCAGCACCCCGAGCTTACGCCCGATGAGCGCAATCAGAAATGGCTCAAGCTGGAAAAGCGCTACCGCCCCTGGATCGACTTTGACGGCATCCCCTTCTATGGCCGCGGTGCCGGTTGGCAGCGCCAGCTTCATATTTATGAAATGGCGTTCTATTATATCGACTACTGTCTGGCCCAAACCGTGGCCCTGCAGTTCTTTGCCGCGCACCTTGCCGACCCCAAGGATGCCTGGCAGCGCTACCTCGCTCTTGTGCGCAAGGGCGGCACCGAAAGCTATGCGGGCCTGGTGCAGGCGGCCGGTTTTGCCGTGCCGTTTGAATCCGGCAGCTTAAAGCCCGTGGCCGATACCGTAGCCGCGTGGATCAAGGCGCAGAAAGTATAAATCGGCAGGCTTTGAAAAGCTTTACCGCCTGTTATTAAGCAGTAAATTTTATAAATTCTCTTAAAAAAAGTTATAGCCGTTTTTTGCGCCATGCGGCGGGATCTGTGCTATACTGATACTAGAAAAAATAGATGCCGCCTCCGGGGTTCTCGGGGGCGGCTATCCTGTGAAAAGATCCTGACCGGATATTTCAGAAGCTGCTTTTCGTGAGCAGCCTCTTAGAAACGAACACGAAAAAGGAGAACATACCTATGGATCGCAAGATTGCCGTTTTAGGAAACAGCGAAGCCGGTAAGGCCGCTGCCGCCGTGCTGCGCAAGCACAACACCGTTACCGAAACTATGGACCCTGCCGAGTGCGCCGGGGCCGAGTATGTGCTGGTTGCTTTGAAAACCAAGTTCAGCAAGCTGAAAAAGAGCTACGACACCACCGCTCTGGAAAAGGCTCTGGCTGAGGTGCGCAAGGCTGCGCCCACGGCTTACATCGGCATTCAGTCTACCGTGCCCCTGGGCTTTACTTACAATGTAGGCGTGCATCTGCTGTGTGATTGCATTTTTGCCTGCCCTGCATTGGTGCGCCCCAGCTTTGAAATGCAGGATATGCAGCACCCCAGCCGCATTGTAGTGGGTGCTTCTAAGTATAAGCCCGATCTTGTGGCCGCTGCCACCGAGTTTGCCCACCTGCTGGCCGAAGGAGCTGACAATGAGCCTGCTATTTTGTGCATGGGCGATACCGAGGCAGAGGCTTCGGCTTTGTTTGCCGATACCTTCCGTGCCATCAAGGCCGGTTTCTTTAACGAGCTGGATACCTACGCCGAAACCAAGGGTCTGCATGCCGATGACATCATTCGTGCTGTCACGCTCGACCCCGAGATCGGCGAGAGCCTGAGCACCCCTAACTTTGGTGTGATCACTTCCAGCGCCAATCAGCTGGAAACCAGCTATGACGATGTGCCTCAGCGCGGTGCCGCCCCGCAGCACCTGATCAGCGCTGCCACCCAGACCGGCCGTACCCGCCGCAATTATGTGGTAGACCGCATTCTGTTTAAGGCCGGTTATTATGAGAGCGACTTTGCAGGCTGCTGCAAGTGCGCCGGTGAAGTGGTATTCGTGGGCATTTACGACCCCGCCGCCATTGCCAAAACGCCCGGCTGCACCCCCGCTATCATGCGCCAGGTGATCGATAAGCTGCTGGCTTCCGGCCCGGATACTACTGTGTATATCTACGACCCCAATGGCGAGGGCGTTGCTTTGGGCCTGACCGAAGGCTGCAAGGTGATTGAGGACGGCGCGTTCTTCCGTAAGAACAGCGATGTGATTTTGGCCACTGCCGCCGCCCGCGAAGAGCTTGCTGAGGTAGCAGGCAAGGTTTACTGCCGTGAGATCAAGCTGTAAAATTTAATTTAATATATTATATAGTATCAAACCACCCCTATCTGTACTGCTATATCCATAGCCAAATAGATAGGGGTGGTTTGATTTTACTTATTGAGTTTTGAGTTTTGTTATCTCTGCATCTTAGATTTCCGTGATCTCCATACCGAACTCACGGCGCAGAGAAGCCGCAATGCCGCGATGCACCCAACGGGTAAGCGGTCTATCCAGCACACAGAAGCCGTGCGTTACACGCGGCGCCGAATAAATTTCGCAGGGCACCTGCTCTTCCAGCAGGCGGAAGGCGTATTTTAAACCTGCATCACGCAGCGGGTCATACTCAGAGGCTACCACCATATGGGGGCCAAGGCCACTTAAACTAGGAGCCTGCAGGGCGGCTGCATAGTATGGAATATGCTCGCCATTCATATTGGTGTAAATAGCATACGGATTGTGCGCATAATCGGTTTTTGCGCCCAGATAACCCATTTGCAGCTCAGATGCTGTAATGCCTGTGCTGCCAAGCTCGGGGTTCATCAAAATCGTCAGTGCAGGCTGTTGCTCACCATGATCGCGCAGATACAGCGCCAGACCCGCTGCCAGGCTGCCGCCTGCGCTGGTGCCATGCACAGCGATGCGGGCAGGGTCACCGCCAATCTCGGCCGCGTGCTGGGTAAGCCAGATATAAGCCTGGTGGCAATCCAGCAGCTGTGCCGGGAATGGCAGTTCACGGCTTGCAAGGCGGTACTCTACCGAGACCACGATGCAGGGTGTAGCCTCTGCGATCGAGATATTGCGATAGTTATCAATATCCAGATTGCCGCTTACAAATCCGCCGCCGTGAATATCCAGCACCACTGGCGATAGCTTAGGTGCGTTGGCCGGGGTGATAATGCGGATCTTTAAAGTTGTGCCGGGTTCCACGCTGGGGATCTCCCGGTCTTCCATTGTGGTGCCTTCGCCCAGCTTATAGCTTTTGATCTGCTCCTGCAGCTCTTCCATGCTGACCTTTCCGCCCGCATCGGTTTGAATATTCATTTTTACATGGTCTTCATAACCAGGGTAGGGGTAAAGCTCTCTTACACAAACTTTCATAGCAGCAGTTTCCTTTCTTCTGTTTGCTTTTGGGCCATTCAGGCTCAATATTTATTCTTTATTGCAATTATAGCGAGCGCAATATATAATATCAAATACATTTTTTGTTGCTTTTATTATAGCTTTAGAATTATATATTGAGGTGTATTCTATGGAGCTGCTGCAATTACAGTATTTTAGTG
>CAVGKH010000005.1:0-46174 GCA_963629755.1 Gemmiger sp.
CTTAAATCTACACTTTTAGCATGGGACTGGCAGATGATAAGATTTGCTTGATCTATCTTTGGCAAAAGCGCTGGACCGGCTGGAAAAGGCCGTTCACGGCGAATAAAATCAAAACCATATAAATCAAAAAGGGGCTGCCCGCACAGGCAAAAAGCAATGTGCGGGCAGCCCCTTTGGCTGTTTTATTATTACAATAGCAATAAAAAGCCAGTTTTTACTGGTTTTCCTGATCGTCTTTCAAGAAGTGGATATTGCTGATGAAAGCGCTGTCCTCGGGGTTTTTCAGCTCAGCCTGCGCGGTATACTTTGCCAGCATGGCTGCTGTTTTGCGCGGATCGGCCAGGGTGCCGGCACCGGCAATGCAGCCGCCGGGGCAGCCCATGCCCTCGAGCAGGTAGCCGTCATACTTGCCGATCTTGGCCATACTCAGCAGCTTGCGGCACTCGGCCAGGCCCTGTGCGCTGGCAATCTTTACTTCTTTATCGGGGTACCACTTGTGGATCTGGTCGGCCACAGCTTTGGCTACGCCGCCGCTGGCTGCAAAGCCGCGGCCTGCGCTGGAAGCATACACCATGGTGTCTTCGGTGCCCAACTCGTCCAAATGGGTAAAGTCTACGCCCTTGGCCTCAAACATACCGGCCAGCTCTTCAAAGGTGAGCACAAAGTCAACATCACTGCGCACATGGCGGCGGCTGGCTTCCAGCTTTTTGGCAGCGCAGGGGCCCACAAAGCACATACGGGCCTCGGGGTCGGCCTTTTTCATCATGCGGGCCGTAAACACCATGGGGGTCATGGCCATCGAGATGTTGTCGGCCAGCTCGGGGAACAGCGTTTTGGCCATCATGCTCCAGCTGGGGCAGCAGCTGGTGGCCATAAAGCGCTTTTTGGCGGGCACTTCCTCCAAAAAGTCTTTCGCTTCGTCCACGGTGCACATATCGGCGCCGATGGCGACCTCAACTACATCCTCAAAGCCCAGCTGCTGCATGGCGGCGCGCAGCTTGGCGGTGTTGTTCAAGGCAGGAAACTGGTTTACAAAGGCGGGTGCGATCAGGGCATACACACGGTCGCCGCGCTTGATGCTCTGGATCAGCTGGAAGATCTGGCCTTTATCCGAAATAGCGCCGAACGGGCAGTTTACCAGGCACATGCCGCAGCTTACGCACTTGGAATAATCAATATCGGCACGGCCCAGCTCATCGCTGCGAATGGCGTTCATGCCGCAGGCCATGGCGCAGGGGCGCTCGGTTTTTACAATGGCGTTGTAGGGGCAGGCCTGAATGCACAGGCCGCACTTTACGCACAGCGACTGATCGATATAGCTTACATTGTTTTTAAAGCTGATGGCCTTTTTGGGGCATACCTGCTGGCAGGGGTGGGCCAGGCAGCCCTGGCAGAAGTGCGTTACCTCCACTACCTTTTCGGGGCAGCTGTTGCAGGCAAACTTGATAATGTTGATCAGCGGGGGATCGTAGTATTTATCGGCAATAATGCTGTGCTCAATGCCCTCGCCGGTGCTCACCTGCTGGTCGAGCGGGCGCAGGGCAAGGCCCATGGCAAGGCGCACGCGCTCAGAAACGATGGCGCGCTCCAAAAAAATGTTCTGCTGGTGCACGCCCTGCTGGCCGGGAACAATGCGGAAGGGCATGCGGCGCATCTGGGTGGCATAGCTTTCGTTGGTCTCACCCTCATAGCTCATGCGGGCAACCTCGGTAAACACCTTGCGGCGCACATCGGTAACGGGGCTGGCGATTCCTCTCATACAATTTCTCCTTATCTTTCACTCGTTCCTAAAAAACGGTTGGCTTTTTATAAAAGCGTGGCGGCGGCGCGAGTGCCGTTCCACTCGCCGATCTTTACCTGCACGATCTCACCGCAGCTGTGCCCGGGGGCCTGCACGGCAACGGGCAGATACTGGGGCGTATAGGCGGTAAAGGTGGTGGCGGAAAGCGCGGTCTCCAGCAGCACGGGCACGGTAAGGCCCTGCATGGCGGCGGCAGCCTTGGCACGCACGGCCTCGGCGGCGGCGGTCATGCGGTGGCTGCGCGCAGCCTTTTCCTGCTCGGTCAGCTGATCGGAAAATTCAGCGGCAGGAGTGCCGCTGCGGCGTGAATAGGGAAATACATGCACCTTTAAAAAGCCGATCTTTTCTATAAAGGCCATGCTCTCGGCAAAATCCTGCTCGGTCTCGCCCGGAAAGCCTACGATCAGATCGGTGGTAAAGCTGATGGGACGCGGCGCAAATGCGGCGCGCAGATCGTCTACCACCTTTTCGTACTGCTCGGCAGTGTAGGGGCGGCACATGCGGCGCAGGGTGACCGTGCAGCCGCTCTGCAGGCTTAAATGAAACTGCGGGCACAGCTTTTGCAGCCCGGCCAGGCGCTGAATGTCGCTGGACTTCAGCATATCAGGGTCAAGGCTGCCCAGGCGCACGCGCTCGATGCCGGGCACAGAGTCAATCTTTTCCAGAATATCCAGAAGGCACGAGCCATTGTCTTTGCCGTAGCTGGGCAGGCTGATGCCTGATACCACCACTTCTTTATACCCGGCGGCTGCCAGGCCGTGCAGCTCGGCCAGAATGCTGGCTTCGTCACGGCTGCGCACAGGGCCGCGCGCCCGCGGTATCACGCAGTAGGCACAGCGGCGGTCGCATCCGTCTTCGATTTTGATAAAGGCACGGGTGTGGTCTTCAAATTTTTCGAGGGGCAGCTCTTCAAATTTTTCGCCTTTGGCGTGGGGCTGAATATCCACCACGCGGGGCTCGGTGCCGTCCAGTACCTTGGCAACATCGGCTAAAATGCTGTGCCGGCTGCCGGTGCCCGTAACCACATCGGCCTCGGCAATAGCGGCGGCCTCCTCGGGAAAAGCTTGCGGGTAGCAGCCGGTGAGCACGGTAACAGCGCCGGGATTTTCGCGCTTGGCGCGGCGCAGCCATTTGCGGCTTTTCTGGTCGCCAAAATTGGTAACGGTGCAGCTGTTTACCACATACACATCGGCGCTTTCACCGGGGGCAGCCAGCAGGTAGCCGTTTTGCTCAAACAGCCGCTGCAAAGCGCCGGTCTCGTTCTGGTTCACCTTGCAGCCAAGAGTATAAAAGCTTACACGCATGAAAGGAGTCTCCTGTTTTGGGGGCGCCCGCCGAAAACAAAAGAGAGCGCCTTAATAAATTATCTTATCTAAATCATCTTATTATACATGATAAAGGCCGCTTTCCGCAAGGTATACGGTTATAGAAAAAGCGGAAATATCCAAGAAAAATATAGAGAAAATGTGCAAAATCGGCCGGTATATTTTACCGGTATATTTTAAATGGGAAGCGCAGCAGAAAAAGCAAAACAAAAACAGCGCAAAGAGAAAAGCGGGCTCTTTGCACTGCAGTATGAAAGTTTTAGCGGTATAAAAAGAAAAGCTGCATTCAAAATAAATTGAATGCAGCTTTTTGGTGCGCGGTACAGGACTCGAACCTGTGACCTCCTGCACGTCAAGCAGATGCTCTACCAGCTGAGCTAACCGCGCATATCGCTAATCGACTTAGTTAGTATACAGCGCCGAAAAAAGAAAGTCAAGCAATTTTTGAAAAAATCGTAAACTTTTTCATGCACGGCTGAAAAACTGCCGATAGATCGTAGTCTGGCCTTGCGGCGTTCTGCGGCCAAGCATTGCGAAAATCACAGCTTTGTGGTATAATTATTTAATTAAACTGGAGAGGTATGGGATAAAGAAAAACTATGCGCGTTTTAGGCATCGACCCCGGCTATGCTATTGTGGGCTGGGGCGTGATCGAGCAGGAGGGGATCCGCTATAAAGCCGTGGATTTCGGCGCGGTGTGCACACAGGCCGGTGTGCCGTTTGAAGAGCGGCTGCAGCAGGTGTATGAGGGTATAAAGCAGGTGTGCGAAACCTATAAGCCCGAGGCACTGGCTATCGAAAAGCTGTATTACCAGCACAACCAGACCACTGTGATTGGCGTGGCCGAGGCCCGCGGCGTGATTTTGCTGGCGGCGGCGCAGTGCGGGGTACCCATTTATGAGTATACACCCATGCAGGTAAAGCAGTCACTTACCGGCTACGGCAAGGCTGTGAAAAAGCAGATCATGGAAATGGTGCGCCTGATGCTGCACCTGCCCAGCGTGCCGAAGCCTGATGATACGGCGGATGCGCTGGCCATGGCCATTACGCACTGCACCTGCTCGCGTTCGTCGCTGCAAAGCTATCTGCCTCGCAACCGGGGCCCGATTTGATTAGAGAGGAAAGCCGACTATGATCTATTCGCTTACCGGCAAGGTGCTCAAAAAAACACTTGATATGGTGGTAATCAGCTGCGGCGGCGTGGGGTATCAGGTAATGGTGCCCGCCAGCGTGGCCGGGGCGCTGCCCGGGGCCGGGCAGGAGACCACCGTGTACACCTATATGAATATCAGCGAGAATGATATTTCGCTGTTTGGCTTTGCCACCGAGGAGCAAAAGGCCTGCTTTGCCATGCTTACAGGGGTAAGCGGTGTTGGCCCCAAGGCGGGGCTTGCCATTTTGAGCGTAATGAACCCCGACCGTGTGGCGCTGGCCGTTTCAGCAGGCGACCACAAGGCGTTTACCGCGGCGAACGGCGTGGGCCCCAAGCTGGCGCAGCGCATCGTGCTGGAATTAAAAGATAAGGTGGGTAAGGGCCTGGCCGAGGGCGGGCTGACTCTGAGTGATGTTTCGGCCGCGGCGCAGGGCCCCACAGGCAATCTGAGCCAGGCCATCGCTGCGCTGGTGAGCCTTGGCTACAGCCAGAGCGAGGCCGCGCTGAGCGTGGCCAAGGTGGACGAGACCCTGCCCGTGGAAGAGATCATCAAGCTGGCGCTCCGCAGCATGGCGGGCCGCCGATAAGGAGGGCACAGCGTGTACGAAGAAGAAAACGAAGGCCGCCTGGTAGGCCCGGCGGCCATACCGGCGGATGCCGAAGAAAACAGCCTGCGCCCGCGCAGCCTGGATGAATATATCGGCCAGGATAAAGTTAAGGAAAATCTGAAAATCTATTTAAAGGCCGCCCAGCGGCGCGGTGAGCCGATGGATCATATTCTGCTTTACGGCCCCCCCGGCCTGGGCAAAACCACACTGGCGGGCATCGTGGCCGCCGAAATGGGCGTGCAGATCCGCATTACCAGTGGCCCGGCCATTGAAAAGCCCGGCGACCTGGCGGCGCTGCTTACCAGCCTGCAGGAGGGCGATGTGCTGTTTATTGACGAGATCCATCGCCTTTCGCGCCAGGTAGAAGAGGTTTTGTACCCGGCGCTGGAGGATTACGCGCTGGATATCATGATCGGCAAGGGCCCCAGCGCGCAGAGCATCCGCATCAATCTGCCACGCTTTACGCTGATAGGCGCTACCACCCGCTCGGGCCAGATTACGGGCCCGCTGCGTGACCGCTTCGGCGTGCTGCTCAAGCTGGAGCTTTACAGCCCCGACGAGTTGGCAAAGATCATTAAGCGCAGCGCCGGGATCCTGGGGCAGGAATGCACCGAGGAGGGCGCTTACGAGCTGGCAAAATGCGCCCGCGGCACGCCGCGTGTGGCAAACCGCCTGCTCAAGCGTGTGCGCGATTTTGCCACGGTGCTGGGCGATGGCGTGGTGGACGGCGATACCGCCCGCCTTGCCCTAAAGCGCATGGATATAGACAGCCTGGGCCTTGACCAGATGGACCGCAGCGTGCTGCGCGCAATTATTGAAATGTACGGCGGCGGCCCGGTGGGCCTAGAGACCCTGGCCGCAGCCCTGGGCGAAGAGAGCGTAACGCTTGAGGATGTGTGCGAGCCGTATCTTATGCAGATGGGCTTTTTGACCCGCACGCCCCGCGGCCGCTGCGTGACCCGCCTGGCCTACGGCCACCTGGGTCTGACCCCGCCGCCCGAGGAACCGGCCCGCGGCCAGAGCCCTGAGGCAAACGGCCAGCAGAGCCTGTTTGATAACAATTAACTGCTTTACCGGGAATACAAATAGAAATGATGAAAAAGGGCACCCCAATAGAGAGTAAGTGCCCTGAAAGCGAGGAAAATCATGGGAAAACTTTTTGGAACCGACGGCGTTCGCGGTGTTGCGGGCGAAGACCTTACCTGTGAGCTGGCTACTCTGATCGGCCGCGGCGCGGCAGCCGAGGTGGCGGGGCTGACCAATGGCCGCCGCCCCCGTATTCTGATCGGCAAGGATACCCGTATTTCGGGCGATATGCTGGAATGCAGCCTGGCAGCGGGCCTTTGCAGCGTGGGTGCGGATGTAGAGCTTTTGGGCGTGATCCCCACGCCGGCCGTGGCCTATCTGGTGCGCAAGTACGGGGCCGATGCCGGTATCGTGATCTCGGCCAGCCATAACCCCGTAGAATTCAACGGCATCAAGATCTTTGCCTCCACGGGCTACAAGCTGCCCGACGAGGTGGAAAACCGCATTGAGGCGCATGTGTTTGATAAGTGCGCAGGCATTCCGCTGTGCACGGGCGAAAAGGTGGGCCGTGTGAGCCGCCGCAATGACGGTGTGGACGATTATGTGAACTTTTTGGCTGAGGCTATCAACGCTGATCTGAGCGGGCTGAATGTGGCTATTGACTGCGCCAACGGCGCCAGCTATGAAACGGCGCAGAAGTTGTTTCCCCGGTTGGGCGCTAAGTGCACCTTTATCGGCGCGGAGCCGGACGGCGTGAACATCAACGCCGGTGTGGGCAGCACGCACCTGGACAATCTGGAAAAATTTGTGGCCGAGGGCGGCTACGACTGCGGCATTGCGTTTGACGGCGATGCCGACCGCTGCCTTGCCTGCGATGAGCTGGGTCATGAGATGGACGGCGACAAGATCATTGCGCTGCTCTCGCTGGAAATGAAGAGCAAGGGCCGCCTGGACGGCGACACCGCCGTGGTAACGGTCATGTCGAACCTGGGCTTTATGAAGTTTATGGAGACCTGCGGCATCAACACAGCCCGCACCGCTGTGGGAGACCGCTATGTGCTGGAAAATATGCGCGAGAACGGCTATGCCATCGGCGGCGAGCAGAGCGGCCATGTGATTTTGATGCACCACAACACCACAGGTGACGGCCAGCTGACCGCCGGTAAGCTTTTGAAGATGCTGGCGCAGCGCAAGTGCAAAATGAGCGATCTGAACTCGGTGTATCAGAAGTTCCCGCAGGTGCTTTTGAATGTAACGGCCAACAAGGCCCAGAAGGATGCCTTTAAGCAGGACGAAGTGCTGGCGGGCTTTATCGAGAGCCAGCAGCAGATCCTGATGGGCATGGGCCGTGTGCTGGTGCGTGCCAGCGGCACCGAGCCTTTGCTGCGCGTGATGGTGGAGGGTGAGGACCTGCAGGTAATCACCCAGACCGCCCAGCGCATCGTAGACCAGATCCAGCGCCGTATTATCGACAAAGTACAATAAAATTGAGGGAAGAAAGCTATGCGCCCTGCGAATCAATGGAAAGACTATGAACTGATCGATGCCACCGGCGGCAACCGGCTGGAGCGCTGGGGCAGCACCCTGCTGGTGCGCCCCGACCCGCAGGTGGTTTGGAAGAGCGAGCCGGTGAGCGGGCTTTGGGCCAAGGCTGATGCCGTGTATCACCGCTCGGCCAAGGGCGGCGGCGAATGGGAATACCGCCGCCGGCTGCCCCAGAAGTGGCAGATCGGCTGGAACGACCTTTCGCTGGTGGTGAGCCCCACAGGCTTTAAGCATACCGGCGTATTCCCCGAGCAGGCTGTGAACTGGGCCTGGTATCAGGAAAAGATCAAGGCGGCCGGGCGGCCCATTCGGGTGCTGAACCTGTTTGGCTATACCGGCGGCGCAACGCTGGCCTGCGCACAGGCGGGCGCGAGCGTATGCCATGTGGATGCCAGCAAGGGCATTGTGGCCTGGGCCAGAGAAAATGCTGCCGCCAGCAATATGACCGACCGCCCGATTCGCTGGATCGTAGACGACTGTGCCAAGTTTGTGGCGCGTGAGATCCGCCGCGGCAGCGTGTATGACGGCCTGATCATGGACCCGCCCAGCTATGGCCGCGGCCCCGGCGGAGAGATCTGGAAGCTGGAGGATAATATTTACGACCTGATTGCGCTGTGCGCCGGGGTGCTGAGCGAAAAGCCGCTGTTTGTGGCGGTGAACAGCTACACCACGGGCCTTTCACCGGCGGTGATGGAGTATATTTTGAAAACAACACTGACCCCGAAGTTTGGCGGGCACACCAGCTGCGATGAGATCGGCCTGCCCGTGAGCGCCACTGGAGGCGTGGTGCCCTGCGGCGCAACGGCCATTTGGGAAGAGTAACCGAAAAAGCCCGGCCCGGAGGTTTGCATGCCGGGCCGGATAAAAATTGCTGTATAGGGCCGGACCCTGCTTTTTATGCGCGGGGCCGGCACCGGAAGGAAAGAGATTATGTCGGAAACAATGCTGACGGCACAGGATATCCATTTTCGCTATGACCCGGAGCAGCCGGGTTATGCGGTGGACGGTGTGAGCCTGGAAGTGAAAAAGGGCGAGTTTGTGGCTGTGCTGGGCGCGAACGGCTGCGGAAAATCGACTTTGGCAAAGCACTTTAACGCCATTCTATTGCCCGAAAAGGGCACGGTGCTGGTGGAAAAGCTGGACACAAAGGACGAAGAAAATCTGCTGGCGATCCGCCAGAAGGTGGGCATGGTGTTCCAGAATCCGGATAACCAGATCGTGGCGACCGTGGTGGAGGAGGATGTGGCCTTTGCGCTGGAAAACCTGGGCGTGCCGCCCGCCGAGATCCGCACGCGTATTGACGAGGCCATGCAGATGGCTGGCATTTATAAGCACCGCGGCAAGGCACCGCACAAGCTTTCGGGCGGTCAGAAGCAGCGTGTGGCCATTGCGGGTGTGATCGCCATGCGGCCCGACTGCCTGGTGCTGGACGAATCCACCGCCATGCTGGACCCCAAGGGACGCGAATCTGTGATGAAGACCATCCGCCGCCTGAACCATGAGTTTGGCATCACGGTGATTTCGATCACGCATTATATGGACGAGGCCGCCCAGGCTGACCGCGTGCTGGTGATGAACAAGGGGCGCATTGTGATGGAGGGAACCCCGCGCGAGGTGTTCAGCCAGACCCAGAAGGTGCGCTCGCTGCGGCTGGATGTGCCGCAGGCGGCTGAGCTGCGCGACGAGCTGTGCAAGGCGGGCCTTGCGATGCCCGAGGGCATTATTGATGTGGAAGAGTGTGCGCAGGCCATTTACGACCTGCTGAAATAAACGAGACGAGCCAAAAGCGCCACTGCTTTTATCCTTTTATATATTTTAGAGCAGGGTGCATTTTGGGCAGATGAGGATTCAAAAACATGGCAGAGATAATTCGAGTAGAAGACCTGACCTATATTTATAACCAGGGCATGCCCGATGAGACCGTAGCACTCGATCATGTGAATTTTACGGTGCAGCAGGGCGATTTTGTGGGCATCATCGGCTCTACGGGCAGCGGCAAATCAACGCTGATCACCCATTTTAACGGCATCAACCGCCCCACGAGCGGCAAAATTTATATTGGCGGCGAGGATATGTGGGCCGACCCAAAGCAGATACGCAGGTTTCGCTTTCCGGTGGGGCTGGTGTTTCAGTACCCCGAGTATCAGCTGTTTGAAGAGACCTGCTATGCCGACATTGCATTCGGCCCCAAAAATATGGGCCTGAGCGCGGAGGAGATCGACCGCCGCGTAAAGTTTGCAGCGGGCTTTGTGGGCATTTCGGATGAAATTTTGAAAAAGAGCCCGTTTGAGCTTTCGGGCGGCCAGAAGCGCCGCGTGGCCATTGCGGGCGTGATGGCGATGGAGCCGAAAATTCTGGTGCTGGACGAACCCGCCGCCGGGCTTGACCCCGAGGGCCGCGAGATGATCCTGCGGCAGGTGAAGGACTACCATCGCCGCACCGGCACTACCGTGCTGCTGGTGAGCCACAGCATGGAGGATATTGCCAACTATGCCGACAAGGTGCTGGTGATGGATAACGCCAAGGTGGCCATGTATGCCGAAACGGATAAGATCTTTGCCGAGGCGCCCCGCCTGCTGGAGCTGGGGCTCAGCGTGCCGCAGGTGACCAAGATCTTTATACGCCTGCGCGAGATGGGGCTGGATATCCGCCAGGATGTTTACACCGTGCCCTATGCCGTAAAAACGATTTTAGAAGCAAAAGCCAGAAAGAATGCAGGAAAGGGGGCGCTGTAAATGCTGCGGGATATTACCATTGGCCAGCATTTTCCGGGCAGCAGCCTTGTGCACCGCTTTGACCCGCGCCTCAAGATCGTGCTGACCATTCTATACATCGTTTTGCTGTTTGCGGCGGCCAATCCGCTGGGGCTGGCGCTGAGCATTGTGTGGCTGGCTGTGCTGTACACCATGGCCAAGATCCCCGTGCGGCTGATCGTGAAAAGCCTGAAGCCCATTGTGCCCATTATTCTGTTTACCTGCATTCTGAACCTGTTTTTTGTAACGGGAAACGGTGAACCGCTGCTGCACATTGGCTTTTTGCGCATTTACGCCGAGGGTGTGCGCTATGCTGTTTTAATGGCCGTGCGCGTGGTCACGCTGATCGCGGGCACCAGCCTGCTGACCTATACCACCAGCCCCATTGTGCTGACCGATGCCATTGAGCGGCTTTTGTATCCGTTCAGCAAGCTGCACATGCCGGTGCATGAGCTGGCCATGATGATGACCATTGCGCTGCGCTTTATCCCCACGCTGGTGGAGGAAACGGATAAGATCATGAATGCGCAGAAGGCCCGCGGCGCTATGCTGGATTCGGGCACGCTCAAGGAGCGCATCCACGCGATGATCCCGATTTTGATCCCGCTGTTTATCTCGGCTTTCCGACGGGCTGATGAGCTGGCTATGGCCATGGAGTGCCGCTGCTACCACGGCGGCGAGGGCCGCACGCGCTTAAAGGTGCTGAAGTATACAAAGCAGGATGCCATTTCGTGCACGGTGTGCCTGGCAGCCTTTGCGCTGATTTTTGTGACTCGCTTTTTTGTGCCGGGGCTGTAAGCTGCAAAGCAGAAAATATGGAACAGAATTTTCTTTTATTCATTGCCTATAAGGGCACGGCCTACCACGGCTTTCAGGTGCAGAAAAACAGCCTTACGGTTTGCGAGGTGTTTCAGGATGCGCTGCAGGCTGTGCTGGGCCAAAGGCCTGATGTAAAGGGGTGCAGCCGCACCGATGCCGGGGTGCACGCGCTGGAATTCGGCATAAGCTTTGCCGCTGATACCCGCCTTGCGCCCGGGCGTCTGGTGTTGGCGCTCAACGCGCACCTGCCTGCTGATGTGCGCGCGCTGCGAGGCTACTGTGTGCCGCAGGGATTTCATGCGCGGTATGCGGCGCACACCAAAACCTACCATTACCGCATTCGCAACAGTGCCGTTGACTCACCGTTTGACGGTGAATACTGCTGTAAGATCGCCCAGCCGCAGCCGCTGGATATTGCAGCTATGAACCGCGCGGCGGCGCTGCTGGTGGGCAAGCATGATTTTATGGCCTTCTGCTCGGCAGGCAGCAAGGTGGCCGAAAGCGGCGATACCGTGCGAACCATTACAAGCTGCGAGGTGCTGCGGCAGGGCGACTGCATAACGATCGCGGTCACGGCAGACGGGTATTTATATAATATGGTGCGCATACTGGCAGGCACGCTGGCGCAGGTGGGCGCAGGCAAAATGCGGCCGGACGAAATGCCCGGCATTCTGCAAAGCCGCGACCGTGCCAAGGCCGGGCCTACACTGCCCGCAAAGGGTCTGTTTTTGGTAAAAGTAAACTACGGACGGGAATTTGAAGGATAAATAAACGAATCGTATAAAATGAATGCGCTAAAGGGGGGAAAAGGCTTTGGCGGAAACGCAGAACGGCGGCGCAAAGATCACGCATTTGAATGAGCTGCGCCGCAGAAAACAAAACCGAAAGCTGCGCACGATGGCGCTGCTGGTGGCATTGCTGGCCGCGGTGGTGTTTTATTTTACGGGCACTTATGCCAGCGCCTTTTCGGCCCTGGCCGACACGGCAGAATCGGTGCAGATCTTTTTGAACCGCACAGGAGGCTTCCCCGTGCACACGGGCATTGCCGAGCCGCTGCAGGCCGAGGTGCTGGCCGGGGGCTTTGTCGAGCTGGGCACAGAGGATCTTTTGGTATACTCCGGCTCGGGCACGCTGCTGCGCAGCATTCAGCACGGCTATGCGCGCCCGGCGATCTCGGCCGGGAGCACGCGGTTTTGCATTTACAACCGCGGCGGCACCGAGCTGCAGATAGAAAGCCGCACGCGCAGCCTGTATTCAGAAAAAATGGCCGAAAACATTTTGCTGTGCCAGATGAGCCAGAACGGCAGCGTGGCTGTGGTCACACAGTCGAGCCGGTATCTGGCCGAGATGGCGGTGTATCCCCCCGATTTTGGGGAACCCTATCGCTGGTGGACCACCAAAAACGAGGGCACGCCGGTGCGCGTGGCCTTTGCCGATGACAACCACCGCCTGGCGGTGGGCTGTATTTCGGCCAGCGACGGGCAGCTTGCCAGCGGTATTTATTTTTTGGATACCCGCAAAAGCACGGTTACAGCTGTATACCAGGCCGAGGCAGGCAGCGCGCTGCTGGATCTGCGCTGGATCTCGAATTCGCAGGTGCTGTGCGTGTATGACAGCTTTGCCTGCGTGCTGAACCCCTCTACGGGCGCAGAGCTGTGCCGCTTTTCTTACGGCGGTGCGGCGGTGAGCAGCGTTTCGGTGTATGGCCGCACGGCGGCACTGCTGCTTTCTACCCGGTCGGGCAGCCGCCTGGTGGTGCTGAACGACCGCATGACCGCCCTTTTGGACGAAAACATCGCCGCGGCCAACCGCGTTGTGGTCACACACAACAGTGCGTATCTTCTGCGCGAGAGTATGGTGGAGCGCCTGGACTTGAAGGGCGAGCAGCAGTGGGTGCAGAGCTTTGATGCAAAACCGCAGCTTTTGCTGAACGCCGAAAAGCTTTTGCTGTTTGTCGACAGCTCGGCCGAGGTGCTTACGCCCCCGGCAGAGCAGACCGGCTGATAGATATTATTTTGAACGAGGCATACCGATTATGGAATTTTCTCCTGCATTGATCTGCGATCTTATTTTGATCGTGCTGTTTGCCATGGTGGTGATACGCTATATGCATCGCGGCTTTCTGGCAGACATTGTGAGCCTTGCGGGCAGCATTATCAGTTTGGGGGGCGCATCGTTTGTTTCACGCAGCTATGCGCAGCCCATATTTGACAGCCTGCTGCGCCCGGGCCTGGAAAAAAATGTGATGAACAGCATTGCGGAAAACGGGCTGGATATTGCGGCCCTGGCCAAAAAGTACGGCAGCTTTCTGCCAGACAGCTTTTTGAATGATGTGATCAGCAGCGTGAGCAGCGCGCTGGATCAGACCGCGGCCAACGCGGCGCAGCGCGTGGTAGACCTGGTGCTGGAACCGATCTTTGTGCCGCTGGTATCCATCGTTTTGTTTTTTGTGGTGTTCACGCTGGCGCGTTTTGTGGTTTCGATGCTTACGGGGCTGCTGGTGCATGCCAACGGCATTCCGCTGGCGGGCGGCATGAATAAGAGCATGGGCGCGGTGCTGGGCGCGGCGGCAGGCTGCGTAGACCTGTTTTTGGTATACTGCGCGACATGGAGCCTTATGCTGCTTACCGGCGGCGTATTGCCCGTTTTAAACAGCGAGCTGTTTGAAAAAAGCCTGATCTTGCGGCTTTTGGGCAATTTGAACCCGTTTGTATAAACTGTGCACGGTACCGCACGGCTTTCGGCCAGGCGGCGGCGCATAGAAAAAACTAAGAAAATCTACCCGATAGGAGGTATTTTGCAATATGCTTTGTATCCGCTGTAAAAAGCGCACGGCAATCGTGTTTGTGCAGCGTATGGACGGCACCGGCAACGCCAAGCAGGAGGGGTACTGCCTTACCTGTGCGCGGGAGCTGGGCATTAAGCCGGTGGACGACTTGATGAAGCGCTTTGGCGTTTCGGAAGAGGACCTGGAAAACATGGAGGAACGCATGAGCAGCTTTATGGAAGAAGCGGGCGAGGGCGGAAATCCGTTTGGCATGATGATGAACCCCGATGCTGACGGCGAGGGCACCGAGGGCGAGCAGGACGGCTTTTTGCCCGGCGGCAGCGCGACTCTTCCGTTCGGCATGCGCGCAAACGGCGGGCAGGACGAGAAAAAGGGCGATGCGCACAAAAAAGACCGCCGCACCAAGCGCAAGTTTTTGGATAACTACTGCGATAACTTGACCGCCAAGGCCAAGGCCGGCAAGCTGGATAATGTGATCGGCCGCGACCGTGAAATTTACCGCACGATCCAGATCTTGTGCCGCCGCCAGAAGAATAACCCCTGCCTGATCGGTGAAGCGGGCGTGGGCAAAACGGCCATTGCCGAGGGTATTGCCCAGCGCATTGCGGCCGGAGATGTGCCCGCACGCTTAAAGAACAAAGAAATTTACCTGCTGGACCTCACTGCGCTGGTGGCAGGCACGCAGTTCCGCGGCCAGTTTGAGCAGCGCGTGAAGGGCCTTTTGGGCGAGGTGCGTGCTGACGGCAATATCATTCTGTTTATTGACGAGATCCACAATATCACTGCGGCGGGCGACAGCGAAGGCGCTATGAACGCGGGCAATATCATGAAACCCGCCCTTTCGCGCGGCGAGATCCAGGTGATCGGCGCGACTACCTTTAACGAGTACCGCAAGTTTATTGAAAAGGACCAGGCACTCGAACGCCGCTTTCAGCCTGTAAAGGTGGAGGAGCCCAGCATGGGCGATGCGCTGGCTGTGATGCAGGGCATCAAGGGCTACTATGAAAAGCACCACTGCGTGCAGGTGCCCGGCGATGTGCTGGCTGCCACGGTGAGCCTTTCGGAGCGGTATATCACCGACCGTTACCTGCCCGACAAGGCCATTGACCTTTTGGACGAAGCATGCGCCTGCTGCAACCTGCGCCACCCCGAGATCAGCCAGTGCATTGAGGCCCGCCAGAAGCTGGCCGAGTTGGAAGCGAAGGAAAGCACGCTGGAAAACCCCGGCACCGATGAAGCCATCGACTATGAGCAGCTGGCCCAGGTAAAAACCGAGCTGGCCAAGGTGCGCGAGGAGCTGCCCGCGTTGGAGCTGAAAACCAGCGGCATCTGCGTGACCATGGAGGATCTGGCCCGCGTGATCGAGCTGTGGACGGGGATCCCGGCTGTGAAGATCAAGGAGAGCGAGTTTGACAAGCTGCGCAATCTGGAGGCTGAGCTCAACAAAAAGATTATCGGCCAGGAAGAGGCCGTACACCTGGTGAGCCAGGCCATCAAGCGCAGCCGTGCCGATTTGAGCGGCCGCCGCAGGCCCGCCAGCTTTATCTTTGTGGGCCCCACGGGTGTGGGCAAAACCGAGCTGGTGAAGCAGCTGGCCAGCCAGCTGTTTGACAGCGTAGACCCGCTGATCCGCATTGATATGAGTGAATATATGGAAAAGCACACGGTGAGCCGCCTGATCGGCTCGCCCCCGGGCTATGTGGGCTATGAGGAGAGCGGCCAGCTGACTGAAAAGGTGCGCCGCCGCCCCTACAGCGTGGTGCTGTTTGACGAAATCGAAAAAGCGCACCCCGATGTGATGAACCTGCTTTTGCAGATTCTGGACGAGGGAAAGATCAACGATGCGCAGGGCCGTGCCGTAGACTTTACCAATACGGTGATCTGCATGACCAGTAATGCAGGCAGCAGCGACCGTACGGGCGAGACCGGCTTTAACAAGAGCCCGGCCCAGATGAGCAAGGATAAGGCGCTGAAAGCGCTGGGCGAGTTTTTGCGACCCGAGTTTATGGGCCGCGTGGACGAGATCATTGCCTTTGCACCCCTGAGCCATGAGAGCCTGGAAAAGATCGCCGCCCTTACGCTGGACGAATACAAGCCTGGCATGGAAAAGCGCGGCATTCATCTGGATTATACCCCGGCAGCGCTTTCGGCCCTGGTGGACGAGGCAGGCAGCCGCTTTGGCGCGCGCGACCTGCGCCGTGTAGTGCGCAAGCGCGTGGAAGACCCTGTGGCGGAAAAGCTGATCGCAGGCGAGCCGGTGGAGCATATACTGCTGGATGCCAAGAACGGCAAGCTGGTGCTGAACAACGAACCCCAGCAATAAATTGGTGTAAAAAGGATGTGGCGCGATCATGACATTGTTTGCGTATCAGATATTTCACGCTGTGGCACAGCAGGGCAGCTTTGCCCGCGCGGCAGAGCTGCTGCATGTGACCCCCTCGGCCATCAGCCATGCGGTGGCCGGTATGGAGGAGGAGTTTGGTTTTTCGCTGTTTGCACGCACCAAAAGCGGCGTTAAGCTTACGGGCAGCGGCGCTTCGCTGCTGCCTGCAGTGGAAAAGGTGCTGAACAGCCACGAAAACACCATGCAGCAGGTGGCCGAGATCAACGGCATGCAGAAGGGCAGCGTGCGCCTGGGCGCTTTTAACAGCGTGTGTGTGAGCTGGCTGCCGCGCATTATCACCGGCTTTAAAGAAAAATTCCCTGCCATTGAGGTAGAAATCTGGCAGGGAGATTATAACGATGTGGCCGCCTGGCTGCGCGATGGTGTGGTGGACTTGGGTTTTCTTTCGGTCGATGCCAGCCGCGAGACCTGCTTTTTTCCGCTGTATGAAGACCCGCTGGTGTGCATTGCGCCGCTGAGCTTTGAAACGCGCGAGCCGGGGCGCATCAGCCTGGAGGAAATGCGAGGCCAGCCCTTTGTAATACAGAGCACGGGCTGCGATGCCGATGTGCAGAACTACTTAAAAAAATACCGGCTGGAGATCCGCTCAAGCTGCCATGTGGCCGACGATCAGTCTACCGTAGCTATGGTGCAGAGCGGGCTGGGTATAAGCATTATGCCGCGCATGCTGATGGAGAACGGCTCGGCCAGCGTGCGAGTGCTGCCCATTGAGCCCAGCGCCAGCCGTACCATCGGCATTGCCTGCCTGAGCGAGGCGGGCATGTCGCCCGCAGCCAAGCAGATGCTGCGCTTTGTGCAGCAGATGATGCAGCACAAGGCGTAAGGCGGCTTGTGCATAGGCCGGTATTCGGCAAAATCAGACAAAGAAAAAGATCCAAAGCCTAGGGGCGCTTTTTGGGGCGCGGCCGGGGCTTTGGATCTTTTTTGCTTAATTTGATGATTTAGGGCAAGGCCGTCAGGCAGAAGCGGTGCGGCGCAGCTTTATATAAAGGACCGTGGCCAGCACGGCGGTGACGGTTTCAGCAGCGGGGAATGCCAGCCAAATGCCCTGCATCTGCATAAGTGCGTTGAACAATGCCAGCAGGGGCAGAAGCAGCACGAACTGGCGGCAGAGCTGAATGAAGATGCTGGGCAGAATATGGTCGGTAGCCTGCAGGTAGGTGGCCGTCATGGTGGAATAGCCGTTGAATAAGAAGCCGAGTGCCAAAATGCGCATGGCGGGCACGCCGAGGGTGAGCATCTCGTGCGATGCGGCAAACAGGCCCAAGATCTGCTGCGGCAGCAAAAGCAGCAAAAGTGCGCCCACGCCCATGATGCCCAGCACGATGCCGGTGCCTACACGAAAAGCAGAGTGCACACGCGCGGGCTTACCGGCGCTGTGGTTATAGCGCATGATGGGCAGAATGCCCTGGATCATGCCGTTCATGGTCATGGCGATCATCTGCTGCACCTTAAAGTAAATGCCGAAAAAGGCGATGGCCGTGGCGGTATAGCCAGCCAAAAACAGATTGACGAAGATCACGCTGAACGAGGTGAGCGCATTCATAACGAAAGAGGGCAGGCCCAGTGTGAAGATGCTGAAGATCATTTTGCGCTCAAAGCGGAAGCCCTTGGTTTCGATATGCACCTGCTGTTTGGTGCAGAGCAAAAGATACAGCGCCAGCGACATAGAAAAAATATAGCCCATCACACTGGCCAGCGCCGCACCCGCAACGCCGAGCTTGGGGAAGGGGCCGATGCCGAAAATGAGCAGAGGGTCAAACACAAGGTTTACGATCACGCCGGCGATCTGCAAAAACATGGGCTGCACCATGTTGCCGGTGGCCTGCAGAATTTTTTCGATGCCGATGTGCACCATGTTGGGAACCTGCATAAAGGCGCACACGCCGAGGTATTCAAGGCACAGGGCATACAGTTGGGCATCGCTGGTAAAGGCCGAAAAATAAGAGCGCATGACCAAAAGCACCACGATGTTGAGCAGGGCACCGACCAGAAGCGAGAGCAGCAGGCTGTGCGTTACCGCGCGGTTGGCCTTTTCGGGCTCTTTTTCGCCCAGGTAACCGGCAATAAGAATGTTGATGCCCACACCCAGCCACACCGAGGCGGCCGTCATGAGTGCCGTGATGGGAAACGAAAGCGAGACCGCCGTGAGGGCGTTTTCGCTGAGCTGTGCAACAAAGGCACTGTCGATCAGATTATAGGAATACTGTAAAAACATCGAAAATACCGGCGGAAGCGACATTTTTACGATCAGCTTGGGAATGGGCATGGTGCCCATGAGGTTTTCTTTGCTCATTCGATTCTCCTTATAGCAGGGTTGATATTGAGGGTAAAAGCTGTGCTTTGGCGCAAAAAAACACCATGCACTCAAAAAAGAGCGCATGGCGAAAAGTAAGCAGAAAGCTCAGAAAAATCCATACAGGTTTTGGAAGGTCAGTATAGCATAAAAGAAAGGCAAGTGTCAACTCTCATGCTTTTACAACACTCACGCTTTCCATGCCGCAGGCGGCAAAAAGCGCCAGAGCCTCGGCGGTGAGCACTTCGCCGCTTACAGCCAGCGCGATGGCGGGCGGGCAGCTTACGGCCGGGGCAGCGCAAACGCGGCCCAGAGCCTTGCTTAAAGGCAGCTCTTCGCTGGGGGAAAGGCAGGCATCGCGAATGCTCATAGCACGCGGCAGGGGGGCAAAGCGGCGCTGCGGCACGGCCAGGGGGGCGCTGCGCCGCAGCGAAAGCAGGGCGCTTTCCAGCCGGTCCAGCTCTTGGGCGGTATTGCCGGGGGCGGCCATGCACACCAGAAAATCGCGGTCGGCAAATTCCGGCTCGAGCTTATGCAGGCGCAGGGCATCGGCGGCCTGCTGCCCGGTAAGGCCGATGGCTGCGGTATGCACCACAAGCTTGAGCGGCTCGCTTTTTACCACGGGCAGACCGGCGGCCAGCAGTCGGGCCTTGCGTGCCGCTAAATCGGCTGCAGCGGCCTGCAGGCGCAGGGGCAAATCTTCGGCCAGAGCGCGGTTGGTGACATCGAGCGACTGCAAAATCAGATAGCTGGGGCTGGTGGAGCCGAACAGGGCCAGCGCCTGCCGGGCAAAGGGGCGCAGGTGGGCGGCGCTGCGGCCCAGGTGCAGATAGGCTGACCCGGTGAGAGCGGGCAGGGTCTTGTGTGCGGAATCACAGCAAAGGTCGGCCCCCAAATCGAGCGGATGGCAGGGCATTTGCAGAAAGTGCAAATAGGCCCCATGGGCGTTATCCACAAGCAGCAGCGTGCCGTGCCGGTGGCATACCTCAGCCAGGGCAGCGATATCTGCGGCTTGGCCTAAATAATCCGGGCTGGTGATATATACGGCGGCCGGGGGGCTGCTAAGCGCCGAAAGGCAGGCTTCCAGCTGCGGGGTGGTGACGGGGCAGCTCCACAAAAGGCTGCTTTGCTCCTCCTGCGGCCAGAGCCATTCGACCTCGAGGTCAAGCAGGGCGCAGGCGTATAAAAAAGCCTTGTGTGCGTTGCGCGCGGCAACAATAAGCGGGCGCTGGCCGGTAGCCCGGCCCCGGTTCAGCACGGCCAGCTGCAGCATGGCGCGAATGCACTGGCTGGAACCCTCGGTGGAGTAATAGGTGGCCGCACTGCCAAAGAGTGCGGCGGCGTTGGCCTCGCTTTGGGCAATGATTCCGCTGGCCTCATACAGGGCATCGGCCCCGAGGATCTCGGTAATATCGGTATTTTCAAAGCCAAGAGGGCCGCGGCCCTTATGCCCCGGCATATGCAGGCGGCCGGTGCCGGAGGCAATGTAGCTTTGCACAAAATCGTAGATGGGTGTTTGCATAGAAAATCGTTCCTTATGATGAATTTCAGATAAAGCAAAGGGCGGCGCGCAAGGGCAGACAGCCGCCGAATGCTTCAGCCTGCCCTGCCCTTGCGGGCTAAAGACTTCTTGGCGCGTGATGGCCGTTTTTAGGAGGGCAGGAATGAATTTTAATTTATCCGGCTCAAACAGTATAACACAAAAACAAAAGCTCCGGGGGCTTTTGGGGCACCCGGAGCAAAATAGATGAAATTTTTATCGTTCCTCGCGGAAGTAGGGCAGGCCCAGCGAAGCGGGGGGCTGGTTTTCGCGCTTGCTGCGCACGCTGGTGAGCACCAGCACGACCAGCGTGACCACATACGGAATCATTTTATAAAGCTCCTGCAGCTCCATATGATCCATGCCGGTGGGAATGTAGAGGTACAGGATATACAGCCCGCCGAACAGAATGGAGGAAATCACACCCAGATCGGGCCGCCAGATGGTAAAGATGACCAGCGCAATGGCCAGCCAGCCGCGGTCACCAAAGGCATCGTTTGACCATACGCCGCAGGCGTAATCCATTACATAATACAGGCCGCCGAGGCCAGCAATCATGCAGCCGAGGCAGGTGGTAACATACTTGAAGCGGGTCACATTGATACCGGCGGCATCAGCGGTGCTGGGGCTTTCGCCCACGGCACGCAGGTGCAGGCCGATGCGGGTATTTTTGAGAACAAAAGCCGAAATAAGCGCAATGGCAATGGCTACATAGGCCAGAAAGCCGTAGCTTAAAAACAGTTTGCCGAACCAGCCGCAGCTGCCGGCAAAGGGCAGTGTGCGGCGAAAGTAGCTGCTGGTGGCCGAAAGCGCGATGGAGGGCACATCAGCGCCCGAGAGCTTGATGAGCGAGCCGCCGAAGAAGTTGCCGAAGCCCACGCCGAAGGTGGTGAGGGCCAGGCCGGTAACATTTTGATTGGCACGCAGGGAGACCGTTAAAAAGCAGTAGATAAGGCCCATGAGCAGGGAGCCCAGCAATGAACACAGCAGCGGAATCAGCACGGCCAGAGCGCCGTTCATGCTGCCGGCAGCCGACTGCTCGTAGAAAAAGGCACCGATCACGCCGCTGATAGCGCCCACATACATAACGCCCGGAATGCCCAGGTTCAGGTTGCCGGATTTCTGGGTAAGCGTTTCGCCGGTGCTACCGAACAGCAGGGGAATGCCCTGCACCACAGCACGGGGAAACAGCGCAAGCAAAAAGTTCAACATTACTGCTTTGCCTCCTTATTTCCGGAATTTTTGTGAAAATGCACGCGGTAGGTGATAAAGAACTCACAGCCGATGATAAAGAACAGGATTACGCCGGTAAGAATATCGGCGTAAGACTGGTTTAAGCCAAAGGTGGTGCTGATTTCACCGGCACCGCGGCTCATGAAGATGATCACAAAGCTGGTGAACACCATGGCGAACGGGTCAAAATGCGCCATCCATGAAACCAGAACGGCGGTAAAGCCCTGCCCACCTGCCAGCGAGGTGTTTACGGTGTGGTTGATGCCGCCTACCAGCAAAAGCCCGGCCAGGCCGCACAGCGCGCCCGAGATCAGCATGGTGCGCACAATCACGCGCTCTACTTTAATGCCTACATAGCGGGCGGTGGGCTCGCTTTCGCCCACAACGCTGATCTCGTAGCCCTGCTTGGTGAAGTGCAGGTAGATATACATGCCGGCTGTTACCAGCAGCGCCACCAGAATGCTGAGCAGATATTTATTGCCGATTTGGGGCAGCCAGCCGAAACCTGAGCTCTGGTTGATGATGCCAATGCTGCCCGAGCCCTTGGGAACCTCCCACACAATCGAGAAGTAGGCCACGATCTGGGTGGCTATGTAATTCATCATCAGGGTGGAAAGCGTTTCGTTGGTGCCCCACTTGGCCTTGAAAAGCGCGGGGATCATGCCCCAAACAGCGCCCGCGGCCAGGCTGGCAATGATCATGCATACGATCACAGCGGCGCTGGGCAGGCTGGTGAGCTTGAGCATGCAGGCTGCGGCGGCCAAGGCGCCCATGAGCACCTGGCCCTCGCCGCCGATGTTCCAGAAGCGCATTTTAAAGGCGGGCGTAAGCGCCAAAGCAATGATAAGCAGCACGGCCACATTCTGGAAGGTAACCCAGGTTTTGCGCACGCTGCCGAAAGCGCCCTTTACCAGAGAAACATACACCTGAATGGGATCGATGCCCGTAACAACGGTGGTGAGCAGAGCGCACACGATGAGCGCGGCCAGAATGGCGCAAAGACGAATGAGAAGAGCTTTGTGCCAAGGCAGAGATTCACGCTTGGTGATATTGAACAAAGGTTCGTGATGTTTGGTATTCATTCCGCTGCCTCCCCTCCTACGCGGGTCATCATCATGCCCACGCTCTTTTTATCGGCCGTGCGGCCATCGATGATGCCGCTTACCTTGCCGCCGCAAAGCACAAGAATGCGGTCGGAAAGCTCAAGCAGCACATCCAGGTCTTCACCTACGAACACGACCGCAACACCGGCCTTTTTCTGCTGGTTGATCAGATCGTAGATCGTGTAGGAAGAATGAATATCCAGCCCGCGCACGGCGTAAGCAGTGAGCAGCACGGTGGGGCTGCTGGCGATCTCGCGGCCGACCAGCACCTTCTGCACATTGCCGCCCGAAAGCCGGCGCACAGGGGTGCTGATGCTCGGAGTCGAAACTTCCAATTCCTGCACCACTTCTTCGGCCAGCTTGCGCGGGGCCTTGCGGTCGGTAAAGGGCAGCTTGCCATGGCGGAACGAGCGCAGCATCATGTTGTCGGTCATATCCATATTGCCCACAAGGCCCATGCCCAGGCGGTCTTCGGGAACAAACGAAAGCGAAACGCCCATATCGGTGATCTTGCGGGGGTCTTTGCCCACCAGCTCTTCGCGGGTGCCGTCGTCTTCGATATAGGAGATACTGCCCTTTTCTACGCGCTGCAGGCCCGCAATGGCTTCCAGCAGCTCTTTCTGGCCGCAGCCGGAAATACCGGCGATGCCTAAGATCTCGCCGCTGTTGGCGGTAAAGCTTACATCGTCAAGCTTGATCACGCCGTCGGAGCCGCGCACAGTGAGGCCGTTTACCTCAATGCGGGGGCGGGAATCGACCGGGTCGGGGCGCTCGATATTCAGGCTTACGGGGTGGCCCACCATCATGTTGGTCATTTCGGCGGCGCTGGTATCTTTGGTGAGCACATCGCCCACAAAGAAGCCCTTGCGCAGAATGGCCACACGGTCAGAAATTTCTTCTACCTCATGCAGCTTGTGCGTGATGATCACGATAGCCTTGCCGTCAGCTTTCATGTTGCGCAGCACGGCAAACAGCTTTTCGGTCTCCTGCGGGGTGAGCACGGCGGTGGGTTCGTCGAGGATCAGAATATTGGCGCCGCGGTACAGCACCTTTACAATCTCAACAGTCTGCTTTTGCGAAACCGACATATCGTAGATCTTCTGGCTGGGGTCGATCTCGAAGCCGTAGCGGTCGCAGATCTCATGGATCTTCTGCGAGGCTTGCTTTAAATTCAGCTTGCCGGGCAGGCCCAGCACGATGTTTTCGGCGGCGGTGAGCACATCAATCAGCTTAAAATGCTGGTGCACCATGCCCACGCCTAGGCGCAGGGCATCCTTGGGCGAGCGGATCACAACTTCCTGCCCGTTAATATAAATTTGGCCTTCATCGGGGTAATAAATGCCGGCCAGCATATTCATCAGCGTGGTTTTGCCGCTGCCGTTTTCCCCCAGCAGCGACAAGATCTCGCCCTTATAAATGTCCAGGCAGGCATCGTTATTGGCAGTCACAGCGCCAAAGGTTTTGGTGATGTGCCGCATGGAAACGGCGGCTTCTAAGTTCGGTCGCAATCCTGTTCGCCCTCTTTTCCTATTTCAAAATAAAAAGCTTACACAAGCGAAAAAGAAAGGGCGGCGCGGCGATGAAACGCTGTGCCGCCCTTTCTGTGCGGTCAGATCAAAACAAACGGTGTGCTTTGCTTACGATCAGAATGCAGTATCCAGCAGGCTGATGCCGTCGATCTCCAGGTTGAAGAAGGGGGCAGAACGCAGGCCATCGCCGGATTCGTTGAAGTAGCCGTCCACGATAGCCTCATGGTCGGGGGTGTAATCGGGGTCGGTATCCACATCGGCCTCGTAGCTGTCGATCTGCTTGCCGTCCACGGTGAAGGTGGTCACATCAAACACATGAATCTTACCGGATTCCAGATCAGCGGTAGCGGCCTCGATGGCCTCGGCAGTGCCCTCAGCGGGAGCAACGGCGCCCAGCTCGCTCAGCTCAACAGAGCCGGTGGCCAGAGTGCCGGTCCAGTCAGCGGGGATCTCCTCACCATTGGCAATGGCGTTCATGCAGAACTCGAAGTAAGGCTCCCAGTTTACACGGGAGGAAACAACGAAGGTGTTGGGGCAGGCAGAAGCGGTGCTGCCGTTGTAAGAAACATCGGGCACACCGGCGGTCTCGCAGGCAGTGGGAGCGCCCATGGAGTCGGCATGCTGACTGATCAGCACGCAGCCGTCTTCGATCAACTTGTTAGCACCCTCTTTTTCGGCGGTCTCATCGTACCAGGAACCGGTGAAGGTGACCTCCATGGTGGCGCTGGGGCAAACGCTGCGGGCACCCAGGAAGAAGGATGTGTAGCCCGAGATAACCTCGGCGTAGGTGTAAGCGCCTACATAGCCCATCTTGGCTTCGTCAGCAGTAATGTCACCGGCGTCGATCATCTCGTTCATCTTCATACCAGCAGCGATACCAGCCAGATAGCGGCCCTCATAGATGGTGGCAAAAGCATTGTGGAAGTTGGCCAGACCCTCGGTGTGTGCCTTGGTGCCGGTAGCATGGCAGAACTGAATGTCGGGGTACTCCTTGGCGGCCTCGATCATGTAGTCTTCATGGCCGAAGCTGTCGGCAAAGATGAAGTTGCAGCCTGCATCGGCCAGCTCGCAGGCGGCCTCGTAGCAGTCCTGACCTTCGGAGATGTTGGTTTTGAACATGTACTCAACGCCCAGCTTTTCGCAGGCAGCCTTGGCGGCGTTGATGAAGTTCAGGTCGTAGGTGGAGTTTTCGTCGTGCAGGAAGATAAAGCCTGCTTTTACAGTAGAGGCAGCCGTGTTCTCACCGGCAGCAGCGGAGGCTGCGGGGGCAGAAGCAGCAGTGCTTGCTGCAGTGGAGGCAGAGGAGCCGCCGCAGGCGCAAACGCCCAGGGCCAGGCCGGCTGCCAGGATCAAAGAGACAATCTTTTTCATGTTTCTTCTCCTTAAATTTCTTTTTCAAGATGCGTTGGCTTTGAAAGCTTGCTGTAAAAACTTCAAAGCCGCTTTTATTTATTACAGCCAAAGGCAAAGCCCCGGCAGCAACAACAAAAAAATGCAGAGCCCCCATCAGCCGAACAGGCCATAGGTGCTCTGCAAAAAGCTGCCGCGTTCTTACCTATATATAAAGTAAGAAAGGGCAGTACATTCGATAGTCCGGGCATTCACGGTACCCAGGTAGAAACACCAAAACCATATTATTCGGTATATATCGAAACTCTATTATCAATCGGCGGCCCAAAGGCGGAGCCGCTATTTAAAGTATAACAAAAATCGACACAGGATTACAAGAACATAATTTGACGAATCTTACAATTTTTAGGGGCAATTTTTTTCTGTTTTGCTGATTTTTGGCGGCTGTGGGGGCACAAGAAATAAAAATGCAGGAAACTGTGAATGTTAAAAAAAGCTCATGCAGCAGATGGACGGCAAAAACTCGATGATGTTCGGCATGGGCAAATCGAACGCCAAGGTATGAAAAAATGCGCCGCTATATTGCGGACAGCAAGATTTTGGAGCAGGCAGCGAAAGCGGCAACAAACCTGAATGAACCCCCGGCGGGTATGACCTGGGCCGAAGCGTGGCAGCAGAAGATCAAAGAGGATTATGAAGCGGCCGGTATTACCGCGGACCCGGAAAAAGAAATGATCGCAAAGCTGTGCGAGAAATATCTGTTTTTTGATGAAGATGCCGTAAAGACTGTTTGCCGCGAAAACATGAGCCTGGCCGAAAGCGTGCTGAGCTGGGTGAAAGAAATGATCAGCCGTGTGCGCGGCGCCACGATGGAAGCAGAGCTGCGGCACATTGAGCGCTTGTACCGCAGGGGTATTGCGGAGGCAAAGAAAAATGCCGCCCAGGAAGGCGGCATGGAGTATAAGATCGTAGACGGAGAAAAGGGCCGATATGTGCAGGCGGAAGAGGATATTCTGAACGGAAAAGATGTTTCGGAATGGGAAAACACGATCAAGGAACATATCAATCAGAATATCCGCAAAGGGCAGGACATTAAGATAAAGGCGGACGATGGCGATATTCTTACGATTACAGAAGATACAGCATGAAAACTGGGATATAGGAACCGATTCAAAGACAGCAGCGGAGTGAACCGAGGCATGAATGATTCGGAATATGCGGCCAAGATTCGTGCGGCAAGCTATATTGACGAGATCGCCAGCGTATCCAGCAGGGGAAAAGCTACTGTGCGGGATACGAAAGTGCATTTGTTTGCGCCGGACGGCTTCAATTACCGCACGGCCTATTATCTGGATACGGATGGAAAATATTATAAACTTACTGTATCCGTTGGTAAGAACGGAAAGGTTAATACTGTTTATAATATCGGGAAAATGGAAACAAAAAATCCACCCAGGGATAAACGCTCACCCGCAGAAAGCGGGGGCAAACCGGCAAACGCCGCACCTGTGGTGGATTCTGAGCACAGTGTATCACAGGAAAATGCGCCTGTCAAGGATTCCACGATCAGTTTTTCTCTTGCTGACCCGGTGGAGGAAACCAAGAATCTTGTGGCGGTGCATAATTCCAGCGTGGAAGGGCTGACGGAAAGCATGAAGCTGGGAGGACTGCCAAGCCCCAGCATTGCTATTGTAAAAGCCAAAAGCGGGCACACGAAATATGGCGATGTTAGCCTTGTGTTTGATAAAAGCACGATTGACCCGGCGGCAAGCAAGGCTAATAAGGTATATGGAAGTGATGCGTGGACACCGACTAAACCTCAAGTGGACTACGAAATAAACAGCAAAAAAGCGCAAGAGATCGACAATGAAATCAGCCGATTGGCGGCAAAAACGGCGGGCGGTATCTTTGGACAATCCAGCGTGCGGAGATCGCTGGGCATCGAAGAAAGCACAGATATGAGTATCAGCAAGATTGCAGACAAGCTGGCAAACAATGATTCGGTGCAGGCGGCTTATTTAGCAGACCAAGGGGAGACTCTGGAGCCGGTAAAAAAGGCAAAAGAATTCAGTAGAAAACTAAAAAACGAAATGCTGAGTAATATCATCGACCATGTTGGAATAGAAAACATGGACGAGGCCGACGGTGAGGACCGGGAAAACATTCGGCGTTGTTTGGAAACGCTGAAAAACATGTAAATTTACTACGACACTTTTACGACGCAAGCAGCAACTACGACCTGTTTACGACTATGTTTTTTGACAAATTTTAACGCAAATTAACAAAGATAAAAAAGAAAAACCGCGTTGCAATGCTTTTTATAAGCTGCAACGCGGTTTTTGCTTTGGCGGAGTAGGAGAGATTTGAACTCTCGCGACGGTTTCCCGCCCTACGCCCTTAGCAGGGGCGCCTCTTCGACCTCTTGAGTACTACTCCAAGTTCAAAGTGATTCACATATTGATAATAATGTGGCGGAGAGGGTGGGATTCGAACCCACGGCACATTGCTGTGTCACCAGTTTTCAAGACTGGCTCCTTAAACCACTCGGACACCTCTCCACAGTGGGCAATCTGACCGCCATCAGAGTGCGAAAATTAGTATAACAGAGAGAGGTGAAATTGTCAACAGCTTTTTGGAAAAAAAGTTGAAATTTTCGGCTACTGGCAGGCTGTGGGCAGAAATACAGAGCCTTTTGGGGTGCAGGATCCCTGCGGCGGCAGAGTGCTTATGCGGCACGGCCGCTGCCGCTGAAATCAACGCGGATCGCCTTATGTCGGGCAGAAACAGGCTCACGCAGCAAAAAATGGGCCGAGAACCAGCCCCCGCCCAGGCACACGGCGGCCCCACCCAGCACGGCGGCAACACTCAGCAGCCCCTCTACGGCAGAGCCGAACAGCAGCAAAAGACCCAACCCAAACACGAGGATCAAAAAACGGCCAAAATCCTTTTTCATAATCAAAACCCTTTCTTAAAACAACCTGTGGTTGTTCCGTAACTGCATCATAATACAACTTGCGGTTGTTGTCAATGGATTTTTCACAACTCGAAAGAAAAATAAGCCTAAAATTTGCTTTACATTAACAACAAACGGTTGTATAATGAAATCATCAAATCTGTAAGTATAACCAAGATCGGCCTTAAAACCGATTTTCTATAAACAGCGCCGTAAGGAGGAAACGATATGAACGGTATGCAGCTCAAGGAATGCAGAAAAGCCAAGGGCATGAGCCAGGCCACACTTTCACGCCTGCTGGGGGTAACGCAGCAGGCGGTTGGCAAGTGGGAGACCGGCCGTTCAAACCCTGACCCGCAAATGCTGGTGCGCCTGGCTGAGGTGCTGGGCACTACCACCGACTATCTGCTGGGGCTGCACAACGGTGGAGCCGAAGCCGACCAGGCCAGCTATAAGTTTTTCGGCGGCTATGCCGAGTGCCCTATCCCGGTGATCGGCACGGTGCGCGCCGGGTATGGATCGCTGGCCTTTGAAGAAGATTATGGTACAGAATATGCCAGAGTGAAGGACCCGCAGAACTATTTTTATCTGGTGGTGAAGGGCGACAGCATGGAGCCTCGCATTTCTGACGGTGATCTGGCACTGGTACACCGGCAGAGCACGCTGGATTCGGGTGATTTGGGCGTGATCGTGTATGGTGATGACGGAGAGGGAACGCTGAAAAAATATATCCAGCGCGGCAACGCGGTGGTGCTGCACCCGTTCAACGCCAGCTATGAGGATAAGATCATTCGCGGCGAGGAGCTGAATCAGCTGTATATTGCCGGCAAAGTGGTGGAGACCAAAACAAAGTGGTAAGAAGCCGAGGCAGGGTATAAAGAGGGCAAGTCATGGATCTGGAACAAAAACTGCAAATACTGGCCGACAGCGCTAAATATGATGTGGCCTGTACCTCCAGCGGCACGGTGCGCGCCGGAAAAGACGGTATGCTGGGCAACAGCGTAGGCGGCATGGGCATTTGCCATGCTTTTTCGGCCGATGGCAGGTGTATATCGCTTTTAAAGGTGCTGATGACCAATATCTGCTGCTATGACTGCTCGTACTGCACCAACCGCCTGAGCAACGACCGGCCGCGCGCAGCTTTTACGCCTGATGAGCTTGCCGATTTGACCATTCAGTTTTACCGCCGCAATTACATTGAGGGGCTGTTTCTTTCCAGCGCAGTACTGGTAAGCCCCGATTATACCATGGAGCAAATGATCCGCTGCCTAGAGCTTTTGCGCGGCAAATACCGCTTTAATGGGTATATCCATGCAAAAACCATTCCGGGGGCCGACCCGGAGCTGGTGCGCAGGCTGGGCTTTTTGGCCGACCGCCTTTCAGTGAATATCGAGTTGCCTAGCGAAGCCAGCCTGAATGCGTTGGCCCCGGATAAATCAAAGGCGGGCATACTGCGCCCCATGAAGCAGATCGCGGCAGGCAGCGCCCAGAGCAGGCAGGAACTGGCGCTTTACCGCGGTGCGCCGCGCTTTGCCCCGGCAGGCCAAAGCACGCAGATGATCGTGGGAGCTTCGCCCGAAAGCGATTACCATATTCTGCACCTCACCGAGGGGCTGTATAAAAAATTCGGATTAAAGCGCGTGTTTTACTCGGCCTACCTGCCGGTAGTGGCCGATAAGCGTCTGCCAGCGCTGGATACCAAGCCCCCGCTGCTGCGGGAGCACCGGCTGTATCAGGCCGATTGGCTGCTGCGCTTTTATGATTTTTCAGCGGGCGAGCTGTTGGACGAGCAGAACCAGAACTTTAACCCGTATCTGGACCCCAAATGCAACTGGGCCATTCATCATTTTGAGCTTTTTCCTGTGGATATCAACAGCGCGCCGCTCGAAATGTTGCTGCGTGTGCCGGGCATAGGACCCAAAAGCGCGCGGCGCATCCGCAATGCGCGCCGTATGGCTTCGCTTGGGCTGGACGAGCTGCGCCGTATGGGCGTGGTGCTGAAGCGGGCACAGTATTTTATTACCTGCCGCGGCTTTTCGGGCGCGGCAAATTACCGGCGCGAAGAGGTGGCGCGAACGCTGATCGACCCGCAGGCATTTTCGGTGGGGGTGCAGCAGCTGAGCCTGTTTGACACGCCGCAGAACGCGCTGCCGGGCAGCGAACAGCTGGGCAGGCTGGCGGCCCCGGCCGTGCAGCAGCTGGTGCAGAGCGGTGTAAAACCGGCGCTTGCAGCAAAAACGGTGCAGGAGGAGGCAGTGCAATGGATCGCGAGCGCAATGTGATCTATTGGTATGACGGCACATTTGAGGGATTTTTGAGCTGTGTATTTGAAAGCTATGCCCGGCATGAGATCCCGTGGGATATCTGGTATTATGCCACTCGTCAGACCAGCCTTTTTCCGGGAGTGGATATTGAAACGGACATGGCAAAGGCGCAAAGGGTGCTGAAAAGCATTCGGGAAAAGCTGGGGCGGAGAGTGTATTATATGCTGGTGCGCGGCTTTTTGAACGGCAGTGAGGGAAAAGAGATCAAGCTGCTGCGCTTTTTGCGCCTGCTTTATGCCAAAGGGCCGGGTGCTGCCTACCAGAATGGAACGCCCGAGGTGGCCGATGTACTGGAGCTTGCGCATGAGGTAGCTACGGAAGCCTGCCAGTTCAAGCAGTTTATCCGCTTTGAAGAGCGCGAGGGTATGCTGGGTGCAGTGATCTCGCCCCGGCATTATGTGCTGCCGCTGCTGCGCGCGCATTTTTGTGACCGTATGCCGAACGAAAACTTTTTGATCTATGATAACCAGCACTATGTGGCGCTGGTGCGCCGCGGAGCGGATGTGCACTATACCCGCTTTCAAGGGGGCTTTTTAATGTCCAGCCCCGAAGAAAGAGAGCTGGGATATCAAAAGCTGTGGAAGTCGTTTTATAATGCGCTGGCTATTGAAGAACGCCGCAACGAAAAGCTGCGCCAGCAGCACTGCCCCAAGCGCTTTTGGGAAAATATGACTGAAATGAAAGATCTGGCATAAAAATTGCAATAAAATAAGTCGAACGCCCACATTCTGCATGCAGCAAGAGTGCGGGCGTTCGGCTTATTTTACGGGGATCGTGATCTCGGTCACGAACTGGCTGGTATCGTTTGTGATGCCGTAGTCGATCAGCGTGACCTCGCGCGAAAAGCCGTTTAGGGTAAGGCCGTTTTCACGGGCATAAGCCATCAGGCGCTGATATTGTGCCGGGGCCTGAGGATGGCTGCCGCGAAAGCGCACGCGCAGGCTGAGCCCGGCGGGCACCTCTAAAACCGGCCCTTGAATATGCTCTTCTTCGTCAAGCAGCAAAAACAGGCCGTCATATTCGGTAAAGACTCCCTGCGATAAATGCGCAGGCGAAAGGCTCAGCCCCACCTTGCCCAAAAACACCACGGCCTCGGGCTGGGCACGGGTCAGCTGGCTGACGGGCAGCTCCATATCACGGTATTCCCGAATGCGCAGGCGGCCTTTTACCTGGTATAAGCGGCAGGCGGGCAGCGGCAAAAGCTCGATTTTATCGGGCTCGGCCGTTTGAGCCGTTTGCAGCTGGGCCAAGCGTGCCGAGATCTTTTGCTCGATGCGCTTTAGCTCGGTCTGCTTTTGCTCTACGGTCTGCTTTTGCGCCAGTAGCATTTGCTGCATACGCTGGATATCGCGCCCCTGCAGAAAGGTGCGGATTTGCGCCAGCGGCATATCCAGCGCCCGCAGATAACGGATGGTATTGAATATCTCAAACTGCCGGGGACCATAGTAGCGGTAGCCGGTTTCAGGGTCGATTTTTTCGGGTTTCAGCAGGCCGAGCTGTTCGTAGTGGCGAATGCTGCTCACGCTTAGATGAAACAGCCGGGCGACCTCACCGATTTGAAAAAGCTTACTTTCCATAGAGTTCCTTTTGCCTTATGAGCTGCCTGCAAAGGCGGCTGTAAAACTACAGCGAAAATTTAAAGAGCTGCGGCACTGTGGTGTTTGCTATGCTGCAAAAAACGGAACAGGATCAGGCATACGATCACAGAGAACAGCGAGCCGCCCGCGCTGGCAAGACCCATGGGAAACAGCGTTTGCGGAAACAGCTTACAGGCAAGATAGGCCCCGGGCACGCGCACCAGCACAATAGACAGTACATTGTGCAAAAACGAAAATTCGGCGCGCCCGAGAGCACAGAAGTAGCCGCTGAAGCTGAACTGGATGCCGGCAAAGCAGCAGTCCCAAATATAGCTGCACAGGTAGGCCCCACCGGCAACGGCAACAGCGGTGTCTGAGGTGAACAGCGATACCACGGGCACAGCGATGAACTGAATGCCGCAGGCAATGCAGAAGCCGAGCCCGGCGGCGATCAGAATGGCATAGCGCAGGGTAGAAACTGCGCGCTGCGGCTTGCCTGCGCCGATGTTCTGCGCACCGAGCGCCGACACGGCCGAGAGCATGGAGGAGGGAACCAAGAACAAAAAGCTGATGATCTTTTCTACAATGCCCACGGCGGCGGCATCGGTAAGCCCGCGCTGGTTGGCTAGGATTGTGATGATCATAAACGAGAGTTGAATAAAGCCGTCCTGCATCATCATGGGTACGCCCACGCGCAAAAGGCGCTGAAAGCGGGCGCGGCATGGCTTAAAGTCGGCCCTATGCAGCGTGATGCCCATGCTGCGGCGGGTGAGGATAACGGCCAGAGAGAGAACCACGCTCAGCGCCTGCGCCAGCGTAGTGCCCAGCGCTGCGCCCACAGGCCCCAGGTGCAGCGTACCCATAAACAGATAATCCAGCCCGATGTTGGCCGCGCAGGCGGCAGCGATAAAATACATAGGGGTCTTACTGTCGCCCATGCCGCGGAAAATGGCGCTGACGATGTTATAGGCCACAATGAACGGAATACCCAAAAAGCATACGGTGAGATAAGCTACCGTGCCCGAGACCGCCTCGGCTGGGGTGGATACCAGGCCGACGATCGGCCGGCGCAGGCCCAGCAGCACAGCGGTAAGCACGGCTGAAAGCGCCGCAAACAAAATAACGGTGCTGCCGATGATACCGCTGACCTCGCGCTTGTTGCCGCCGCCCACAGCCTGGCCGATGCCTACGGTGGTGCCCATAGCCAGACCGACGATCATGACCGTGAGCATGTGCATTACCTGTGAGCCGACCGAAACGGCAGTGATGCTGGCGACCCCTTCAAACTGGCCGATGATATAAAGATCGGCCATGCCGTAAAGCGTTTGCAGAAAATAAGAAAGCAGATAGGGCAGCGAAAATAGAAGCAGATTTTTTACAACACTGCCGGTAGTTAAATTTTTTTCCATAGATAGCACGAAACCTTTACAGAAATTTTCAGGGCAGGCCCGCAGCAGGAAAGATGCGCGGTGCGGCCCTGTTATTATATATCGAAATTTTAAACTCTACAACAGTTATAGAGTCAAGCAAAAGTTTTCTGCAAATTACTATTGACAGATAATGGAGCTGTTGGTATAATTTCACCAGTGGTTAGCAATGGCTAACCACAAATATTTCGGCGCTCGTTAGTCTATGCTAACCTTTGAGGTGATCCCATGCTGAACAGCGTTTTGATCCAGCAGGCAGCCCCAACCATGGCGGGGTTAAAAAGTGCGAGCCTTTTTTCCTACCAGGCTGAGCCGGGCAGCGACCTGCAGGAGGAGTTGGATGCCTGGAACCGGGAATACCAGGCAAAGGGCATTCGCACCATGATTTTGGGCCGTTGCAAGGCCCAGCCGGAGCGTGTGCTGCTGTACACCTATCGCCCGGCCCTGCTGGCACAGGCACTGGACCGGCCCGGCGCCCGCGAGATGCTGGCTGAGTATGGCTACGGCAAAAGGTGGAGCGTAGAGCGGTGCCTGCAGCGCCTTTCGCGCCGTGTGTGCCCCTGCGGCGAGTTTCCGCACGAGATCGGGTTATTTTTAGATTATCCTGTGGCCGATGTGGCAGGCTTTATCCGCAACAAAGGGCAAAACTGTCTGTGTGTGGGGGCCTGGAAGGTGTATAGCGAGCCGGAAAATGCCCGGCGGCTGTTTCGCCTGTATGACCACTGCACCGAAGTATACCGCCAATGCTATTCACGCGGCAGATCGATCACCCAGCTGATAGTGGCTGTTTGATACAATAAACTGAAAAATATAATGTAGGAGTTGACACGATTATGAAAAAAGTAGCAATCGTTTTTTGGAGCGGCACTGGCAACACGGAGGCTATGGCAAAGCTGGTAGAGCAGGGCGTGCAGAAGGCCGGCGGCGAAGCAAAGCTGTATACTCCCGCTGAGTTTACTCCCTCTGAGGCAGGCCAGTATTCTGCCATCGCTATGGGCTGCCCCGCTATGGGCGCCGAGGTGCTGGAGGAGACCGAGTTCCAGCCCATGTATGATAACATTCGCAGCAGCCTGAGCGGCAAGAGCGTTGGCCTGTTTGGCAGCTACGGCTGGGGCGACGGTCAGTGGATCCGCGACTGGGCAGAGGATGCCGAGGGCGCAGGCGCTGCTATTGTAAACGAGCCTGTAATGGTTTGCGGCGCACCCGAGGGCGACGATGCCGATGCATGCGTGGCTCTGGGCGAGGCACTGGCCAACTGATCCTGATACATTCTTCTCATCTCTCAAAGAGTAGGATATTCCTTCCTGGTGTTGGCAAAACACCAAAAAATACCCGGGTCGCTCTGTGTTTGAGGCAGCACAGACGGCTCGGGTATTTTGCTTTTTTTATTCGCCCACGGTCTCAATGGTAATTGAACGGATCACGATATCCTCGGTGGGGCGGTGCGTTTCTTCGTCGGCGGCAGCATTTGCCATGCTGTCGATCACGCCCATGCCCTCGTATACCTGGCCGAACACAGTATCGGTGAAATCAAGGCTTGGCAGGCCGCCCGCCTGGCTGTAGGCATCGGCCACTTCGCTGCGCCAGCCGACATCGCTCATGGCGCTCTGCTGGCTTTCGTCCACGCTGCCGGGCTCAGCGGCCACCACATAAAACACGCTGTAGCAGCTGCCGGTGGTGTCGTCTACCGCAGCGCACAAAGCGCCTGCATAATGGCGCAGGGCATCGCAGCTTTCGGCAGGGTAGCCATTGCCGCCCCATATGGTGGTGCCGCCTGTGCCCTCACCGGATGCATCGCCGCCCTCTACGGCAAAACCGGGCTGTGCGCTGAAGATCACGGTATCGTTATAATATCCGGCTTCGCTCAGGCCAATGAAATTTTCGACAGCCATCGGGGCATACTGTGGATAAAGCACTGCGCGCACCTCGCCGAGGCTGGTATCAAAAATGGCGATCGTGTCACCGTTTTGCGGGCCGGTAAACTGAATCTCATCGCTTTTTACCGTGCCGCGCTTTGCGGCGCTGCCGTCTGCCGCACTTTTTTTGCCGCAGCCAGCCAGAGCCAAAACCGCCATAAGGCCGCAGGCCAGGCGGAAAAATCGTTTTGTCATAAGCTCCTCCTTTTGAAGAAAGCGAATATACTGTAATAGTATAGCATAAAAACGGCGCGCAAAGTGTACAAATTTTTAAAAATTCTTTTTCATGGCATCGGCGCTTTCAGAATCATGCCGGGGCTTGACGGGCGAAGAAAAACAAGGTAAACTATTAACAGATAAACTAAAGTGCGCCTGAAAAACTGAAATTCAGTTTATTTTTTTGCTTTCGGATGCACTTTAGAGCAAACAAGAAAGAATTTTCTTGCAGACGGGAGAATAAAATGGCAGAAGAAATCAAAAACAGCGCCGCCGAAGAGGACTACGAGCCCGACCTGATCACTCTGGAGGATGAAGAGGGTCAGGAATGCACCTTTGAGGTAATCGATGCCACCGATTATGAGGGTGTGCATTATCTGGCGCTGGTGCCCTATGTAGAAAACGAAGAAGATGTAAAAGATGATATGGAACTCATTCTGATGCGCGTTGGCAAAGACGATCAGGGTGAATTTTTAGATATCGTGGAAGATGACGAAGAGCTTTATCAGGTAAGCAAGATCTTTGAAAAGCGCCTTGCCGATTATTTTAACATCGAACAGTAAATCTTAATTATGCCAAGAGCCTGCCCGGCTCGATTTGTTGCGGCTTTATATAATCCTACTAATCAATTACCGGGAGCCCGATGTCCATTGGTGGATCGCAGACCTCCCGCTTCGGCGGAAGAAGGGAGCGTGAACCCAGTTGCAGGGCACCCACCTGCCTTTTCGGTAGGTTTTGATTGGCCGCAGACGACCGGGTGGGTTTTTATTTTGTATTTCTATTTTTAGGGTGTATTTGAAAATAAGAAATAAACTGGATTTTCGTCCTTTCAGATGCACCGCAGAATAAAATCGGAGGAAAACAGATTCATGCCTTATTTGCTGCAAGGCCAGCTGCTGCCGGCGTTTCATTATGATGCACCCTATGCGGCACAGCAGCCGGTTGCCGAACTATATGCCCGGCAGCCGGCCGTGATCGTGTTTTTAAGCAACTTTGGCCACCCCATTACGCGCGAGGTAGTAAAAGATTATCTTACCGATTATCAGCAGCTCAGCGGCTGCCGTTTGGCGTGCGTAGTGCGCTCGCGCCATGAATCGGTAGAGCAGGCCCTGCAGGGGCATGAGCTGCCGTTTACGCTGATCTGCGATGCCGAGGGTGCTCTGTACGAGCACTTTGAGATCCCACAGGAGGCAAACCCGCTGCGCTGCATCTCTCTGCGCGCGGCGGCCATTCTGCGCCGGGCCAAAAAAGAAGGCTACAGCCCCGCCAAGGGCCAGCCGCAGCAGCTGCCGCTCACCTTGGTGGTGGGCACAGAGGGCCGTATACTGTTTGCCCACTATGGCCAGAGCCTGACCGATCTGCCCGAAAGCTGTGCCGCGGTAAGCCAGCTGGCCGCGCAGGCTGTGGAGGCCTGGCAGCAGGAGCAGGCAGCGCCGCAGGAGGCGCAAGAAGGGCCCGAAGAAGCACTGCCCGAAGAACCGCAGGAGGAGCCAGCCCCGGAAGCAGAGCCTGCGGCAGAAATGGCCGCACAGCCTGCCGAGAGTGAAAATACTCCGGCCGGGCCTGCCGAAGAGCCGGAGGCCCCGGAGGCAGCAGAGCCAGCCGAACAGGCCGCGCAGCAGACCCTGGAAAAATACCAAGCAGAGGGCTTTACCCTCGAAAGCTTTTTCAGCACGGAGCCCAAAGAAAAAGATTAAAATAAAAGCGAAAAAATCACCCGTATGACGGCTTTATAAAAAGCTTTCATACGGGTGATTTGGTTTAAAGCGGCAAAATGAAAAATCGTATAGGGAAACTTTGCCCATTAAGTGATTTTAAGGGCGCGCTGCGCACGGTAAACGATGTAGCGGAACAGCCCGGCGATGAGGCTGCACTCTACCCAAATATAATTGGGCAGATCGCGCAGGCGAAAGCGCGGCTTATCCAGTTTAGGAATCGCCTTCCACGCTTCGGCAAAGCCCTTGGCGTAATCGCTGCCAAAGCCGCGCAGGCGGAACATGACCACTTTTAAAAGGTAGCCCAGTACCAGAAACGGCAGATTCAAAAGCAGCATCAGCAGCGGCATATTTTTATAGGGCAGCAAAATGCTGTTTCGCCCGCTCTGAATGCTCTTGAACGGGTTATAGCGTACAGCGCCGGTAGTGGCACCGCAGATATGGTAGCATTTGGCTGTGGGGCAGAATACATTGCGGTAGCCCCGGCTGTTGGCGCGCCAGCTGATGTCTACATCCTCATAATAGGCAAAGAAATTTTCATCAAACAGGCCAATCTCATCTAAAATGCTTTTGCGGTAAAGTGCCGCGCCGCCGCAGGCCGAAAAAGTGCGGCAGGGCTTTGTGTAGCGGCTGGCCTTCAGCCCATCGCCTCGCTTGCAGGCAAAGCCCAAAAGCGTAACATAATCGCCGGCATCGTCGGCCAGCTCACGCTCAAAATGGCGGATCATCAGGCTGCTGACCGCAAAAATGCGGGCATCGCTCTCGGCGGTTTTGATTAGTTCAGCCAGCCAGCCGGGCTCGGCAAAGGCATCGTTATTAAAAAGGGCCACATACTCGCCCTTGGCCAGGCGGATGCCCTGGTTTACCGCATACGAAAAGCCGGTGTTATGGTCGTTTTCAATCAGTGTGTAGCCGGGGCGGCCGCAGTAGCTGCAGGCGATATCCAGGCTTTCGTCCGTGCTGGCGTTATCGATCACGATCAGCTCAAAATCCTGCTCGGTCTGGGCATAAACCGATTCAATCGAATCGCGCAGCCAGCCCGCGCCGTTTAAATTGGGAATCACTATGGTTGCTTTCATGGAAATACCTCAAATTCTGAATGTAATATCAGTATACCATAAAGCAACAAAAATGAAAATAAAAATGCAGCCCGCTGCCAGATAAAAGACAGGGGCTGCAAAATACAAGGCTTACATACTTTCGTGGAAGGTGCGTTTGACCACTTCCAACTGCTGTTCGCGGCTTAATCGGTTAAAGTTGACGGCATACCCGGAAACACGGATCGTCAAGGTGGGATACTTTTCGGGGTGATCCATAGCATCCAGCAGCACTTCGCGATTCATAACATTCACATTCAGGTGATGTGCGCCCTGCACAAAATATCCGTCTAAAATTTGTACAAGATTGCTTCGGCGTTCATCAGCCGTTTTGCCCAAGGCATTTGGTACGATCGAGAATGTGTTGGACACACCGTCTTGGCATACTGCCCGGTAAGGGATTTTGGCAACGGAATTCAGGCTTGCGAGTGCGCCGCTTTCATCACGACCATGCATGGGGTTGGCACCGGGAGCAAAAGGCTCGCCGGCCTTGCGGCCATCTGGCGTAGAGCCTGTTTTTTTACCGTACATCACATTGCTGGTAATGGTCAATGCCGAAAGCGTGTGGATCGCATTGCGGTAAAGTGCGTGCTTTTTCAGCTCGGCCGAAAAATAAGAAACGATCTCTACGGCAATATCGTCTACACGGTCATCGTCATTGCCATATTTCGGAAACTCGCCTTCTGTTATAAAGTCTACAGCAATGCCATTTTCGTTGCGAACAGGCTTTACTTTGGCAAACTTGATGGCCGAAAGAGAATCAGCAGCGATGGAAAGACCTGCTACGCCGAAAGCGGCAAGGCGCTCAACAAGTGTATCGTGCAGAGCCATTTGGCTGGATTCATAGGCGTATTTATCATGCATGAAATGAATGATGTTAATGGTATCTACATACAGCTCAGCAACATAGGAAAGAACTTTTTTGTAGTTTGCCAGTACCTTAGGATAATCCAGTACTTCATCGGTATCTTTTTGGATATCGGGAATGACCAGAAGGCCTTTCTTTTCGTCTATGCCGCCATTGATCGCATACAGAAGACTTTTGGCAAGGTTGGCGCGTGCGCCGAAAAACTGCATCTGCTTGCCAACGGCCATGGCAGAAACACAGCAGGCAATGCAGTAGTCGTCGCCATACATGGGGCGCATGATATCGTCATTTTCGTACTGGATCGAATCGGTATCGATGCTCATTTTAGCACAGTAACGCTTGAAGGCGGCAGGTAGGTTCTGACTCCACAAAACGGTTAAATTGGGTTCGGGTGCAGTACCAAGATTGGTAAGCGTGTGCAGGTAGCGGAAGGTGCTGCGTGTTACCAAGGTGCGGCCGTCTACACCCATACCGCCCAGCGATTCGGTGATCCAAGTGGGATCGCCGCCAAACAGTTCGTTATATTCCGGGGTGCGCAGATGGCGTACCAAACGAAGCTTTATGATGAACTGGTCAATCAGCTCCTGTGCGCCGGATTCATCCAGAACACCGTTTTCGAGGTCTCGCTGGATATAGATGTCTAAGAAGGTGGCGGTACGGCCCAAGCTGGTGGCTGCGCCGTTATTTTCTTTAATACCGGCAAGATAGGCCATGTAAAGGTTCTGCACGGCCTCATGGGCGTTTTCGGCGGGTTTTGTGATATCGCAGCCATAGCCGGCAGCCATGTGGGCCATTTCCTGCAAAGCGCGAATCTGCATTTGCACCTCTTCGCGCAGGCGAATACGCTCATCGGTCATAGGGCCATCGAGTTCGTCCAGGTCTTTTCTCTTTTCCTCAATCAGAAAATCGGTACCGTACAAAGGCACACGGCGATAGTCGCCTACAATGCGCCCGCGGCCGTAGGCATCCGGCAGGCCGGTAAGCAAGCCAGCAGTGCGGGCCACGCGTGTGCGATGGGGGTAGGCATCAAATACGCCATCATTATGGGTTTTGCGGTAAGTGCGGAAATGCTGCTCGATCTCGGGATTCAGCTTATAGCCATACTGCTCCAAAGCCGATTCAGCCATACGCATACCGCCGTATAGGTTTACGATGCGCTTTAAAGGTTTATCGGTTTGCAGGCCAACGATTACCTCATTGTCACGGTCGATATAGCCGGGAGCAAAGTTATCAATGCCGGAGACTACATTGGTCTCTACATCCAGAATTCCTTTGTGAAGCTCTTCCAGAATAAGCTGATGCGATTTTTCCCATACTTTTTGTGTGCGTGGAGAAGCAGCAGCCAAAAAGCTTTCATCACCTGCATAGGGGGTATAGTTCTTTTGAATAAAATTGCGCACATTTACAAGATGGCGCCATTCGCCGGTGTGAAAGCCTTTCCAGGCAGTGCAATTTACATCAATAGACATAATAATAGGCCTCCTGTTTTATTTGAAATTTAAAAAGTGAAATTCACGGTCAAAGCGCTGCTGCCACTCGTTCAAAGCCTGCTGCGGCAAGGCGGGCACAGATTCCAGAGGATAGGGAATGCCGAGTGCGCGGTATTTGCTGACACCCAGTGTGTGGTAGGGAAGGAGTTCTACCCGTTGAATGTTTGGAATGCCGCGCAGATATTCCAGCAAGGCCTGTAGGTGAGCATCACCATCGGTAAGGCCGGGAACAACTACATGACGAACCCAAAGCGGGGTACCGGCTTTTTGGGCCGAAGAAAGAAAACGGTTAAATTCTGTTGGCTCCTGCCCGGTAACAGTGCGGTAACCATCGGGGGTAAAGTGTTTGACATCTAAAAGGATAAGATCGGTAAAAGCCAAAAGCTCTTCATAATTGCCGCAGCCGCAGCCCGCTGTATCCAGGCAGGTGTGTATACCAGCATTTTTACAAAGGCGCAGGCTCTGCAGCAAAAATTCTTTTTGCAGCAAGGGTTCACCGCCGGAAAAAGTTACGCCGCCATGCTCCCCATAGTAGGGCTTAAAGCGTAAAAGCTTTTTTAAAAGCTGCTCCGGGCTCATAAGAATTTCTTTGCCGCTGGTCAAGGGCCAGGTATCGGGATTATGGCAGTACTGGCAGCGCAGGCGGCAGCCCTGCATAAATACCACAGTGCGTATACCGGGGCCATCTACCAGCCCCATGGATTCAATAGAGTGGATACGGCCTTGGAACAAATAGCAAAACCTCCTTTTCAGCAGTTAAAAAACTGTATAAAAAGAAAAAGCCGCACAATCTGAGCTTTTTCTGCCCAGACGGTCGGCCGGTTTTACGATCATACTCCCCGTGGTAACATCCACTTCCGTCAGTTATATGACCACCATGGCTACAGTATACTGGCTTTAGAAGGTTTTGTCAAGGATTCGTATTTTATAGAAAATATAGAAAAAAATTATGATGCCGTGCGGTTTAAAAATGCACGGAAGGGGAAAGGGAGCATGCCTGATTCTTTAAGAGAGTACGGCTTTTAGACGGATTACGCGCCGCCGTTGAGCCTATACTTTATCTAGCGGCTTTTCGCAAAAGAGCCGCTGCGGAGGAAAAGCATGATGCCTTTTTTTTATCAGGATTTTTCCCGCCCGGCGGGGCGGGCTTTAAAAAAATGCCGTAAAGCTGGCGGCAAAACAGGGGCTTGCCAGTGCGCATACGGGACGTTTGCTGCTGGCGCTTTTGCACCAGCGGGGATGCGCGGCAGAATTTTTACAAAACCGCGATATCAGCGAAAGTGCAGTGCGGCAGCTGGTGCTGGCGCTGGATATGGCGGCGATCGTGGCAGGCACCAAGTACCGCGGCGATTTTGAAGAGCGCTTTCGCAATCTATTGGAGGAGCTGCAGAAAGACCGAAACACCATTCTTTTTATTGATGAGATCCATGTGGTGGTGGGGCCGGCGCAGCCGAGGGCGCGATCGATGCCGCCAGCATTTTAAAGCCCATGCTGGCAAGGGGAGAGCTGCAGGTGATCGGCGCTACCACGCAGGAGGAATACCGCACGGTGATCCAGAAGGATTCGGCCCTGGAGCGCCGCTTTGGCCGCGTTTGGGTGGAGGAGCCTGCCCCCGAGACTGCCGAGCTGATCTTACAGGGGCTTATGCCGTGCTATGAGCGCTTTCACAATGTGACCATTCCGCCCGAAACGATCCGCGAGGCGGTGGAACTGAGCGTGCGGTATCTGCCTGGGCGCTTTTTGCCCGATAAGGCTATTGATCTTTTGGACGAAGCCGCAGCATCGCTGCGTATACAGTCGACAGGCACGCCTGAAAACGGCCTGTTCCAGCAGCTTACGCCCCAGCGGGTGGCCGCCGTGGTCAGCCAGGCCGCGGTGTGCCGGTAGAGCGCATCACCGAGCGCCAGCGCGAGCGTTTGGCCCTGCTGGAAAAACGCATTGGGCAGGAGGTGGTAGGCCACCAAAAGCAGTGCACGCTGTGGCAGGGCTATCCGGCGCAGCCGCACCGGCCTGCGCGAAGCCGGGCGGCCCATTGCACCCATGCTGTTTTTGGGGCCCAGCGGCGTGGGCAAAACGCACCTGGCCCGCACGCTGGCCTGCTGCTGGTTCGGCACCGAAAAAGCCCTTTTGCGCTTTGATATGAGCGAATATATGGAGCCGCACACCGTGGCCCGCCTGATCGGCGCGCCGTCGGGCTATCTGGGGCATGAGGAGGGCGGCCAGCTGACCGAGGCTGTGCGCCGCCGCCCCTACAGCGCGGTGCTGTTTGACGAGATCGAAAAAGCGCACAGCGATATTCAGAATATTCTGCTGCAAATTTTAGAGGACGGCTGCCTGACCGATGCGCTGGGCCGCAAAACCGATTTTTCCAACACGGTAGTGCTGCTTACCAGCAACCTGGGCGCGCGCTGCCTGGCCGGGCAGAAAGCCGCGCGGGGCTTTGGCGGCACGGAGGACGATTTTGCCCGGCAGAAGCAAAAAGCATTGGAAGATGCCAGGGCCTATTTTCGCCCCGAGCTTTTGGGACCGTATGGACGAGGTGGTATTTCGATCGCTGCAGCAAAATGATCTGGCCGAGATTGCCGAGCAGCTGCTTTTACGCCAGCTGGAGCAGCGCGCCGAGAAAAACGGCTATCATCTGCGGCACGACAGTGCGTTGCCGCAGAAGCTGGCCGAAAACACACGCCAGATATACGGCGCGCGCGAGCTGCGCCGCCGTGTGAGCAAAGCCGTAGAGCAGGCCCTGGCTGACCAAATTGCCGAAGGGACCGCCCGGCCGGGCAGCGTTTTTACAGCCTGTGCCGATGAAAACGGCCGGGTAGTGCTGAAATGTGAGCAGATGGAGACCGTATAAAAAAGCACATGCAGCCGGGAATGCGCGCTGCGCAGAGCCTTGGATGCATGTGCTCTTTAAACTTTAAATGAGGCGGGCTTTTCCACATTTCCTGTGGAAAGTGTGGAAAACTTACACGGTGGCGATCGTCTTCATGCCATTTTCGGCGGCAAGGGCTTTAAACCCTGCCAGGTCGACCTTGGTGGGCGTGGAATAATGGCTGTATTCGCTGCGTACCCCCATGGGGCGGTAGGCAATGATCTTATAGCGAATGGGCGCAATGGCCTGGTAAGGGGCCAGCAGGCGGCTTACACGGGCTACAGTATCCTCATTGGGCATAAGCCCGGGCACGATCACCGTGCGGACCTCGGGCAAAAGGCCGCGCTCGGCCAGCCATACCGCGTTTTTCAGCACCAGCTCATTGCTTTGCCCAGTGAGCATTTTGTGCTGTTCGTTATCAAAGCACTTGATATCCAGCATAACGCCGTCGGCATTTTCTAAAAGCCACTGATTTGTTTCAAAATCTAGGGTGCCGTTGCTGTCGATCAGGTTGCTGAGGCCCAGAGGCTTTGTGAGTGCAAAAAGCTTTGCCATAAACTCGGCCTGTAAAGTGCACTCACCGCCCGAGCAGGTGATGCCGCGGATAAAGGGAAGATTAGCCTTCACTTTTTCTAAAAGAGTCTCGGGGGTGTACTCGGTGATCTTGGGGCTGCTGGTATGGGGGCAGGCTTTGATGCACGCATCGCAGCCGCAGCAAAGCGCGGCATTCCAGTGCATTTTGCCGCCCTCTGAATGCAACGCCCCCACAGGGCAGACGGCCTCGCACTTTCCGCAGTCAATGCAGCGGTGCAGCGTTTCGGGGTTGTGGCAGTAACGGCAGTTGAACTGGCAGCCCTGAAAAAAAATCGCTGTGCGGTTGCCGGGCCCATCGACCAGACTGTGGTCGATCACCCGGTTTACATATCCGATCACAGGCTGCGCACCTTCCGTTCGTATACATGGCAGTTGTGCTTGGCGCCCATGCCCAGCACAACGGTATCGTTTACCACCTGCTTGCCCTGCTCAAGCGCTTCAATATCCGAGCGCTTGACCAGATAGCCGGTGATGCGGATCACATCGCTGTTGCTGGAATAGGTGGAAATATAACGCATGCCCACCTTAAAGCCGCCCTTGATCACATCCAGCACAGCCTCGGGGTTGCCGGCAGAGGTCATATCAAAGGGGAAGATATCACCGGTACCGCTGGGAAAGAACTTGTGGAACTTGCCAGCCTGGCGCATATGGTCATACAAAGGCAGCTCTTCGCCAATGGGAATGCGGGTGCCGGGGGTCACATCGTGGTCATCGGCCAGGCCTACCTGCGCATGCAGGATAAAGCTGCCGTTCCAGTATTCGCAATAGGGGTTTTTGTGTGCTTTTACCTGATTATCAATGGCATCCATAATAGCAAGGCCCAGGTTATCGGCATCCTCGCTGTAGCCAAAGCGGTCGCTGCGGCCTTCCAGCTTCATCAGGCCGTTTACACACTCGTTCATGCCCACCATACCAAACAGGCCGTTAAAGCGGTCACGGTGCAAAAAGCCTTCTTTTACTAGGAAGTTGCAGGTGAAAAATGGCGTTTCCTCCACCAGAAAGCGGATCTTGCAGTCCATAAACTGGCACATGGTCTCTACGGCGTGGGGCAGCACGCGGTCAAAGAAATCCTTTTTGGAAGAGGCAGTCTCTACCAGTTTGTTCAGCATCAGACGGGTGAGGGTGTAAGCGCCACCGCCGATGGGCAGGCCGTTGTAGCAGCTGGCGATGCCATAGGGCGTGGGAAACTCGCTGGCAAACTGCGGGTCATAGGCAAAGCTGGGCTTTGCGCAGTCTAAAGCTGTCTCGGTGCACAGCACGGCAAATTCGTCGCTGGTTTTTTCGGGGTTATAGAGCAGCGTAAGGTTGGGGGTAGAATCTTGCAGTTCACGCTCACATTCCAGAATGATGCGCCCGGCACGGGTATCTTCGGGGCCGATGTTGCCGTGGCAGAACGAATCGGTCACGGTGCGGTCGATCTGGCGCAGGAAGTTCTTGATAATGGGCTTGGCGGCGGCTTCATCGGTGATGAATGGATCCAGCAACTTGTCGATGCGGCCGATATACACCGGAAAGTGCGTGACCGAGGGCACATGATGATACATGATCAGCAGGTGGCTCACAGCCTCGTACAGGTCCTGAGGCGGGTCAAGGCGCAGAAACTTGCTGCCCTCGGCAAAAAACTTTTCATAGTCGGGCAGAATGTAGCGCGGGGAGTAGGGGGCATGGCCCTCGCCCAGATCGCAGATGATGCCCTTGGCCTGCAGATCGTAAAAATCGGCAGGGGCACCGGGGTAATCCAGTGTATTTTCGGCAGCCTTGGCCAGGTTCATCATGGTCTGCTCATGGGTGAGCGTGGTTGCAGGTGAAAAATGGCGTTTCCTCCACCAGAAAGCGGATCTTGCAGTCCATA
>CAVGKH010000006.1:0-28508 GCA_963629755.1 Gemmiger sp.
CTTGATCAGGCGGCAGGCATCCTCGCGGCGAAACAGGCGCTGCAGGTTGCGCTCGATGGGCGCATTGCCCTTTTGCACCTCGGCACCGCAGGTTTCCAGGCTGTCGGCCTTGTGTGCCTTAGAAGAGCCGGTAGCGCCGCCGATGCCGTCGCGGCCGGTGCGGCCGCCCAGCAGCACGATCACATCGCCGGGGGCGGGGCACTCACGGCGCACATGGCTGGCCGGGGTAGCAGCCACCACAGCGCCGATCTCCATGCGCTTGGCCACATAGCCGGGGTGATACAGCTCGTCCACCTGGCCGGTAGCTAGGCCGATCTGGTTGCCGTAGCTGGAATAACCGGCGGCAGCTGTGGTCACCAGCTTGCGCTGGGGCAGCTTGCCGGGCAGCGTTTCGCTCACAGGCACCAGCGGGTCGCCTGCACCGGTCACGCGCATGGCCTGATATACATAGCTGCGGCCGGAAAGCGGGTCACGGATAGCACCGCCAATGCAGGTAGCCGCACCGCCGAAAGGCTCGATCTCGGTGGGGTGGTTGTGCGTTTCGTTTTTAAACAGATACAGCCAATCCTCTTTTTTGCCGTTCACATCGCACTTGATCTTTACGGTGCAGGCGTTGATCTCATCGCTCTCGTCAAGATTTTTCAAAATGCCCTGCTTTTTCAGATACTTGGCAGCAATGGTGCCCATATCCATCAAGCAGCGGGGCTTATTGTCGCGGCCCAACTCGTGGCGCATGGCCATATAGCGGTCAAATGCGGCCTGCACCTGTTCGTCCTCAAAGGTCACCTCGTCCAGAATGGTGCCAAAGGTGGTGTGGCGGCAGTGATCACTCCAGTAGGTATCGATCACGCGGATCTCGGTAATGGTAGGCTCGCGGTTTTCGCTCTTGAAATAGTCCTGGCAGAACTTGAGGTCGTCAAAGTCCATGGCAAGGCCTTTTTCTTCCAAAAACTTTTCCAGCCCGGCAGCCTCCAGCTCATTAAAGCCTTCCAGCGTTTCCACCATGGCGGGCACAGGATAGGTCATTTTCAGCGTATCCTTTTTGGCAAGGCTTGCCTCACGAGCCTCCACCGGGTTGATCACATACTTCTTGATGGCATGCACATCCTCCTCGGTCAGATCACCGGCCAGCAGATACACCTTGGCGCTGGCCACATCGGGGCGCTCGCCCTGGCTGATCAGCTGCACGCACTGGCTGGCGGAGTCGGCACGCTGGTCAAACTGGCCGGGCAGAAACTCCACGGCAAACACCTTATCACCGGTCTCAGGCAGTTCATCGTAGGTGTTATCCACCTGCGGCTCGCTGAAAACCGTAGTGCGGCACTGGTCAAACAGCTCCTGGCTGATGCCCTCTACATCGTAGCGGTTCAGAATACGCACTCCGGTCAGGTTTTTGATTCCCAAAAGGGTGGTAAGCTCATTCTGCAGTGCCTTGGCCTCAATATTTTCGCCCTGTTTTTTTTCTACATAAATACGATAAACCATAGTTACTTTCTCCTTCACGGTTTTCGTGTTCCTATTTTTTCTATACGCTGTGCTTTTTAACCCAGTGCCTTTAAGGCGCGTGCGCCGATGTCGGTGCGCTTATGCAGGCCCTCAAAGCTGATCTTTTCGGTTGCCGCGTAGGCCTTTTTCAGTGCCTCGGGCAGAGTATCCGCCACAGCCGTTACGCCCAGCACGCGGCCGCCTGCCGTTACAAGGCCCTGCTCGTTCTGTGCTGTGCCCGAATGATAGACGGTCACATCGACACTTTCCGTCAGCTGGCCCTCGGTAAGGCCCTCGATCTTTTTGCCCTTTTCGTAAGCCACCGGGTAGCCGCCGCTCGCCAAAATCACGCAGGCTGCAGCGCCGTCACTGAATTTGACCTCGGTCTTATCCAGCGTGCCGTTCGTGGTGGCCTGCATGATCTCGAGCAGGTCGCTTTCCAGCAGCGGCAGCACCACTTGGGTCTCGGGGTCGCCAAAGCGGCAGTTATACTCGATCACCTTGGGGCCGTCGGGTGTGAGCATTAGGCCAAAATACAGGCACCCTTTGAACGGGCAGCCCTCGGCCTGCATAGCAGCCATGGTAGGCAGAAAAATTTCCCTCATGCAGCGCTCGGCCATTTCGGGGGTGTAGTAGGGGTTCGGCGCCACCGTGCCCATGCCGCCCGTGTTCAGACCCTCGTCGCCGTCCAGCGCGCGCTTGTGGTCCATGCTGGAAACCATGGGTTTTACAGTTTTACCGTCGGCAAAGCTCAAAACGCTCACTTCGGGGCCGGTGAGGAATTCTTCCACGACCACCTGGTTGCCGGAAGCGCCGAATTTTTTATCCAGCATGATCTCCTTTAAGCCCTCGCGTGCCTCCAGCTCATTCTGGCAGATCAGCACGCCTTTGCCCAGCGCCAGGCCGTCGGCTTTCACCACCACAGGGTATTTGCCGCGCTGCTCGATATATTCCATGGCCTTGGCAGGGTCGTTGAACACAGCATAATCCGCCGTGGGAATATGATATTTTTTCATGAGGTCTTTGCTGAACACCTTGCTGGCCTCAATGCGGGCTGCAGCGGCATTCGGGCCAAAGCTCGGAATGCCGATCTCGGCCAAACGGTCCACCATGCCCAGCGCCAGGGGGTCGTCCTGCGCAACGACCGCATAGTCAAAGCCTTCTTCTTTGGCAAAGGCCACCATGCCGTCCACATCGGTTGCCTTAATATTTTTGCACTTGGCATCATAGGCAATGCCGCCGTTGCCGGGGGCACACCAGATCTCGCCGCAAAGCGGGCTCTGCTTCAGCTTGCGAATGATGGCATGCTCACGGCCGCCGCCGCCAACTACCAGAATTTTCATGGTACTTGCTCCTTTTTCTAACATCAATGGTGGAACAGGCGAATGCCGCAGAACGCCATGGCAATGCCGTATTTGTTGCAGGTGTCGATCACCTGCTGGTCGCGGATTGAGCCGCCGGGCTGCACAATAGCAGTCACGCCGCTGCGATGGGCACGCTCGATGTTATCGCCAAATGGGAAGAAGGCATCGCTGCCCAGGCACACGCCGGTAACATGGCTCAGATACTCGCGTTTTTCGGCCTCGGTCAGCGGAGCGGGCTGCTCGGTAAAGGTCTCAGCCCACACATCGTCGCCGATCACATCTTCGGGGTGATCGCCCAGATACACATCAATGGCATTGTCGCGGTTGGGCTTGGCAATATCGGCACGGAAAGGCAGATCCAGCACCTTATCCATATGGCGCAGCTGCCAGTAATCGGCCTTCTGGCCCGCCAGACGGGTGCAGTGGATGCGGCTCTGCTGGCCTGCGCCCACGCCGATGGTCTGGCCGCCCTGCACATAACACACTGAGTTGGACTGGGTGTATTTCAGCACGATCAGGCTGATGACCAGATCGCGCTTCTGCTCTTCGGTCAGCGTTTTATTTTCGGTTACAAGGTTGCCCAGCATGGTGTCGGCATTGATTTTAAGATCCTGGCGGCCCTGCTCAAAAGTAATGCCGTAAACCTGCTTATGTTCCAAGGCGGCAGGCTTATAGTTCAAATCGATCTGCACGATGGGGTAGTTGCCCTTTTTCTTGCTTTTCAGGATCTCCAGTGCTTCCGGCTCATAGCCTGGGGCGATCACGCCGTCGGAGACCTCATGCTGCAAAAGCTTGGCCGTGGCGGTGTCACATACATCCGAAAGCGCCACCCAGTCGCCAAAGCTGCTCATGCGGTCAGCACCGCGGGCACGCGCATAGGCGTTGGCCAGCGGGGTAAGCTGCACAGCGGGGTCAACATGGTACATTCTGCGCTCTACCTCCGTAAGGGGCAGGCCCAGAGCCGCACCGGCAGGCGATACATGCTTGAACGAGGCGGCGGCAGGCATACCGCAGCTTTCTTTCAGCTGCAGCACCAGCTGAATGCTGTTGAGGGCATCCAGAAAGTTGATATAGCCCGGCTTGCCGTTCAGCACGGTCACGGGCAGATCGCTGCCGTCCTCCATATAAATGCGGGCAGGCTTCTGGTTGGGGTTCATGCCGTATTTCAGCTGCAATTCTTTCATTTTACAGATCCTCCACCACTGCATCGTATTTGTTGATCACGGTCTCTTCCACATTGCCGGTAGCCAGATCGATCACGCGGGTATACAAGGCTACCTTATTTTCATTGTTCAGTGCTTCCCAAGTGTTCACCGCCAGCTCACTGCCATCATCGGTATCAATGACGATGCGGATCGGCTCACCCTCAAAGCTGGGAATGGGATTGCCGTTTTTCTTGTAGGTGCTGATAAAGTGCCCTTCGCCGGGCTGGGGGGTGGGGTAATCAAAGGTCTGGCGCAGCACGCTTTCGCCGTTGCCCTCCAGGCTCTTGAGAATGCTCAGCTTGTAAGCGCCGGTAGCCATATCGATCGCGCCGCTGATGCGCGGGGTCCAGTTGGGGGCATCGTCCTCAAAAGTGCGGGTGGCGAGAGCTGCCTCAAAGTCATAGCCGGGGCAGCGGCTTTCTGCGATAAAGTTAAAAATGGTATCGGTCTGGTCGCCGTTGGTCACAATCGTGGTGTTGCGCAGCGTGCGCACCGCATTGTAAATGATCAGGTGCGGGTCCTCCAGCTTTTTGGGGTCGGCTGCAATCGTGCGCAGGCCGCCGTCGATCAGGTCAAACACGCGGTTGCGGCTGTTTTCGCTGCGGCCCATGATCCAGTAGATCACAACGGCCTTATCGCCCTTGGGGCTGCGGCCCAGCACGATACCGCGGCCGGGATACTCATTGGCTGCCAGCAGCTTATACAGATTTTTTTTCATACCGGTTCTCCTATTCCCCGCCCCGCCGGGCGGCTCAAAAAGTCAGATCTCACCATCACATACCATGCGAATGGCACGGGGCAGCAGCACCCATTCGGCCTGCTCCATCACGCGCTTCTGCAGCACCTCGGGGGTGTCGCCGGGCAGAATATCCACAGCCTTCTGCAGAATAATGGGGCCGCCGTCGCATTCCTCGTTTACAAAGTGCACGGTCGCGCCCGTCACCTTGCAGCCCCGGGCCAGGCACGCCTCATGCGGGCGCAGGCCATACATGCCGGGCCCGCAGAAGCTGGGGATCAGCGCCGGGTGCACATTTAAAATACGATTCGGGTAAGCGCTCACAACCTTGTGCCCCAAAACGCTCAAAAAGCCTGCCAGCACCACAAGGTCGATCTTGTGTTCTTTAAGCACTTTCAGCAGTGCTTCGTCAAAGGCTTCGGGGGTATCGTAATCTTTGCGGCGCACCACGCAGCTTTCTACGCCTGCCTTGGCCGCACGCTCCAGCGCATACACGCCGGGCTTGCTGGCTACCACCAGCTTCACACAGCCGTTCGGGTTTTCGCCCCGGGCCTGGCTGTCGAGAATGGCCTGCAGGTTGGTGCCGCCGCCAGAAACCAAAACAGCAATGTTCAGCACAGCTCTACACCCTCTCCTGCGGCGATCACGCCCAGGCGGTAAGCATCCTGGCCGTTTTCCTTCAAAATTGCAATGGCCTTGTCGGCATCCTCGGCGGCCACAGTCATAATCATGCCAACGCCCATGTTAAAGGTGTTGTACATATCGCGCTCGGGGATATTGCCGGTTTTGGCAATCAGGTCAAACAGGGCGGGCACACGCACATCGGCCTTGCGAATGCGGGCGCAGCAGCCAGCCTTCAGGCTGCGGGGAATATTCTCATAAAAGCCGCCGCCGGTAATGTGCGAAACGCCCTTGACCTTGATCTCTTTCATCACGGCCAGCACGGGCTTTACATAAATGCAGGTGGGCTCCAGCAAAGCCTCACCCAGGCTCTTGCCGCCCAGTTCCTCGGGCTTTGTAAACAGCACATCGGGGTTTTCTTCCAGGCCAAACACCTTGCGCACCAGGCTGAAGCCGTTAGAATGCACGCCGCTGCTGGGCAGGCCGATGATCACATCGCCGGGGGCCATGGTGCTGTTATCCAGGATTTTGCTCTTATCCACAGCGCCCACGGTAAAGCCTGCCAGGTCGTATTCGTCCTCGGGGTAGAAGCCGGGCATCTCGGCGGTCTCACCGCCCACCAGGGCACAGCCCGCCTGCACGCAGCCCTCGGCCACGCCCTTTACCAGGTCGGCGATCTTTTCGGGCACATTCTTTCCGCAGGCGATATAATCTAGGAACACCAGCGGCTTGGCACCGGCGCAGATCACATCGTTCACGCACATGGCCACGCAGTCGATGCCCACGGTATCGTGCTTATTCATGATCATGGCAATGCGCAGCTTGGTGCCCACGCCATCGGTGCCGCTGATCAGCACAGGGTGGGGCATATCGGTGCAGTCCAGCTCAAACAGACCGCCGAAGCCGCCGAGGCCGCCAATGCAGTGCTCGTTGGTGGTGCGGGCCACATACTGTTTCATAAGCTCTACGGCGCGGTAACCGGCAGTAATATCCACACCGGCAGCGGCATAGCTTGCAGAATAGCTTTTTTCCATGATGAACTTCCTCCTGTTTCCTGTTTGGCAAATCGTTTTTATCGTCAGAGTGCGCGTGGGTTTACAGCTTTTTGTTCTTGCCCGACTGGCTGAGGGGCCGGTCGTATACATTCACATAGTCATTGATAGGCGCAGGAATGGGCCACTTGCCTGTAAAACAGCCTGTGCAGAAGCCGCATTTGCTGTTGAAAGCCAGCCGCTGCGCCTGGTCTACACTCAGGTAACCCAGGCTGTTGGCGCCGATGATCTTGCAGATTTCTTCGTTGGTATGGCCGGTAGCCACCAGCAGCTTCTGGTCGGGGATATCCGTGCCGAAATAGCAAGGGTAAGCAAACGGCGGGGCCGAAACACGGAAGTGCACTTCTTTGGCGCCTGCCTCGCGCAGCAGGTTGATGATGCGCGCGCTTGTGGTGCCGCGCACGATGGAGTCATCCACCAGCACCACACGCTTGCCTTCTACAGTAGCCTTTACGGCATTCAGCTTGATGCGCACGCTGTTTTCGCGCTGCTTCTGGTTGCCCTGAATAAAGGTTCGGCCAATGTATTTGTTTTTCACAAAGCCGATGGCATAGGGAATGCCGCTCTCTTGCGAATAACCCAAAGCGGCATCCAGGCCGGAATCCGGCACACCCACCACCACATCGGCATCCACAGGGTAGCTTTCTGCCAGCAGCTTGCCGGCCTTTACGCGGGCCTGGTGCACGCTGGTGCCCTCGATAACACTGTCGGGGCGGGCAAAATAGATATACTCAAACACGCAGATGGTATGCGGGGCCTTGCCGCAGTGGTCTTTGATGCTGCGCAGGCCGTTATAATCGGCTACCACGATCTCACCGGGCTCTACATCGCGCACGAACTCAGCACCCACGGCGTCCAGCGCACAGCTCTCGCTGGCAAACACATAGCCGTCCTCCAGTTTGCCGATGCACAGCGGGCGGAAGCCGTGCGGGTCGCGCGCGGCAATCAGCTTGGTGGGGCTCATGATCACCAGGCTGTATGCGCCCTCGATCACATCCATCACCTTGCCCACGGCCTCCTGAATGGTCTTGCTTTCCAGGCGCTTGCGGGTGATCAGATAGCCGATCACCTCGGTATCGCTGGAGCCGTGGAACAGGCAGCCCTGCAGCTCCAGTTCGTGGCGAATGGTGCCCGCATTGGTCAGGTTGCCGTTGTGGCACACGGCCATGCTGCCGTTATAATGGTGCAGGATCATAGGCTGTGCATTGGCGCGCGAGCGTGCACCGCTGGTGGCATAGCGCACATGGCCGGTGGCCATTTTGGCCCCGGCTGGCAGCTCAGCGATGCGGGGCGAGGCAAACACCTCGTTTACTAAGCCCAGATCGCGATAGCCACGAATCACGCCGTCTACATTTACCGCAATGCCGCAGCTTTCCTGGCCGCGGTGCTGCAGAGCATACAGCGCGCCGTAGGTGGCCTGCACCAGATCCATGGTGCCGCTGCGGTCATAAATGCCGAACACGCCGCATTCTTCGTGCAAAGCTCTTTCGTTCAGATCGTTCATTGTTTCATTCCCCTTGTGTTTCCTATTCATATAGATGGCGATCTTTTAAAGGTTCTCAAAGTTCTGCCTGCAATTTGGCCTCTTTTTCGGCGATCTGCCGGGCCATGGTCTCACGGGCCTTGTCCAGCTTGGCAGCCAGAGCTTCATCGCTCACAGCCAGGATCTGTGCTGCCAGCACGGCAGCATTTTTTGCGCCGTTCAGCGCCACTGTAGCCACCGGAATGCCGCTGGGCATCTGCACGGTAGCCAGTAGGGCATCCAGGCCGTCCATTGCGCCGCCCTTCATGGGAATGCCGATTACTGGCAGAGTGGTATTGGCGGCAAAGGCACCGGCCAGGTGTGCTGCCATACCGGCGGCACAAATGATTGCGCCAAAGCCGTTTGCCCGTGCTGCCTTGGCAAATTCTGCCGCAGCGGCGGGGGTGCGGTGTGCACTGAGGATATGGGCCTCAAACGGAATGTCAAACTCTTTCAGCTGTGCGCAGGCCGCTTTCACCGTGGGCCAATCACTGTCGCTGCCCATGATCACGGCCACCTTTTTCTGTTCTGCCATTTTGTCTGCCTCCTTTTAAAAAAGCAAAAAGGCCAAGGTACACACCTGCACCTTGGCCTTTAATGATTTACATAGCGGCAGCCGCACTGATTCCCACACTGGCCGATATGCTGCAGCTTGCCCTTGTTCATCTTCTGCAAGCCGATTCGCATACGCCCATTCTTCATTGCGGCAGCCTCCCGTTAAAAATCTTGCTGCAGCAGTGCGCGGCCATTTCCTTGCAGGCGGCGCGCTCTGCCCCTGTCTATTTTTATTTTATAGTTCCAAAACAAAAAATGCAATTACAAAATCGCCCTTTGCCGTATTTTTAGCCAAAGCACCAACCTGCATAGAATTTTAAGTAGATTTTTGGCATTTTTTACAATTTTTATTTTACCACCAGTGAACAAAGAACAACATGCCTCAAAACCCGTTACGGCACAGTGGTTTTCGCTTTGTTTTGCAAAATTCAAAAGCCTGTTTTGTCTTTTACTCCGCCGTCAGATTTGCCGTTTCGCCGCGGCTGGCCTGCATAAGCCCCGCCGGGCTCGCCTCGATCTGGGTGCCAATGCGCCCGGCTGAAACAAAAATGGTTTCCTTATCCCGGCAGCTTTCATCAAAGCGGGTCACAAACTGTTTTTTCATGCCTACGGGGCTGCAGCCGCCGCGCACATAGCCGGTGATCCTGTTGATATCGGCCACATGGATCATGGCAACGCTTTTTACCCCCACGCTGCGGGCAGCCTTTTTTAGATCCAGCGTGGCCGCTACGGGGATCACGAACACATAAAAGTTTTTATCGGCTCCCTGCGTGACCAGTGTTTTGAATACGCGCGCAGGGTCCTGCCCCATGCTTTCGGCCACCTGCACGCCGTCTACCGCTACGCCCTCTTCATGGGGGTACTCATGTGCTTTATATTCGATTTTGCCGCGTTCCAGCATGCGCATGGCATTGGTTTTTGCTTCTTTACCCATTTGTAAATTTTTGCTCCTTTTTTACCCGGCAAGTGCCTTGAACCCGTCGGTAAACTGTGCGTTCACCGTATCGCCCTCTATTTTGATCCAGCATATCTCCACGCCGTCCAGGCTGTCTGCCAGGGCCTTGCCCTGCGCATAATCCATGCAGAAAAGCCCGGTGGAAAGCCCATCGGCCAGGCCGGAATCGGGCGCGATCACGGTAACGCTGTTCCAGTATTCGGCGGGGTACATCGTATCCAGGTCGATCAAATGATGGTACCGCTTTCCGTTTACGGTATAGTAGCGCTGGTAATCGCCGCTCGTTACCAGGCTCTGCCCGCCGGGCAGTGTAAAGGAAAACAGCGCGTTCTGCCCCGAGGCATCGCGCGGATCCTCCACGCCAAGGCTCCACTGCGAGCCGTCTGCGCGCAGGCCGATGGTGCGGATATTGCCGCCCACGCTGATAGAAGCACTGGCAAGGCCCCTTTCCTCAGCTGCCCGGGCGCACTGCTCCACGGCAAAGCCCTTGCCGATGCTGCCCACATCCAGGCTCATTTCGGGGTCTTTCAGCTCCACGGTGCCCGCCGCCTCATCGATCACAACATCCTCGATGTTGCAGTGCTGCGCCGCCTGCTGCAATGCCTCCTCGCTGGGCAGAGCAGCGTTTTCAGGGTCATCCTGCCCAGCCGTGCGCGCATCGTGCCAAAGCGAAAGCACCGCACCCGCCGCCGCGTTCACCCGGCCGCCGGTCATATCATACACCGTTTTTGCCTCTAAAAGCAGGTCGATGATGCGCCGGTCAACCTGTACGGGCCCCTGCCCAGCCTTAGCGTTTATGCTGGCCAGGTTCTCAATACCGTCATAGGTGTTATAAATATCGTACAGCCTGTGATACTCCAAAAGGTCCTCGTGCAGCGCCTGCATCTGTGTGTTCCACTCCTGCTCGCTTTCTGCATTGCCGATCACATTGGTGATCGTATCAAACGCGTCCCAGCCCAGCCAGCTGTACTGCACGGGCTTTTGCGCTTCGGCCTTTTTTTCATAAAAGTAATCTGCGCCCACACACGCCGCCAGCGCGGCCGCCGCCAAAATCAGCAGCGCTGGGTGCAAGCGCTTTTGGCGCTCGCTCATGCCTTTTCCTCCCGCTCGGAGGACATGGCCTTATGCTCTTTTTCCAGCTCGTCCAAAAGGGCCGCAAAGCTCCAGCCGCGGTTGGTGGGGGTGGCCAGCGCCTTGAGCGGTATCTCTACTTCGGCGGCGCGCAGCGCATCCAAAATGCCCTGGATATGCCTGTCCAGCCCCGAGAATAAAATAGCGGCCTGCTCTGTGCTGTGCCTGCTCTGGGCATGGCGTAAAGGCTCCAGCCCCAGCAGGGCTGCCACGGTCTCGCCGGCTTCCTCGGGAGTTACCGCGTGCAGCTTGGCCTTATAGCGGCAACAGATTGCGCGCAGCGATTCATAGCCGGGCTGGCTCTCTGCATAGTTCCACACCAGCACCACCGCCGGGTCTTTATAAATATGTGCTTTCATTGTTTTTCTCCGTTTTGTTTTTTTACACCATCACGCGCAGCAGCTCAGCCGCGCCGGTAATGGTAAGCTTTGTGCTGCCCGCAGGCACAAAAAAGGTATCGCCGGGCTTATAGGGCTGCGCCGGGGCCTCATCGGCCTGCAAAGTACCCTGCCCCTGTAAAAACACCAGCGCCGTAAAGCTGGAATCCTGCCCGGCCAGCTGCAGCTTTTCATGCTCTGCGCAAAGCTTTTCTACCGTAAAATACTTGCACTGGCACAAGATCTCGCCGCCGTTTTCGGGCCTAGCACTGCCCTTTTCGGGCAGGCCCGGCACAAGATTCAGCACATCCAGTGCCTTTTCCAAGTGCAGCGGGCGCAAAGCACCGTTTTTATCGCGGCGGCCATAGTCATACAGGCGGTAGGTCACATTGCTGGACTGCTGCACCTCACAGATCACCATGCCCTTGCCGATGGCATGCACCGTGCCCGCCGGGATCATCATAGTATCCCCCTTCTGCACGGGCACGCGGTTCAGTACCTCCATCAGCGTGCCGTTCTGCACACGCTCACGGATCTCCGCCTGCGTGATGGGCCGATTGAAGCCGCACCAAAGGCACGCCCCGGGCTGCGCCTCCACGATATACCACATCTCGTTTTTACCGTATTCTTCTTCGTTTAAAAGGGCGTAGTCATCGCCCGGGTGCACCTGGATTGAAAGATCCTGCTTGGCATCGATGAACTTGATCAGCAGCGGAAACTTTTCGTACCCTTGGCACTTCCAGCCCCAGGCATTTTTTCCAAGAGCTTCCAGATACTGCCCAAAGCTCTGCCCTGCATACGGCCCGGCCGCAATGCGGCTCTGCCCGGCTTCGTGGGCTGAAAGCTCCCAGCACTCCGCTATAGGCTCCCGTGCGCTCTGCTTGCCAAACAGGCTGCGCAGGCGCACGCCGCCCCAAAGATAATCCTTGCAGGCGGGCAGCAGGCGCACAGGCTCGGGCCTGCTCACCGTGCCCGGCAGCGGCAAAGGCTGCTGGTCGGGGTCGATTCCGCGCGGCAGCGCATCGCCCACACTGGTTTCTACCAGCACCAGGTTTTCGTACTCGCGGTTCATCAGCCGGTGTGCCTGCCCGGGCGCTACCAGCAGGCTCTGGCCGCGCGTTAAGTGCAGCTCTTTTCCGTCCAACAATACCGTTGCCGTTCCGGCTACTACGCTCCAATGCTCGCTGCGGTGGGCATGGCTGTGGTTTGAAAGGCTGTGCCCCGGGTATACCGTAAGCTTTTTTACCTGGTAGCCCTGGCCGCGGCCCAAGGTCTCTTTGATTCCCCAGGTGGCATAATACACCGTACCTTCTTCAAAATAAGCGCTGCAAGGCGAATCGTCCGAGGCGATCACCGGCTTCATATTGTCCAGATGGCCGCGGTCAGCCACATACACGGCATCCACCGTGTTCACGATCAGCGCATTTTTCAGCCCGCTGGCTGCCACCATACGGTCGGCCGCCAGGTTTAAGATGGTCGTATTTTCGCACCCGGTCTGCACGGCGTTTCCCTGGTCGCACCCGCCGTAATATTCCACCAGGCTGCCAAGGTTCACCATGCGGGTCCAGCTGAAAGCTGCCTTTTGCAGCGCCGTTTTATGCGAAACAGCGGTAAGCGCCGGGCCAAAGCCAAGCGCCGGCATTTCACGCGAAGCCCCGGCGCTCAAGCGGATAAAGCTTTCCCCCGCCTGCAGGCGGCCGATCAGCTCCAAGCGCTCCTGGCAGGCGCGTGCACCGTGCAGCAGCTGCGGGCAGCAGCGCTCCATCTCCTGCAAAAAAATGCCTGCTTTCCCGGCCAGAATGCCGGTATCCCACAGCCAGCCCTCCTTAATCAGGCTTTCGGCCTCGCTGCCGCTCTGCGGTGCCCGGTATTCCACCGTGCCGTCCTCTCGCAGGCCCAAAAAGCCGTAGCCCGGGTTGGCCGAGCCGGGCGCAACCCCCAGGCAGGCCATTTTCCCCTCTGCTGCCGCGGCACGGGCCGCCGTGATGGCTGTTTTGTAATCGCCCTCGATCAGATTATCGGTCGAAACCACCAGCAGCTCTTCATCGGCATCGGCCATCAGCGCTGCCAGCGCCAGCACCGGGGCTGTTTTGTGCGGGACTTCCTCGCCAAAGCAGCGGTAGCGAACGCCCTGCATGGGCTGCAGCTGCCCTTCTACAATGGTGCGGTAGGCCGCCGCCGTAAAGATCCAGAATTCATCGCAAAACGGCATATTGCGCACGATGGTCTCCTGAAAAAGCGAATGGCCGTTTTGCAAATTTACAAACTGCTTGGGGTAGTTTTTGCGCGAGAGCGGCCAAAGCCGGTTGCCCGCGCCGCCCGCCAGCACGATACATTTCATAAAGTTTGTTCCTTACCGTGTACCCAAATTTTCTCTGTTTCAGCTACACCTTAGCTCAAAAGCTTCTGTGCTGCCCCGGCCAACGCTGCATTCACGGCCTTGGCCTTTTCCACGCTCTCGCCCACAGCCGAAAGATATACCTTGATCTTTGGCTCGGTGCCGCTGGGGCGGATCATCAGGCTTGCGCCGTTTTCCAGGCGGAATTCCAGCACATTGGCGGCGGGCAGGCCGGTAGCCTCTGCGTTTTCGTAGTCAATCGCCTCGCACACCTTTTCCCCGGCCAGCTCGGCGGGCTTTTCCTCGCGCAGCTTCTGCATGATCTGCGCCATGCGCGCCATGCCGTCCACGCCCTCGTAGGCTGTAGAGAGCAGCTCGTTCTGGTATACGCCAAACTCGGCATACAGCTCCTGCATGGCATCATACAGCGTTTTGCCGCGGCGCTTATACCAGCGCGCCATCTCGCAGATCAGCATGGCCGCATTCACGGCATCCTTATCGCGCACATGGCTGCCGCTCAAATAGCCGTAGCTTTCTTCAAAACCGAAGATATAGCGCTCGGGGCGGCCTTCTTTTTCCAAAAGGCCGATCTGCTCGCCGATAAACTTAAAGCCGGTCAGCGTGCGGCGCAGCTCCACGCCGTATTTTTTGCATACGGGCGTGGCCATTCGTGTAGAAACGATGGTCGTCACGGCTACGGGGTCTTTGGGCATGGTGCCCTGCTCCAGCCGCACACGGCAGATATAATCCAGCAGCAAAACGCCCACCTCGTTGCCGGTCATCAGCACATAGCCGCCGTTATGCGGCACAGCAATGCCGCAGCGGTCACAGTCTGGGTCGGTGCCCAGCAAAAGATCCGGCTTTACGGTTTCGCAAAGCGCCAGCCCGCGCTCCATCGCCTGGCGGATCTCCGGGTTCGGGTAGGGGCAGGTGGGAAAATTCCCGTCCGGCTTTTCCTGCTCGGGCACCACGGTCACATCGTTTATGCCAATGCGGTGCAGAATTTTGGTCACGCACTCCAAGCCACTGCCATTCAGCGGGGTATACACAACGCGCAGGGCATCCTCCCCTGCCTCACGATCCACCTGCTGTGCCTGCACGGCCTGTAAAAAGCGCTCCAGTGTATCCTCACCGATCATCTGAATGCACCCCTCCGCGAGTGCCGCATCGTAATCAGCCAGCTTGATATCTGCAAAAATATCTAGTGCCTCAATGCTCTTCTGCACAGCAGCCGCGGCCTCCAGCGTGATTTGGCAGCCGTCTGCGCCGTACACCTTATAGCCGTTATAGGCTGCCGGGTTGTGGCTGGCCGTCACGCACACGCCTGCACCGCAGCCAAGGTCGCGCACGGCAAAGCTCAGCGCCGGGGTCGGCTCCAGGCGGGGGTATAAAAGGGCCGTGATGCCATTGGCCGCCAGCACGCGGGCAGTCTCGCGTGAAAACAGCTCCGAGCCGTTGCGGCTGTCGTGCGCAATGGCCACGCGCTTCGGCAGGCCGGTGCCGTTCAGATAATCAGCCAGACCCTGCGTAGCCTTGCGCACCGTGTAAATATTCATGCGGTTGGTGCCCACGCCCAGCTTGCCGCGCAGGCCGCCCGTGCCGAATTCCAGGTCACGGCAAAAACGGTCCTCCAGCTCTTTGGCATCCGTTATGCTCTGCAGCTCTTCGGCATCGCCGGGCTCCAGATCAGGGTTGATCAGCCATTTTACAAAATTTTCTTTATAATCTACGCTCATAGTCTATTGCCTTTCTATCGCTGCACTTTTTACCGTATTAAAGCAGTTCTTTTCGCCCTTCGGTCTTTAAGGCATCCACGATCTTTTTCACATCCTGCGCCTTTTCTTTCGGGCAGATCATCACGGCATCGGGCGTTTCCACCACGATCATATTTTCCACGCCTGCCAGCGTTACGGTGCGGCTGCCCGCATACACAATGTTGCCCCGGCTTTCCACGGCCAGCGCATCGCCCAAAAAAATATTGTTTTCGGCATCAGGCGCATGCAGCACGCTCATCATATCCCAGCTGCCCACATCGTTCCAGCCAAACTCCCCGGCTACCACGCGCACCTCGCCCATGGCAGCGGCTTTTTCCATAATGCCGTAGTCGATCGAAATGCTGGGGATCTCCGGGTATACCTTTTGAATGGTCTCTTGTTCTTCCTTTGTACCAAGCGCTGCCTCGATTTTGGCAAGCTCTGCCCAAACATCGGGCAGCAGCTCTTTGAAAAAGCGCAGTATCGTGCTGGCCTTCCACACAAAAATGCCGCTGTTCCAGGCGTAGCACCCCTCTGCCAGATATTGCTCTGCGGTTTGCAGCGGAGGCTTTTCTACAAAAGCCTGCACAGTTTTGGCGCTGGCCGCCTCGGCCTTATCATAGCGGATATAACCGTAGCCCGTGGCTGCAAAGGTGGGCGTTATGCCAATAGTCACCAGCTTGTCCTGCGTTTCGGCTGCCTGCGCGGCGGTTTCCAGCACTGCGGTAAATGCCGGCCAGTCGCGCACATAGGCATCCGATGGGGTCACGCATAAAATTCCATCGCCGCGCTTTTTCAAGATTTCCAGCGCCGCATAGCCAATGCAGGCCGCTGTGTTGCGGGCACTCGGCTCTATCAAAATATGCTCCGGCATCACGCGCCCTTTTACAGCCTGCTCCATGGCCGGGGCCTGTGCCTGGTTGGTCACGATATATTGGTTTTTGCCGGGAATGCTCATGGCAAGGCGGTCGATGGTCTCGTTCACCATCACATCTCTGCCCGAAAGATTCAAAAGCTGCTTGGGGGTCTTTTGGCGGGAAAGCGGCCAAAAGCGCGTGCCGCCGCCGCCCGCCATGATCACACCGTATACCTGCATAAACTTACGCCTTCTCTTTCTGCTCGTTTTCAAGTGCATCCAGCCTGTTCAAAAGCTCTGTTGATTTTTCTGTATTCACCTTGCGGATATACAACTCCGGCAGGCTGTGCACAAAGTCATAATCCTGCCCGCCATACACCCGAATGCTGCCGGGATATTCAAAATAGTGCAGATTGCGCCAGTTCACAAGGCCCTTTTTGGCTGGCTCCGGGCCGTGCGCCGTGGTTTTCTCTCTAAAGGGCGAGTTCATTACCACCGTGGCAAAATACATTTCATCGGTGGGAAACGCATGGTAAAACCAGCGGTCAAACTCTGGGTGTGTATCATAAAAATGCACAATATATTCTGCGCATTTTCCCGTAATGGCCCATTGAGCGCTGCCCCAATAGGCATGCACACTGCCGCCGCCATCCAAGGGCACGCTGCCGTTTCGCAGATAAATGCGTCCGTGCTGCATCAGCTTTTCCAGCACCTTGTGCACAATGTCCTCATGGTTGCGGAAAAACACCACCCGGCACATTTCTTTAAAATACAGGTCTGCCGAAGCCGTCACATCGCAGGCGCGGATAAACTCGGTTTCCCTGTGCGATGCAAAAAACGTCTGTATCTCCTGCGCGGTTTTAATGGGGTAATCCGCCCCCTGCAAAAATACGATGCGGTCATACCTGCCCGCCGCCAAAGCCGCGCGCAGCAGATTTACCGTAGCCGTTACCGCATTCCAGCCGCCCCAGCGGCAGTGCAGGCGCGGTGTGATAAAATGCACATTGGGCACATTCCGCAAAGGCTCTGCAAACGGCTCCACCGGCGTATTTTTTTCGATATGCACAAAAACGTCGGCCCCCGCCGCCAGCTTGCGGCAGAGCCGCACAATATGGCTGGGGTCGGTGTGTGCCAAAACAATATAGGCCAAACGCACCCTGCGGGGTGCCGCGCTGGTTTCCATGTGCTCTCCCCTTTTTCCGGCCGCCCGAAGCCGGGCGCGCCTTGTAAACAGTTGTAATTATTATACCATTGCACGCCCTGCACAGCAAGTGCGCGTTTCAAAGCCGCAAAACGCAAAAAAGCGGCGTAATGTGCAGTTTTTTCTGCCATACGCCGCTTTTTATTTTGTTTTTATGCCGCGCTGTCGCTCTGGGCATCCTCTTCTGCCGAAGAAGCCGCCTCGCTGTCAGCCGAAGCGCCGCCGTTTTCCATCACCGAAGAATCGCTGCTCAAGGCATTCTGCAATGTTTCGGTGGGGTTAAAATTCAGGTCATACTCGGGCTGGTCGGCCGTATTCTGTGCCGCGCTGTCGGCAGGCTTCATGCTGCTTTCCTGCAAAGCGCTCAAATACCACTGGCGTTTTGCGCCGCGGTCAAACACATACTCCATGTAGCGCACGGGCTCGGTGGGGGCACTCAAGGTCAGGTCATCGCTCGAAGCGGGGATATAGCCCACAGTCACGATCTCGCGGCCGCTGCGCTTGGTGATGCTTTCCACCTCGGCATAGTAGCGGGCCACCTGGCCGGTAACGGGCACCAGATAACCGGCCTTTTCCTCATCGTAAAGATAAGTCATGTCGTTGCTTTCAAAGGTGCCGTTCTCCACCACATAATCCGGGCCCAGCAGCTGGCTGATATAGGCATCCACCTCCAGCGCTGGCAAGATCACACTGCCGGTATCGGGGTCGCGCTCATACACATCCAATCCGCCGGATTCCGAGCTGGCGCGGTAAACAATGCCCCAGATCGCAGCCTCACGGAACAAAAGCGGGTCGGCCTGGTCGATGCTGTCAAACGGCAGCGGGTCAAGCATTACAAGGCCGGAAAGGCGGCGTTCATACTCTGCCTTGCGGGTGGAATCGTCCAGCAGCACGCCCACGCCCTTCATTGCCCAAGAGATCATGGTGAGCACACCCACCACCACCAGCATTATCACCACAAGGCCAACAAACTGCCGGCTTCTGCGGCGCTGCAGCCGCATATGTTCTTCACGAGTCATTCTTGCCATAGGTTTTCTCCTTATGTTCTACACCGTGCCGGGCCGAAGCAGGCCCTGGCGGCGGTTCGTCTTGCTTACATAGATGATATTATACCACAAAACCACCGCTATGGCAAAAAAACTATAAGGAATTTTTGTGAACAGCTTTCCGCTCTGCTCAGTCCGGCAGCTCGGGGGCGGGCTTGCCCTGGCGGATCTCCAGCTCTGGCATAGTGCTGGAAACCTTGGTATACGGCGGCACCGATTCAATGATAAAGGTGTTGCCCGCGATCACCGAGTTTGCGCCGATCACGGTAGCGCCGCCCAGCACCGTGGTGTTCGAGTAGATCACCACATTGTCTTCAATGGTCGGATGGCGCTTTTTGCCGCTCAGCTGCTGGCCCTTGCGGGTAGAAAGCGCGCCCAGTGTAACGCCCTGGTAAATTTTTACATTGTCGCCGATCTCGGTAGTCTCGCCGATCACGATGCCGGTGCCGTGGTCAATAAAGAAGTGCCGCCCGATCGTAGCGCCGGGGTTGATGTCAATGCCGGTCTGGCCGTGGGCATACTCGGTCATGATGCGCGGGATAAACGGGATCTGCATTTCATACATCACATGCGCATAGCGGTATACAAAAATGGCATACAGGCCGGGGTAAGAAAAAATGATTTCTTCGCGGCTGTTGGCGGCGGGGTCGCCCTCAAATTCGGCATCCACATCGTCGATCAGCCATGCCTGTATCTCGGGCAGCTTATCTACAAATTCCAGTGCCTTTTCCTGCGCCTTAGCCTTGATCTGCTCGTAGCTTTCGGCCTTGTTGCCGTAAGAAAAAGCCACCTTAAACTGGCGGAACAGCTTTTCATACAAAAGACCCAGCTGGCCGCCCGCATAAGCGGCCTTGTTCACATAGGCCATATTTTCAGGCCCGAAAAAACCGGGGAAGGTAAGCTTGCGCAGCTCGTCTACGATTTCAATGATCTCGTCGCGGTCGGGCAGGCGCTCACCTACCGAAACATCAAACAGCTTTTGCTCGTGATAGTTTTCGCCCAGGCGGCGGGCGGCATTCTGCAGGACACTGGTCACATTTTCCATGATGATCTTCTCCTTTGATTCAGCAAGCGTTTTTTCCCGGTTCTCTAAACCTCCCGGAGTAAAACAAAAACCCCGGAAAACTTTTTTAGCAAGCTCCCGGGGGCAGTAAGGCAGATACACACGCTGGCCTTGCGGCTCAGCCTTTGGGGCAGCCGCACGCGGCAAAGCCCCCAGCCATACAACATGCCCGAGAGTGCGCACAACAACAACAGCTTACCTTGCAAATTACCAGCATCCTGTGTACACGCTCCTTTCGGGTAAATATACAGCGTTAAAAACCTAACAGGCTTATCATAGCATGGTCAAATCGGTTTGTCAAACCCTATGGCCCTGCGGGATTTTATTTACCACAACAGCCCCTGCTTCTGCAAGAACTCCTTTGCCACCTCATCGGTACTGTGGCCCTGCACATCCACCTGGTAGGTCATCTCCACCATGTCCTCATTGGTGATCTTTCCCGCCAGCAGATCCAGTGTTTCTTCCAGTTCAGGCGCTGTGTCGGCAAACCGTGTCAGCATATCCTCCCTGATCAAAAACGCGCCGTTATACTCGGGGAAGAAGCTTTTATCATCCTCCAGCACCACCAGCCCGGCCTTGCGGTTCAAGCCATCGGTGGTATACACCTCGGTCACATCAAAGCTGCCCTTTTCGGCGGCGGCGTATTTTAAGCTCACATCCACCGAAACCACATCTTTAAAGCGCAGGCCGTAATATTCGCTGAAGGGGTTAAACTTCATGCTGCCCTCCTGCGTAAAAAACTCATGCTCTGCGCCAAACGCCAGCTGCCCGGCCACGGGCTGCAGGTCGCTGATCTTGCTCAGAGCATATTTTTCAGCGGCAGCCTGCGTTGCGGCAATGGCATAGGTGTTGTCAAACCCCAGCGGGTGCAAAAGGCGCAGGCCGTAGCGCTCTTCGGCCACGCTGTCTGCATAGCTGTAAATGCTCTCTCCCTCGGGCACATCGGTGGGGTCAAGGCCCAAAAAGGTCGTCAGCAGCGTGCCGTCATAGCTCATCATCAAATCGCAGCTGTGGTTATCGCCTTTCAGCGCATTAAAGTTGTTCACCTGCGACATCTGATCCTGTATCGTCACTTCCAGCCCCGTGCGGTCCTCAATCAGCAGCTTGGCCATGCGAACCATCAGCTGGGTCTCGCTGTAGTCGCCGTCATACAGCAAAAGCCCTTGCGGCTTTTGCCCGGCAAACGGCACCAGTACCAAAAACGCTCCCATCACCACGCCCACCGGCAGCCACATCTTTTTGGTCACACGGCGGGTGCGGCGCAGCTGCCCCTCAAACCAGCCCATGATAAGATCTGCCGCCACGGCGATCAAGATCAACGCGCCGGTAGCCTGCAATAAAAGGCCGATATTCTGAATGCGGATGCTCCGCGTGATCACACCGCCCAGGCCGCCGCCCACAAAGGCCGCAAACACGGCCGTGCCGATGGCGTTCACCACGGCAATGGCACGCCCGTTAAAATGGTGGGCAGCGCCAGCGGCAGCTCTACCACCAGGCGGTAAAGGCGGCTCATGCCCATACCGCGTGCGGCCTCCTTCACGCCGGGGTCCACCTCCTGCAGGCCCAGCTGCGTTTTTCGCACAATGGGCAAAAGCGAATACAGCGTAATGCCCACGATCACCGTTACCTTGCCTGCGCCGAAAAACACCATCAGTATGCCCAGCAGCGCCAGCGAGGGAATGGTCTGCAATATATCCACCACGCGCAGTATCACCGGGCGCGCCTTGGCATTCAGATACGCCGCCGTCCATAAAAATAATGGTATCCGCCAGCTTCAAGGCCTCGTCCATATCGTGCGTTACAAAGATCACGGTCTTGCCAAGCTTCTGCTGGATCTTTTTCACCTCGTCCTGCAAAATCTCGCGGGTCTGCGGGTCCAGCGCGCCGAAGGGCTCGTCCATCAAAACGATCGGGGGGCTGGCCGCCAGCGCACGCAGCACGCCGATGCGCCGCTGCTGCCCGCCCGAAAGCTCACCCGGGTATTTTCCGGCATGCGCCTCCATGCCCACCAGCTTCAACATATCGCGCACGATCTGCTCGCAGCGCTGCTTGTCATACTTTAAAAGCTTCGGCACCACACAGATATTTTCGGCCACCGTCATGTTCGGAAACAGGCCGATCTGCTGGATCACATACCCGATATGCCGCTGCAGCTGCACCATGTCCACCTTGGTGATATCCTGCCCATCGATATAGATATGCCCGCTGTCGGGCTCGATCAGGCGGTTGATGGTTTTCAGCGTGGTGGTTTTGCCGCAGCCCGACGGGCCGATCACCACCACGAACTGGCCGTCCGGAATGGTAAATTCAGATCGTTTAAAATCAGATTCTTCCCGTAATATTTATTTACATGCTCAAACCGGATCATGGGGTCGCGCTCCTTTCCGGTGGTATTATAGCATTTTAACGCCGTTTTTCTGTGCGCATTCTGTCAAAAACTGCAAAAGACCCTCAAATTGCTGTTTTTGCGGCACGGCCGGCGCAGCATAAAATCCATCGGTGATCTTTTGTAGTGATTGATATAATTACAACACAAGCTTTAGTATTTTTTGTTAATATTTTTTAACACTTCCCGGCAGCAGCCTCAAAGTCCCAAGATATAAAAACAGAACAGCCCGGCCCGGCACCAAATTTTCCAAACATACAAAGAGGTTCCGTTCCAGCTGCTCTGCTTTTTCTATTGCCGTCCGTGGGCAAGCCGCATCATTTTCAACTGTGTTACTTTGCCGTGTTGATAAAGCTGCGGTTGTCCCACAGATACTTTACGCCCGAGATCAGCGTTACCGCCGCTACCAGCCAGCAAAGCCCGCCGCTGATCAGCATTACCGCGTCAATGGCATCGGCCGGGGCAAACGCTGCCAACAGGTAATACAAAATGATCACCAGCATCTGCAGCACGGTCTTTACCTTGCCCCACATGTTGGCGGCGATCACCTTGCCTCCGGGGGCGCTGGCTGCTACCATGCGCAGACCCGAAACCGCAAACTCGCGTGCCAGAATCACCACCAGCACCACAGGGCTGCACACGCCGTCATACATCATATACAAAAAGGCAGTGGTAGTAAGCAGCTTATCAGCCAGCGGGTCGGCAAACTTGCCGAAATCCGTCACCATGCCCCATTTGCGGGCCAGATGGCCGTCCAGATAGTCGGTAATGCTGGCCAGCGCAAACACGATGGCTGCCGCCAGATACATGCCGCGGCTGTAATCAAGGGTGCCGATTCTGCCCAGCGAGGCAAAGATCATAAACACCGGAACCAGAACGATGCGTGCAAGGGTCAGTTTATTTGGCAGATTCATACAATTTCCTCCACTACTTCACCATACAGATCATATAGGTCACTATCCAAAATGCGCACTTTGTAAAAGTGGCCGAATTCCAAAGGCTTTCCGTCGGCAGGCACACACACATTGCCGTCGATCTCGGGGGCATCGCTCATCGTACGCAGCAGATACAGGCCGTTTTCCTCGTCCAGCTCGTCGCAGATGCACTCCAGCTCCTGCCCCACGCGCTCGGCCTGCTTGCGGCTCATGATGCCGGTCTGGATCTCCATGATCTGATCCGCGCGGCGCTGCTTTTCTTCCTCGTTGATCTGGTTTGGCATGGTGGCCGCCTTCGTGCCCTCCTCGGGGCTGTAGGCAAAACAGCCCAGGCGGTCAAACTGCATATCGCGCACGAACTGGCACATTTCCTCATACTGCTCCTCGGTCTCACCGGGGAAGCCTGCAATCAGCGTAGTACGCAGTGCAATATGGGGGATCGCTGCGCGCAGCTTGGCAATGGCCTCTTCGATCTCCTTGCGGCCGCCGCGGCGGTTCATGCCGTGCAGTATCTCATCGTTGCAGTGCTGAATGGGCAGGTCCAGATACGGCAGCACCTTTTCGTTGCGCTTCAAGGCCGCTATAAATTCATCGGTGATGCGCTCGGGGTAAGCATACAGCACACGGATCCAGCGAATGCCCTCGATCATGTTCAGCTGGTCCAGCAGCTGGCAGATGCTGCCGGGCTTGCCCCAGTCCTCGCCGTAGGCCGTGGGGTCCTGCGCTACCACAATCAGCTCTTTTACGCCCTGCTCGGCCAGCCACTTGGCCTCGGTCACGCAGTCAGCCATGGGGCGGCTGCGCAGCCCGCCGCGGATCAGGGGGATCGCGCAGTAGTAGCAGCCGTTATTGCAGCCCTCGGCGATCTTTAAGTACGCATAGTGCGGCGGAGTGCTGATCACGCGCGCGCCGCCCAGCGGCATAGCCGTTTTGGGGCCGTACTGCTCCAGCGGCCCGGCCGAAAGATGCTCCACCACCGCGCAGATGGTGTTGTTGCTGCCAATGCCCACTACGGCATCCACCTCGGGCATCTCCTTGCGGATCTCTTCTTTATAGCGCTCCGCCAGGCAGCCCGTGACCACCACCTTTAAATCGGGGTTCTGCTCCTTATAGCTGCAGGCCATTAAAATATTCTCAATGGCCTCGGCCTTGGCGCTCTCGATAAAGCCGCAGGTGTTCACAATGATCACATCGGCCTCGGCAAGCTCGCCGGTGCTCTCGTGCCCGGCTGCCAGCAGGCTGCGGACCATCACATCGGCATCCACCTGGTTTTTGGGGCAGCCCAAAGAAATAAGCGCGATCTTCATACTAAATTTAAGTTCCTCCTGTTGAGTTCATTTCTTCATTCTTCTGTTTCTATGCTTTCTTCATTCCGCTGCAGATACTCCCGCACGGCGGCACGCACCGTCCCCGCCGGAAAGCCCCTGCGGTACAAGGCGGCCATCACCTGCTCGGTGCGGCCCGCCAAAAGCTTTCGGGCATAGCTTTTTTCTATCAGCCCCCGCAGCGCCTGCAGTTCGGGGTCCTCCCCCTGCTCTTCGGCTTCGTCATACACCTGTTGCAGCACCTCGGCAATGGTCTTTCGATCAATGCCCTTCTGCGCCAGCACCTGCTGCACGGCGCGGCGGCTTTTGCCCTGCCCCAGCAGATACCGCGCCCTGTGCAGGGCAAAAGCACGGTCGTTCAAAAGGTCGAGCGAGGCCATTTTTTCCACCGCTGCCCGGCAGGATTCCGGGTCAAACTTCCGGCTCAGCTTTTCATACAGCTCGCCCGCCGCATAATCGCGCAGCGAAACATATTCCAGCGCCTTGGCAATGGCCTTGCGGGTCTCGCTGCACTGGCGCAGCTCCTCCAGTTCGGTGGGCGTAAGCTGCATCCCTTCGGTCAGATGGCGGGTCACATAGGTCTCGTCGTCCACCGAAAACAAAAACTCTTCCCCGGCAAACAGCGCAAACCGGCCTTTGCGGGTCTGGCTGATGCGGGTGATCGTAACAGTCAATTAGTCCTCCACCATAATATCCAGGTCCGATTCGTCCGGCAGCTTGGCCGCGGGGGTCTCCTCGGCGGTCTTAGCGGCGGCAGGGGCAGCCGTTACCAGCGGCTTGCCAGGCGTGCGGCGCATATACAGCTTATCAGCGTTTGCGCGCACCTGGCCCTCAATATCGCGGGCCACATCGGGGTTTTCGGCCAGATAGGTCTTGGCGTTATCGCGGCCCTGGCCCAGGCGGGCCTCTCCGTAGTAAAACCATGCGCCCGATTTATTCAAAATGCCCAGCTTCACGCCCAGATCCAAGATCTCACCGATCTTGCTGATGCCCTCGCCGAACATGATATCAAATTCAGCCTCTTTAAACGGAGGCGCCACTTTGTTTTTTACCACCTTGGCGCGGGTGCGGTTGCCGATAAACTGGCCGCTGCTGTCCTTCAAGCCCTCAATGCGGCGCACATCCACACGCACGCTGGAATAATACTTCAGCGCGCGGCCGCCGGTGGTCACCTCGGGGTTGCCGTACACCACGCCCACCTTTTCGCGCAGCTGGTTGATAAAAATGCACACGGTGTTGGTCTTGCCGATCACGCCGGTCAGCTTGCGCAGTGCCTGGCTCATCAGTCGGGCGTGCAGGCCCACATGGCTGTCGCCCATTTCACCCTCGATCTCAGCGCGGGGCACCATGGCGGCCACCGAGTCTACAACCACGGCATCGATCGCGCCCGAGCGCACCAGCGCCTCGCAGATCTCCATGGCCTGCTCGCCGGTATCCGGCTGGCTCACCAGCAGGCTGTCGATATCCACGCCCAGTGCCTGCGCATAGCTGGGGTCGAGCGCGTGCTCTACATCGATAAACGCCACCTCGCCGCCGGCCTTCTGTGCCTCGGCCAGCACATGCAGCGCCAGCGTGGTTTTGCCGCTCGATTCAGGGCCGTATACCTCAATGATACGCCCGCGCGGAAAGCCGCCCACGCCCAGCGCCAGGTCAAGGCCCAGGCTGCCGGTAGAAATGCTGTCTACCTGCATGGCGGTATTGGCGCCCAGCTTCATCACAGCGCCCTTGCCAAACTGCTTTTCAATTTGTGCAAGCGCTGTTTCCAGGGCCTCCTTTTTATTTTCAGCGGGGGATTTTACGCTTGCCTTTGCGGAATTTTTCTTTTCAGCCATCGTCGTTCTCCTTTTTATGCCAAGTGGGCACACCACTATAATATCCTATAATGCTTTACACTATCTATTATACACCTTTTTCGCGCAATTTACAACCATTAGTTGTAAATTGCGTGCTTTCTTTTTTACCTGTGCTGTGCCAGGATCACACGGTCGTTGCCGCCGTAGTCCTTGCGGCATTCCACGCTTTTCACCCAAGCACACCCGGCCAGAATGCCGCGCAAAAGCGCCTGCTGCCCGCAGCCAATCTCCAGCACCAGCCACCCGCCGGGCTTCAGCTTATCGCCGTAGGCCGCCGCAATGTGCCGGTAAAAATCGCCGCCGTCCCGGCCTCCGTCCAGTGCCATGGCCGGTTCAAAGGCCACCTCCGGCTGCAGCTGCCGCATTTCCTCTGCGGTCAAATACGGCGGGTTGCTCACGATCAGGTCCAGCTCTGCCGGGGGCAGCGTATCCTGAAATAAAAAGATATCGCCCTCTGCCACACGCACTGCCGGGGCCGCTATGCCCCGGCCGGCCAGCGCCTTTTCGGCATTCTCGCGCAGGTAGCAAAGTGCCTCGGCGCTTTTTTCCAAAGCCGTCACCTCGGCCTCCGGGCAAAACCGGCGAACGCCCAGCCCCAGGCAGCCGCTGCCCGCGCACAGATCCAGCACCTTGGGGGCCTTTTTGCCCCGCAGCGTTTCAGCTGCCGCCTCGCACACGATCTCGGTATCCGAGCGCGGGCACAAAACGCCCTCGCCCACGGCCAGTTCAAAATCCAAAAACGGCCAGTGCCCTTCGATATACTGCAAGGGTATTCGCTCTGCACGGCGTGCCGTATCGCTTTGCAGGCGGGCGGCCTGCGCTTCGGTCAGCACAGCCTCGCTCAGCAATGGGTCGCGCCCCGAAGCCAGCCGCACCAACTCGCGGGCATCCACCTCCGGCTCAGGGCAGCCTGCCCCGGCCAGCACCGCCTGCACCGCCTGCATGGCGCTGCGCAGGGGCAGCCCGGCCGCAATGGCGCTCACCACTTGCCCTCCTCCGGGTTTTCGGGCAGCACCGGTGTCACCGCCGCAATGGCGCATTCGATCATGCTGTCGTCCGGCTCAAACACGGTCAGGCGCTGCACCCAAAGCCCCGGGGCTCGAATGATATGCGTAAACAGGTTATCGGTGCGGCCGCAAAGCTTTAAAAGCTCGTAGCTGATGCCCATCACAACCGGCAAAAACAGCAGCTTATACACCACACGCAGGGCCGTGCCCGTCCAGGGGATCACCGAAAAAACGGCGATGCTCACCAGCAGCGTTAAGATCAAAAAGCTGGTGCCGCAGCGCGGGTGAAAGCGCGGGTATTTGCGGATATTTTCCACGGTCAGCTCTTCCCCGGCCTCATAGCAGGCAATGGTCTTATGCTCTGCGCCGTGGTATTCAAACAGCCTGTGGATCTCTTTCATGCGGCTGCAAAGCCCCAGATACAAAACAAAAAGCCCCATTTTCAAGGCTGCCTCCAGCAGCACCTTGCCCCAGCGGCCCAGCGGCACAAAGCGGTTTACAAGGCCCACCGTGCTTGTAGGCAGCACCGAAAACAGCAAAATTGCCAGCACGCCGCCTGCCAGCGCCGCGCCGGTCATCAGCACATTCTGTGCCTTTTCGCCCAGGTGCGCATCCAGCCATTTTTCCAATTTTCCCTCTGGCTCAGGCTCCTCGCCCGAATCCTGCAGGGCAATATCCGCCGAAAACATCAGGCATCGGTAGCCCGCGACCATGCTGCCGATCATCGAAAACGCGCCCCGCACCAGCGGCACCTTTTCGTACCACTTTTTCGGGGGCAGTTCTTCCAGCTTTGTCACGATCTCGCCGTCGGCGCGGCGCACGGCACAGCACATTTTTCGGGGGCCGCGCATCATCACGCCCTCCATCAGTGCCTGCCCGCCCACGCTGGTGCGAAATTTTTCTTTGGGGATCACAGGGGTATTGCGTTGTTCCATTGGCTTACAGTTCTCCTTTATATTCACCGGCATTCTGTTCGGTTGCAGCCTCCGGGGCCTCTGCCAGCGGCAGCGAAATGCACACCGTAGTGCCCTTGCCCAGCGTGCTCTGAATATCCACACTGCCGTTCATGGCCGTGATGATCTCCTCCACCACTGCCAGGCCGATGCCGCTGCCCCGCACCGAATTTTTGCCCTTAAAAAACTTGAGCTTCACATTTTCCAGGTCCTCGGGCGAGATGCCCCGCCCTTCATCGCTGATATGCACCTGTGCATTTTCATCATCACACAGCAGCTCCAGCGTAATGGCCCCTCCGGGCGAAGAATATTTCACAGCGTTATCCATAATGTTGATAAACACCTGGCGCAGGCGGTTGGGGTCGGCCAGCACAGGGATCATGATCTCGGGCTCATCATACACCAAATGCAGCCCCTCTTTGCGAATGCGCGCCTCCATAAACAGTGCCGCATCCGTAAGCTCCGCCACAAGATCCAGCTTTTGGCAGTCGAGCTTGATGCCGCTCTGCAGGCGCGAAAAATCCAAAAGCTCCTCCACCATGTTATACAGGCGGTCGGTCTCGGCCCCGATGATCGAAATACCCTTGCGGTAGTTTTCGTCCTCGGGGTCGCGAATGGCGACAATGGTCTCCAGCCAGCCCTTGATGCTGGTCAGCGGTGTGCGCAGCTCGTGGCTGACCGATGAGATGAACTCGTTTTTCATCTTCTCGGTCTTTTGCAGATCGTCTGCCATCTGGTTGATGGTTTTGCACAGTCTGCCGATCTCGTCATTATACGGGGTATCGGGC
>CAVGKH010000006.1:28518-45970 GCA_963629755.1 Gemmiger sp.
TCGCCGCGGGCAATGCGGGTGGCCACCTGCTCCACCTGCCCCAGCGGGCGCACGATTGAATTGATAAAAAACAGGCCGCTCCACAGCGCCACGATCAAGATCACCAGCGCCAGCGCCCCGCTCAGCAAAAAGCGCTGCAAAAGCACCTGGTCCACCAGCGTAAGGCTCGTTACCAGGCGCAGCGCGGCCACATCCTCAGCGGCGTAAGGGGTCAGAATAGTCACGGCCATCACCCGCTCGGAGGCCGACGAAACATACACATCCACGCCGCGCCCCTCGCCATCGGTCAGCGCCAGGGTATAGTCCTGCCCTTCCACCGAAACGCTCTGCCCGCTGCTGGTCGAAAGCACCTTGCCCTGCGAATCCAGCAGCATGAATTCAAATTCATCCTTGGCATCGAACTGCTCTACCATACGGCGCAGCGCCAGGCTGCGGCTCTGCGAGGTCTCGGCCACTGTAGAGGCCGTTGTGATCTTCAGCTGGCCGCTGATGGCCGAAAATCGGTTTAAAATGGCCTGCTCCACGCCGCTGTAATAGGTTTGGCGGGAATAATACATGAAAAATCCCACAAACACCACCAGCAATGCCGCCGTAAGCAGCATGCTGCCGCGCAGCCAGCGCCGGGTGATCCCGTTCATGTATTTTTCCCCCTTCCCTTTTCTGTCTCTTTTATCGATTTACGGGTTCCAGCGGTAGCCATAGCCCCACACTGTTAAAATGTGCTCGGGGCTGCTGGGCTTATCCTCCACCTTCATGCGCAGGCGGCGGATATTCACATCCACGATCTTCACATCGCCAAAGTAGCCCTTGCCCCAAACGCCCTCCAGAATTTTTTCACGCACCAGGGCCGTGCCGGGGTTGCGGAAAAACAGCTCCATGATCTGAAACTCTACCTGGGTCAGGTCAATGGCCTGCCCGGCCTTATACAGCATACGGCTCTTCTGGTCCAGCACGAACGAGCCGCTCACCAGCCGCTCGGGCGTATCCGCATCCGGCTCGGCAGCCGGGCTGCGGTGCAGGCGGCGGCACAGGGCCGTTAAGCGCGCCAGCAGCTCCGACACGCTGAATGGCTTTGTGATATAGTCGTCGGCGCCGATGGAAAGCCCGCGGATCTTATCCTCCTCCTGCCCCTTGGCCGAAAGAATGATAATGCCTATGTCGCCATCGTCCCGCCGAATGGTCTCACACAGCGAAAAGCCGTTCATACCGGGCAGCATCACATCCAAAAGCGCGGCATCACACTTCGGGTTCTTGCTCAGCAGCTCCAGCGCCGCCTCGGCGCTTTCCGCTTCCAGCACTTCCCAGCCCGCCATTTTCAGGTTGAGAGCCACCATTTCACGAATGCTGGCTTCGTCTTCTACTACCAATACCCGTTTCATATCGTTTTGCTCCTTTATTTCTATGGTGTATCACAGAATGCAGATGCCGTCTTTGATCTGCTGCACCGTAAGCATATCCGGTGCGCTGCCCAACTTTACGCATACCTGCTGGCGGCCAATGATCGCCGCGCGGGCATAGCCTGCTTCCAAATGCTTATCCATTTCGGCAATGCGTATTTCTACCAGTTCTTCGCCTGTTACCGCGCTCATCACGCGCCAGCCGTCGTCCGAAGCGTTTTCGTCCAGTAGGATCACGCCCTGCCAGTCCTGCGGGAGGCGCAGAAAAAAGTTATACTCGCCGTCCAACACGCCAAACTCGCTGTTTCCCTGGCCGCCCCCGGTATAATCATACCAGTTTACATACGAGAGTCGGTGCACCACCGCCAGGCTGATATTGCTGTCGCCGCTTTTCTGGCTGGGAATATCCACCGTGCCGTTGCCGTCCAAATCGCGGCTCAGCAGCGCCGTATTGTAGCGGGTGGTGGCCGCATACATGTCTTCATAGCCCGGCGGGTCATACACCTGCAGCTGGCCTTTGGTGCTGTCATAAATCAAGATTGAGCTTGCCAGATAGCTGCCCACCCGGCCGTCCAGAACCAGATAGGGCTGCCCGTCGGTGCCGGTGCCCACGCAGAGTGCCTCGCAGCCGGTATATACGCCCTGCCCCACCGAAAGCTGCTGCGATAAATGAAAGCTGCCGTCGGCGTTGGTCAAAAGCGCCGCCTGCACGCTGTCTGCCTGGTCCTGCGGTGTCAGCAAGATCAGATCGTCCGAGCCGTCGCCCGTTACATCGGCCAGCAGCCAGCGCGAGTAGCTTTGCTGCAAAACCGTTTGCAGCGTGCGCTCCTGGTAGGCATACACCGAAAGATAGCGGTCTCCCCGGCTGCTGCCGTAGCCCACCAAAAGCTGCTTGGCAGGCGAAGAATCCATGGCCGCAAAGCTCACGCTTTCCACCTCGGTAGAAAGGCCCTCCACCTCCTGCGTTACCTGCCAGGCATCGCCGATCTTTTCTAAGATGGAAAGGCACACATTCTGCCCTTTTGCGTTGCAGGTATACAAAACCGCGGCATCCTCGGTTCCGTTGCCGTCCCAGTCGCCAAACAAAAACGGAGAAAGATTTTCGCCGCTGGTGGGATATTTCAGCTGTGCGCTCTCGCCAAGATAGGCGTTCAGTGCCTTCTGCACCTCGCTGGTCTGCCCCATGATTTGGGGCGCACGCAGCAGCTTATCCACATCGGTGCTCATGCTGGCCGCACTGCAGCCTGTAAGCAGCGCAGCTCCCAGGCAGAGGGAAAGCGCCCTGTAAATTTTCATAACCGCTTTCCCTCCTTTTGTCTTATTCTTTGAATAAAATTATACAGTATAATTATAGCACAATCAGTGCAATGCCGCAATGCCAAGCAGCATAAATGCCGTGCCCACGCCAAAGCCAAAGCTGGTGCAGCCCGCCCGGCCAAAGGCCCAGCCGCCCGGCAGCAGTTGGGCGGCCCCCACCCAGGTCATAATGCCCGCCACCGTAACAGTCATGCCGTTCAAAAACGCTGCGTTCAGGGCATCGTGCAAAAGCCCCCAGGCCAAAACAGCGCCCATCGGCGAAAAGCTCTGCAAACAAAACCGCAGCGCCTCGGGGCAAAGGTCTGCCAGGCTCACGGCCAGCATCATGCCCGCCGCAAAGTCCATGCTGCCCGCCAGCAGCCGCTCGCCCGGCTTTACCAGCACAGCCAATAGGCCACCCAGCCCGGTAGAAAGCCCCTCCAGCGTGGTGATGAGCAAAGCACGCCCCAATTCCATAAATCAAAACCTCCCCGCACTTATCTTTTTTCAAAAGATATGCACGGGGAGGCTTATATTAAACAGTTTTTAAGGCCCTGCCTGAGCCTCTGGTTCAGATCAGACCGGCCTTCTGCATAAGGCCAATGGCACGGCTGGTACCCAGGCGGTCAGCGCCCAGAGCCACAAATTTTTCCATATCCTCAATACTGGAAATACCGCCTGCAGCCTTGATCTTGCAGCGACTCTTCACGCAGCGGGCAAACAGCTCGATATCGGCAAAGGTAGCGCCGCCGGTAGAAAATCCGGTGCTGGTTTTGATATAATCGGCACCGGCCTCGGGCACGATATCGCACATTTTTTCTTTTTCCGCATCGGTGAGCAGGCAGGTTTCAATGATCACCTTCAGCACCTTATCGCCCACAGCCTTTTTCACCGCTGCGATCTCGTTTTTCACATCGTCATACTGGCCGTTTTTCAGCCAGCCGATGTTGATGACCATATCCACCTCAGAAGCGCCGTTTTCAATGGCCTTGGCGGCCTCAAAGCACTTGCTCTCAGTATCCATAGCGCCCAGAGGGAAGCCTACCACGCAGCACACGGGAATTTTGCCCTGCATATATTCGGCAGCCTGCTTTACATAGCAGGTGTTGATGCACACCGAGGCCGTGCCGTAGCGCATGGCTTCATCGCACAGTGCCCGCACTTGGGGCCAGGTGGCTTCGGGTTTGAGCAGGGTATGGTCTACACGGGCCAGCATTTCTTTTGCGTTCATTTAAATGTTCCCTCCATTTTGCAGTGTTTGCACTGGCGGGCCTTATGCATGCCCACAGCCGAAAATACGATGCCTGTTACCGAAATGATGGCACCCAGAATGCCAAGGATCAAGCCGGTCACACGAAACGCTCTGCCGCGAATCTGTTTCATAAAAAAGCCTCCTGTCATTTCTATCCTATCGTTATATGTTATATGCTATTATTTTGCTTTTTTAGCAAAAACAAACAGCTTGCTGAACACATAATTCAGCACTACCACGATCACATTGGCCAGCACCTTTACGCCAACGCCCGCAAGGTCCTGCATGGAGGCCGCCACAAAGCTTTTTACCACATAATCCACGCCCACGACCATGATGCATTCATCGATCACCGCCGTTACCGCGCGGCAGCCCATAAACTGAATGAACTCGCGCACGGCCGCCATGCCCTTGGTGCGGCTGCAGAACACCCAAATGCGGTTGGTAAAATACTGAAACAGCACACAGATGATGGTATCCACAATGTTTCCCACTGCGGTGGAAAGCCCCAGCATATTGGTAAACACATGGTACAAAACGATATTCAGCGCTGTTGCCACTACGCCGAAAAATAAGTAAGCAATGGTTTCCTGGTATTTTTTAAAAAGGCCGAGGCCCATATCCCAAAGTTTTTTCATACAGAAGAAAAAAACTCCTTTTTGTCAGTCTTTACAGAGGCAGCGCACGCCGCTTTTGTTTTATTATACCATGCCGGGCCGGGGCGGGCAAGGTAAAAAATATCCCCGGCCCTTGCAAAAGAACCGGGGATAAGTATGCACTTTACTGTAAGAAGTGCGGCGCTTCAGGCATTAGCCCTCGGCAGCCTCGTTCTGAGCAGCCTTCATGCTCAGGCTGATGCGCTTCTTGTCGAAGTCAACATCCTGCAGCTTCACGGTGACTTCATCACCCACGCTCAGAACATCAGAGACCTTCTCAACGCGCTCGTTGCTGATCTCGCTGATATGGACCAGACCGTCAACACCGGGCAGGATGCGAACGAATGCACCGAACTTGGTGATAGACACAACGGGAGCGGTAAATACGCTGCCGATGGGATACTCGTTCTTCAGCTTCTCCCAGGGGTTGTCCTCGGCCTTCTTGTAGCCCAGGCTTACCTTCTTGTTGTCGCGATCCAGATCCTTTACATAAACATCAATCTCGTCGCCCACGCTCACGACCTCGCTGGGGTGCTTGATGCGGTTCCAGCTCAGCTCGCTGATGTGGCACAGACCGTCTACGCCGCCAATGTCAACAAATGCGCCGTAGCTGGTCAGGCTCTTTACAACACCGTGGTAGGTCTTGCCGGTCTCCACATTGGCCCAGAACTCTTCAGCCTTGGCCTTGTTGGCCTCTGCGGTCACCTTGTTGATGCTGCCCACGATCTTGCGGCCGCTGAACTCGGTGATCACCAGCTTAACATTCTGCTTTACCAGCTTGGTATAATCCTCATCACGGCGCATGGTAGCCTGGCTGCGGGGAACGAATACTTTTACGCCCTTCACCAGAACGACAACGCCGCCCTTGTTGCTCTCGGTCACAGTGCCCTCGAGAACAGTGCCTTCTTCGAAAGCCTTGCCGATCTCTTCCAGACCCTTGCGGGACTCGAGCTTCTTCTTGCTCAGGTAGGCAATGCCTTCCTGGTCGTTCACCTTCTCGACAACGAGGTCCAGCTCATCGCCAACATGCACCAAATCCTCTGCCTTGGCGGAAGGATCATCGCTCAGCTCGCTCAGCTTAACGAAGCCGGTGTGCTTGGTGCCGATATCGACCTGAATCTCGTTCTGGGAAATGCTGGTGACTACGCCCTTAACAACTTTGCCCCCGAAAATGGGCTTCATGGAAGCTTCGATCATTTCCTCAAAGCTCATATCGTCGCGGATTTCTTCACTCATACTGTTAAGTACCTCCTCAATTATAGACGATGGCGTAGAAGCCCCAGCCGTTACACCCACTGTCTGCACGCCTTTAAACCACTCGGGGTTTAGATCTGCGGCCGTTTCTACCGAAACAGCTCTGGTGTGCCTGGCAGCGACCTGCACCAATTTCTGGGTATTGGAAGAATGATGACCGCCAATGATGACCATAAGGTCGCATTTTTGGCTGAGGTCTTCCGCTTCCTGTTGCCTCGCCCACGTCGCATTACATATTGTATCAAAAATCAAAGCATTTGTATAGCTTTTTTTTAAAAATTCCGAGCATTCCAACCATTTTGTAACCTGAAAAGTGGTTTGCGCCACGGCATAGACCGTTTTTTCGGGCTTTTGCAGCCCCGGCCAGGCTTTCAGCTCGTCAAGATTGCCAAACACAAAGGCTTCGCCCTTGGTATGGCCGATAATTCCTTGTACCTCCGGGTGATTTTTGTCTCCGGCCACTAAAAGCACTGCGCCCTTTTCGCTTGCTTCACGGGCTATTTTGTGGATTTTAGACACAAAAGGGCAGGTCGCATCGTGGCACACCAGGCTGCGTGTATTGATTTTTTCATATACAGTTTCGGGCACGCCGTGGCAGCGGATCACCACCTCGTAACCGTCCGGAACCTCCTCCACGCTGCCTGCCGTGATCACGCCCTTTGCCTCCAGATCCGCCACCAGCTGGTCGTTGTGGATCAGCGGCCCCAGGGTGGCTACCTTGTGGCCCTCGTTTACCAGGCCATAGGTCATTTTTACTCCGCGGTCCACGCCAAAGCAGAAGCCTGCGGTTTTTGCCTCGATAATCTTCATTCGCTCTTCTCCTTTTCAGCGGAGGCAGCCAGCTGCCGGCCCGCAAAGGCATACTGCCTGCCAAGGCCTTCCCACGCCTCGGTCAGCAGCTTTTTGTTTTCGCGCAGCTTGGCCATATTGTGCTTTTCGCCCATGGCCAGCTGTGCGGCCCTGATAGGCTCGCCGTAGCAAACGCGGATTCGGCAGAAAAGCTTTAGGCTGCCGTCCGGCGTATCATATAAAATGCGGCACGGGATCATATCCACCGCCGCCTGGTCGGCCACCACGAATGCGCCGCTTTTGGGTGCCAGCAGCTTTCCGTCTTTGCTGCGGGTGCCCTCGGGGAACAAAAGCAGCCCGCGCCCGGCGCGGCACTCCTGCACGCTGTGCTCCAGCGTAGAGATATCTCCGCGACCGTTTTTTACCGACACCGCGCCCATCTGCCCCAAAAACCAGCCTAGCAGAGGCCGCCCGTCAAATAGCTCTTTTTTGGCAAATATGCGCATTTTATGCAGCCAGAAATACCAGTCGGATAAAATCACGAACACTGGGTCGAGCGCCGAGCGGTGGTTGGGGGCCAGAATGAACCCCCGCCCCTTGATGAGGTTTTCGCGGCCGATCACCTGCGGGCGAAACACGATGTGCGCCAGCAACCAGGCCAGTGGCACCAGAATGTAATAGAGCATTCTCAGCCCGCCTTTTCTGCAATGATCTTTTTCAGCAGTGCAAAGCTCTCTTCAAAATCCAACTCGCTGGTATCGGCCAGCACGGCATCCTCGGCCTGGCGCAGGGGGGCCGTTTCACGGTGGGTATCCTGATAGTCGCGCAGGCGGATATCCTCGAGCACCTTTTCATATTCGGCGCTCTGGCCCTTTTCTACCAGTTCCTTCATGCGGCGCTCGGCGCGGGCCTCGGGGCTGGCCGTTAAAAAGATCTTTACCGTAGCATTCGGCAAAATCACCGTGCCGATATCGCGGCCATCCATAAGCACATTCTGCTTTTCAGCCATGCCGCGCTGCAGATCCAGCAAAAAGGCGCGCACACAGGGGTGTGCTGCCACAGCGCTGGCTGCCATGCCTACCTGCTCCTGGCGGATGGTCTCGGATACATCCTCGCCGTTCAGATAAATATGCTGTGCGCCGTCAATGCTGGCAAGCTCCAGATGGATGCAGGGCAGCAGCGCCTCCACGGCGGCTGCATCGTGGGGGGAGGTGCCGCTGCGCAGGCTGAACAGCCCGATCGAGCGGTACATTGCGCCGGTATCCACATAGATATAGCCCAGCTCTTTTGCCAGGCGCTTTGCCAGGGTCGATTTGCCTGCCCCGCTGGGGCCGTCGATTGCAACAGAGATCATATTTTCGATTCCTTTCTGTTTATATTATTTTGTATAATACCAATTGTTATTCGCCGTTCCAGGCACGGGCCGCGGCCTGTGCCGTGCACCAGGCGATCTGCAGGTTGTAGCCGCCCGTGTAGGCATCCACATCCATCACTTCGCCCGCAAAATAAAGCCCGGGGCATTTTTTGCTTTGCATGGTCTTGGGGTCGATCTCTTTAATGCTCACGCCGCCGCCCGTGATCACGGCATGCTCGATATCGCCGCGGCGTGTGATGGGGATCTCCCAGTTTTTGATCAAATGCACCAGCGCCTGCTTTTGCTCGCGCGTGATCTGGTTGGCCTTGGTGGCCGGGGCAATGCCCCACTTTTCCACCGCCACGGGCTGCATGCTGGTCGGCAGAAGCTTGGCCAGCGCGCCCTGGGCGCTGTGATTGCTGAGCAGCGCAAAGTCGCGGGTGATGCGGTCATACAGCTGCTGCTCGTCCAGCGCGGGCTTTAAGTCCAGTACGGCCTTGTATCTGTGCTTTTTCATATCGCCCAAATGCGAGGAGGCTGAAAGCGTGAGCGGGCCGCTGATGCCAAAATGCGTAAACAGCATTTCGCCCATTTCCTCAAAAACAGGCTTGGCATCCTGCCAGAGCGTGAGCGTAACATTCTTGAGCGAAAGGCCCATCATTTTGCGGCAGGCGGCATCGCTCGAATACAGGCTGACCAAGCTGGGCACGGGTTCTACGATCGTATGCCCGGCCTGCTTTGCCAGCGTATAGCCCATGCCGGTACTGCCCGTGGCAGGGTAGCTGATACCACCTGTTGCAATCAAAACAGCATCCGCCAGAAAGCTTTTGCCCGAGGCCGTTTTTGCACCCAGGCACACGGGGCAGGGCTCCCCTTTTTTGTCGGTGCCCTCGCCCAAGATCAGCTCGGCTGCCTCTTCGTGCTCAAAGCGGGCGCCCTCGGCATACTTTACCAGCGCACGGCGCACATCCTCGGCGCGGTCAGACTGCGGAAACACCCGCCGCCCGCGCTCAGTTTTGAGCGGCACACCCAGGCTTTCAAACAGCGCCATGGTATCTGCCGGAGAAAATGCGCTCAGGCTGGAATATAAAAAGCGCGGGTTTGCACGCACATTTTCCATAAAGGTGCGCACATCGCACTCGTTGGTCAGGTTGCAGCGTCCCTTGCCTGTGATGAGTATTTTCTGCGCGGGGGTCTGCATATGCTCCAGCACGGTCACACTGTGCCCGCCGCGCACAGCTGCGCCCGCCGCCATCAAACCGGCTGCGCCTGCGCCGATGATCAAAATTTTCAATGTTCTCTCCTTTTTTTCCAGGCCGTCAGCAGCGAAACGCCGCCAAACAGCAACAGCAGCGGGTGCGCGCTGGCCAGATACATGGTGTTGGTGGGAATATCAAAGCTGGCTACCATCACAAACGCGATCATAAAGCAGCGCAGCAGGGCCAGGGCCAGCAGCCCGCCCAAAATCAGCCATAGCAGTGCCCGCTCTTCGTGCCCTGCGCCAAAGCTGCGCGGCGCGGCCAGCAGCCATAAAACGGCCCCTGCCGCCAGCAAAACCGGCACAGCAGCCGCATATACAAGGCGCACCAGCGAAAGCGCGCGATAAACCAGCTTTTGCAGCGGGCTGTAATAGGGCGTATCCTTTCCCGCTTCGGCCGCCGCGTTAGCCGTATCGTGCAGGTAGCCCTGCCACTCGGCCATATCCTCGGGTGTGCCTATGCTGCGCAGGCTCTCGTAAGGCGCGCAGTCCTGAAAGGTTGCCGCGAAAATAAGGCCATGCAGCCCCTCGGCCACAGTGGGCAGCACATGCTCTGCGCGAATGGCCGGAGTGGTGCTCACGCGCCTGCCGCCCTCGGCGGGCAGCGTGCCGTTGTCGCACAGGGCGTTGATCTTATCGGCCACGGTCTGCCAGTAATTTTCGGCCGTCTGTGCGCTTTCGTAAATGCCCTCATACTGCGCGGCGCGGCGGATCGCCCAGTAAAAGCTGCCGCAGGTGTAATCGCCATATTTTTCGCTGCGGAAATCATTTTGCATCTGGGGGTCTTCCTCCAGCCAATAGCGCAGCGGCTGCAGCTCGGGCACCTGCTCATACAGCATTTCACGCACCTCGGCGGGAATGCTCACTTTTTCTATCGTTTCGGTCTCCTGCACACGGTTCATGGCGCCGATGGCCGCTGCAAAGCTGCCCTCGGAAAAATCAGAAAGTGCAAACAGGCCGTAATAGCTGTAATTCAGGCTGCACACGGTAAGAATGCCCGCCGCCAGCACGCCGAACGGCAGCATCAGCGCCGCCGTGCGCCGCACCTTGTGCAGAGTTGCTTTGCTGCGCACCAGCAAAAACAGCACGATGGCCGTGCCCGCCGCCATAAACGGCAGCAAAAAGGCCAAGCCGTCTTCTCTGTCCAGTGCCGCGCAGGCAAGGCCCAGACCGCTTAAAAGCGCCCAGGGCCAGATCTTTTTCTGGGGCTGCAGGCTGCGCAGTGCCGCACCGCAGAGCCCGGCCACGCAGAAAAGGCACAGTGTCGGAAAAATATTGTCTCGGTACACACGCAGTGTGTAGGCGGCCATGCTGCTGGGGGCAAACACCAGCACTGCCAGCAGCAAAAGCCGATGCCAGCGGCGGCGGATCACCGGCGCAAACGCCTGCACTGCCGCCAGCGCGGCCAGGCACCAAAGCCCCTGCCCCGCCGCCAGATACGGCAGCCTGAGGGCATGGATCAACGCCAGCCACACGGCAAAAAACATGTTTTTCGAGAGGGTGAGATAATCATAAGGCCCCAGCCACTGCCCGGCCGTGATGCTCTCGGCGGCGCGGAACATAAGCTCATCGTCCAGCGGGGCGCCGCCCACCCAGGTATAAAACATCTGAGAGCGGGTAAGCCCCACGCGTGCAAGGCACACGAAAGCCGCCCCCAGCCGGAACGCCCGGGCGCTTAGATCATTCTTTGCAAATTCACGCAGTTTTTTCATGCAGTTTTACTTTTGTATCTTCTCGATGGATTCCACCATGTATTTTTGCTTTTTAAACACAAGGTCTACCAGCAAGCTCAGATATTTGATAATGATGGAAAGAATGGCAAACACGCCCGCAAAGCCTACGGTCAGCACGAACATCGTGGTCGTCCAGCCTTCTACCGGATAGCCGCCGAACAGATAGATATACAGCGTATACACCAGCTCGGCCAGCGCCAGGCACATCATGCACTCGGCAATGCCCAGACTGATCTTATAGCCTGCATCGGTATACAGCACTAGGCTGTTGACGGCCAGGTCAAAGCGATCGTTTTCGGTTTTGGCATAGCCCGCAAAATCCAGCACAGCCATTTTTAAGCCGCTGGTGGCATAGGCCGCCTTGCGGTAGGGCAGGTTTTCGCTGATGGCATGCACGCGGTTGATGGCGCGGCGGCTCACCAAACGGAAGGCATCGGTGTTCAGCTCGTAGGGCGAGCGACTGTATTTATTAAAGACCTTATAAAACCATTTGCTCGAGCGGCTGGTAGACTGCGGGCGCACGCTTACGACATCGTTGCCCTGCTGCCCCAGCTCGTAGGCCTGCCAGATCAGCCCGCTTTCATAGGGCATATCCACGCTGTCAAATTCCAGCACATAGTCGCCGATGGCGCAGTCCAGCCCGGCATTCATGCACTGCTCGGTTCCCTGGCGCAGGCTCATGTGCAGAATGGTCAGCGGCTTTGCCAGCCCCTTGGCCCATTCGTGCAGTTTTTCCACCGTGCCGTCGGTGCAGTTATCGTCTACGGCCACCAGCTCGTACTGCTCAAAGTGCTCGTCCAGCCGGGCATTCAGCTCGCTCACAAAATGCTCCACACGCCCGGCATCGTTATGCAGATAGAATACCGCGCTCAAAAAGTTTTTTTCTTTATTGTCCATCGTCGAGTACCTCGTTCAGGTCGTATACCGTGTTGATCTTGCCCGAAAGCACGCTTACAAAGCGCGGCGCATCGGAATACTGCCGGATCACCGTGGGGCGGGAATCATCGATCTCGCTCGCCTTTAAGATTGGCTTCATGCTGAAAAGGCTGCTGTGATACTGAAATTCCAGCTCCGGCAGCATATATTTGCGGGCCAGCTGGCTCATATACGGCCAGGCGCTGGCGGGCTTTGCTTTGCACTCATCGCAGTTATACAGGCTGCCCGGGCGGCATTTTCCCTCGCTGCGGCTCTGGCAGTCAAAGGTAGCTACGCTGTCGTAGCTGGTGGTATGGGGCGTAAAGGTCACGCTGGTAAGGCTGTGCAGGCCGGTTTTGCCAAACGGCATGATCGAGAAAAACGGCCCGTCCATCACGGTAAGGCCCGTGTTTTTTAGCCTTTCGTTCACCGTGCACAGAATGATCTCGCACAGCTCGTATTTGATCTTAAACGGCTCAAAGCCCAGCATGGCATGGATATCGTTCACACCGGCGTAGGTAGCATTCAGCAAAAACGGAGCCTCGGCACTCTCGCCGCAAAACTCCACCTGCCAGGCACTGCCCGCCTGGCGAATGGCCGTGGGGGCCGCATGAAAACGCATCTGCACCGTGGGGCATGTGGCAAGCTTTTCTAAAAACCATTTTTTTAAGATCTGCGCATCGTAGGTGTATTCCTGGGTGAGAAATGCGCCGTCACACATGCCGGGGTTAAAATACAGGTCGGTATCCACGCTGTCGCACCGGATATTGGCCGCGCGGCAGAATGCCTTGAACTCGGCGGCGTTCGTCCAGCTGAAATGGGCGCTGGTGGCATACACCTGGTCAAACTCGGTCAGGTTGCAAAAGCCGTAATCCTTGCAGAAACGGTCAAAATAATGCGCGCTTTTAATGGCGGTGGAAAAGCTGCGCGGGTAGTGATAGCCCATATGCACGCGGGCCTGGTTGATATAGGTCGCGCGCATAAACGGGGCGGCATCGCGCTCAAGCACCAGCACCCTTTCGCCGCGCTCTCCGCAGCGCAGGGCACTGTAAAGGCCGTAAAGCCCCGCGCCCAGAATGATTTTATCGTAGGTCATCGTTCGTTCTCCTTGCCAGGCCGTTTGAAGACCGAAAGCCATAAAGAGCTTTTTTATCTTTGGCTTTCTTTATTTTCAGACCGCCTGTTTTGAAACAGGAATTTCTGCAAAAGCTGCTGGCAGGCCCAGCCGCACACAGCCGCCGTGCAGGGCAGCAGGGCAAAGCTCCACAGCATGGGGGTCAAGTGGGTGTGCAGGTAGGCATGGCCTTTTGAAAGTGCCATCCAGCTGATAGGCGCGGCCAGCCCCAGGGCCCACAGACCGCAGAGCCCGCGCAGCGCCGGGGCATTTTTGTGTCGCACCGCCAGCACGCAAAGTGCCAGAGCCAAAGCAGCCCCCAGCGCCAGCACCGGCAGCACCGGCAGCTGCAAAGCACCGAGCCGCAGCTGCGGCTCGGAATCGCTTATAAAAGTGCTTATTACCTGCCCGATACGCAGCTGCGCCGTCATGGCGCTGGCGGCATCGCCTGCCATGGCTGCGCCGCCTGCGCGGGCAAAGGCCGTGGCAGATACCTCCTGCACGGCCCGGCTAAGGCTGCCGTAATAAACGGTGCTCTGCCCCAGCCACACCAGCAGCGCGGCCGCCGCGCCCAGCACGGCAGCTATGCCCGTGTGCAGCATGGCAAAAAACCAGCTGCGGCGGCGGGGCTTTTGCTCCAGCCAGCAAACCGCAAGCGGCATTTCACATAAGATCAAAATCGTGCTTATATACTCAAAGCCGCACAGGCACCGCACGAGCACGGCCAAAAACACACCTGCAAGCGCTTTGAAGCCCGCCTTTTTGGTGTTCTGCATCCGCCGTGCAAGGTACAGCCCGGCGCAGCAGGGCAAGAGCCAGGTCCATAAAGCCCAATACAGATTTTTTGCGCCCATGGTGAGCCAGGGCGCGCACAAAACCGCCGCCAGCGCCCCCAGCCCCGCCCCCGGGCCAAAGCGCCCGGCCAGCGCCAGGCACAGCCGGGCCGCCAGCAGATAAAACAGCCAGCAGTTTACAAAATACAGGGCGTTCAGCCTGCCCTCGCCCGAAACGCCGGGCACGGCCAGCAGCACCCGGGCCAAAAGCCCTTCCAGCGTGCCCTGCAGGCCGCTCTGGTGTACATAGCTTTTATAATCGGCCGGGTCCTGCGGCGGGTTCTCTTTGAGCAGTGCATAGCCCTGCCCATCGCCCCACTCGGCCGTATAAACACCCAAAAAGTTGCCGGGGGCCGTTTGCCCCTGCTGCAGCTGCGTTATACGCCCCACAGCCAGCAGCTCAGAATAGCCGTCCCAGCTGCCGGTGTAAAACTTGCTCCAGCTGCGGTTTGCCAGCACGATTACCAGCGCCAGCAAGGCCGCCGCCAGCCATAAAAAGGCTGGGGGCCCGCGCCGTTTATTCTGTATGGCCATCGTCCATTTTTTCAGCACGGGCGTTTCTCCTTTTTGTATAAAATACGGTTTTATGCAAATTTTAATATTGCTTTTTGTATTTTATCTTTTAGTATTACGGATTGTATTTTCCAAGTAGGTTTTGCCACAGCACGCTCAACAAGGCACTGTTGCCCTTAAAGCCGCTGATCTTGGTGGGCGTTTTGCCGGTTTTGGGGTAGGCGCGCACCACGGGCACCTCGCACGCCTTATAGCCCAGCTGGGTAGCACGCACACTCAGGTAGGCCAGCAGCTCGTAGTTCATAAACACATCACGCAGCGGGGCCACGCGCGGGTCGGTAAGATAGCGGCGGCTGTAGGCGCGGTAGGCGTTGGTGGTATCGGTAAACCACTGGTGCGCTGTGAGGCTGATCACCGGCGCATGGATCAGGCGCACCGCCATATAGCGGCTGGGCGGCGTGTTCACAGCCAGGCCGCCCTGAATAAAGCGGCTGCCCTGCACAAGGTCGTAGCCCTGTTTGAGCTTATCCAAAAACAGCGGCACGCTTTCTACCGAATCTTTGTTGTTGCCGTCCACCGTGAGAATGCCCTCATAGCCGCGCGCAAGCGCGTAGTGCAGGCCCATGCGCAGCTGCGCGCCCTGTTTGCCGGGGCCAAGCTTGGTGAGCAACGTGTTCACGCCGCAGCTTATAAGGCCCTCGGGCTGCATGCTGCCATCGGTGCTGCCGCCGTCGCATAAGATCACATCGCACAGCTTATCCACACCGGCCTTTTGAATGCGGTCCAGCTCCGCCAGAATGCGGCTGCCCTCGTTGATAATGGGAATCAGCAGGCAGTACTGCGCCGCTTTGGGAGCAAACTCCTGCTTATGATAATCCGGCACGCCGGAAACGCCCTGTATCAGTTCTGTGCTCACAAAAATACCTCCGCCACATAAGTAAGGCACCGTGCCACCGTATCATAATCGGCGCATTTCATTTCTACGCTCACAAAGCCGTTATAGCCTTTTTCTTTTAACACCTGTGCCAGCTCGCGGTGAATGGGGCGCTCTTCAATGGGGGCCAGATACGGCTCGCTGATGTGCACATGGCTCACGATATCCAGATCATCGGCAAAATCGGCAGGAACCTCATTATTATAGACCATCGTGCCCACATCCAGGTTTACCGAAAGGCCCGGGGCCTTCAGCTTACGCACAAAATCTACGGCCTGCCGGGTGGTGTTTAAAAAGTTGGTGTTGTAAATGGGCGGGTTAGCTTCCATTGCTAGCTTGCCGCCATAGCTTTCGGCCACCATGGCCGCCTTGCGGAAGAAGTCTTCGGCCTCAGCCTCGGTGTGACCCTCGGGCATGTTGCGTGCGCGCGGGCAGCCGAACACCAGGCTGTGGCAGCCCATGGCGTGCGCAAATTTAAAGGCGCAGTTGGTTTTTTCTAAAAGATCATCTTTGGTGGCGGGGTCAAAAATATTGCCCTCTACGCCAAACCAGATGCTCTGCATGCTGGGAATGGAAAAATCGAATTCGCGCCGCATGGCAATGCTGAGCATGGCCGCCATGGTGCGGTGGGCATAGGGCGTATCGGGGAAAAGCCGCGTGGGAGCCACCTCAAGCCCCTTATAGCCCAGCTGCTTCATGAGCGCGATCACGCGCGCATCGTCTTTTTTCTCCCAGCCAATGTTGGAGGCGCTCAGTTTATAGCCAATTTCACCGCTCATATCCATTCCTCCATAAATTTTTTTATATCGTTCAGCTCTTCGGCTTCACTGCACAAATAGCCGTTTTCGCCGCCCAGCTGCTGCGCATACAGGCTGCGCAGGTCGTAATCAAACGGGGCGGCGGGCAGTTCGTTTTTCCACTCGCGGCCGGTCAGCGCCTTGTGCACACGGGCAGCCGATACCGGGGGCGTGGTCAGGTTTACCAGAGTAAGGCCGTTTGCAAGACTTGTTTCTATATCCCGCCAAAGCCTGCCCAGATTATAGAACTGGTAGAGGCTGCGGCTGTCGGTAAAAGCCAAGGCATTAAAGGGGTTTGCCACAAACCAAGCGCGCAGGGCAGCGGGGTCGGCGCTGCCGCTCAGCTTATAAAAGCCGTTTTCTGCCCGGCTGTAGCCCTGCCTCACCAGGCTGCTCTCCTGCGCCAGCTCCTGATATTTTGCCTCACGCAGCATAGCCGGGGTGATGGTGTGCAGATCGTACAGAAAGTTCTTTTTTAAATGGATGCCATACAGCGCGGGCAGCCGCACGATCAAGGCATCCGGGTGGTCTTCCCGCACCCATTTTTCAAGCTGCAGGCGGTTTGCGCCATAGGGAGCCAGCCCCTCGCCTGCCGGGTCGTCAGCCTCGGTTTTGCCGCGGCTGTCGGCATATACGGCAATGCTAGAGATCAGCACCGTTTTTTTTGCATGGATCTTTTGCAGGTTTTCGCGCGCCGTGCGCATAACGGCCAGGTCGGCCTCGGGGTCGCGGTTGGCCAAAAACATGGCGGCGGGCACCCCTGCATACACCACCAGGCTGTTATCGCCGCCAAAGCCCTGTGCAATATCGGTGGAATGCAGTGCTTTATCAAATGTATGCTTTGCCGCCAGATTGGCCCCCACAAAGCCGGTGGAACCCACCAGGATCTGCTGCCCCATGATCGCCTTCAACCTCTTTTCCTGCAATGCCGGGCCGGCGCGTGCTGAGAGCACCGCCAAAACACAGCATTCCAATATATAATTAAACTATATTATAGCCTATCTGCCGCCAAATTGCAAACCGCACGGCCTATTTATCATACACAAAAAGCTGCGGGCTCTCTTAAAACGAGAGCCCGCAGCCCAAAAGATTTTTATGCTTTTGCTTTAAAGCCTATCAGCCCATGGGGATAACTGCATTAGCAGTTGCCCAGCTGAAGGCCGAGGGGAACAGCACCACGATCAGAGCCACCAGCACCAGCAGAGCGCTCAGCTTGATGACATGCTTGCCCAGCTCGCCGATGGTAGTTTCGGCAATGGGAGCCATTACAAACAGGCACAGGCCGCACAGGGGGCTGCACAGACCAACGGCCTGGCAGATGATGATAGACACGATGCTGGTGTAGGGATCCATACCC